>JALENG010000007.1 GCA_022767925.1 Clostridia bacterium
GAGGGTTCCTCTTCCTCCTCCGGGCAGCTCTTCTCCACGCTCTGCATCAGGGCCTTGTACCCCACCGACAGCGAGTCGTACATGGCGCCGATTCCACGCAGCAGCGGCAGCCGGAACAGCGGAACCCGGTCCTTCAGGAAACGGGTGGGCTGGGTGGTGACATCCAGCGTTCCATCCGGCTGGCGCACGGCCACCGAGGTGATTTTCGGCCCTCGCATCAGGATTCCCTCCATCAATGCCTGGCCGCCGATACTGGTGATCTTCTTGCTCTTTTCTCTCATGGGATTACAATGCTCCTCCTTCGGGTGAGTTCTCCAAAATGGCTGCGGGCAGCGCGGGCAGGGTGATGGTGACCACCGTCCCCACATTTTCCTGGCTCTCAATGGTCAGGGTGCCGGAATGCAGCGCGATAATCTCATCGGCCAGCGCCAGCCCGATGCCGGAACCCCGCACGGTCTGATTGGCCTTGTAAAACTTCTGCTTCACCTTGGGCAGGTGCTCGGCCGGAATTCCACAGCCGTTGTCGCTGATGGTCACCACAATGTTGTTCCCCAGCAGCTTTACCTGCACCTGGATGGTACCGCCCTCTTCGGTATATTTCAGGGCGTTGTCGATGATATTGACAAACACCTGCCGCAGACGGTTGATATCGCCCAGAACAGGGGGTAGCATCTCGGGTTCTTCATACAAAAGCTGCTTGTGCTCGGCCGAGGCGCGCTCGCTGAACATGTAAACAGCCTCACCCAGTTCAGCCAGGATGTCCAGTTTGTCCATCATCAGCGTCATCCGGCCGCTCTGCATCCGGGAGAAGTCCAGAAGCTCCTCCACCAACCCGGACAACCGCTCGCTCTCGCGGATAATCACGCTCATGCCGCGCTCCATCATACCGTCGGTCACCCCGCCGGACTGCAGCGTCTCCGCCCAGCCCTTGATCGCGGTCAGCGGTGTGCGCAGCTCGTGGGAAACGCTGGAGATAAAATCGTTCTTCATCTTTTCGGCCGTGCCCAGTTCGGCCGCCATTTCGTTGATAGAATCGCACAGATACCCCAGCTCATCATTGCTCTTCTTCTCGATACGCACATTAAAGTCGCCCTGCGCAATCCGGCGGGCCGAAGCGCCCACCTGACGGATGGGCCGGACAATGGACCGCAGGAAAAATGCGCTGGAGACCACCACAAAGCCGATCACCAGCAGACCGCAGCTCACCAGCACCAGAATCAGGGTTAAAATCTGCTTATCCGCTTTATCCATCGAGACCACATACCGGATCGCACCAATCTCGCCCCCGTCCTGGTCGTGCAGTACCCGGGTAACCGCCATTACCTTTTCCCCGCTGGTCAGGGTACCGGTCCAGGTGCCAAAGCCCTCGCTGCTGCGGCACGCCTGGTCATAATCCGGCTTTGGCTGGCTGTTATCCGGTGCAAAGCCGGTGGAAGTAAGTACCGCATTGCCATAGGCGTTGATGACCGATACCTCCATCGAGGATTTGTCCGGGAAATTCTCCACATAGTTGCGGGCCTGTACATAAAACTGCGCCGGAGTGGTATCGCTGTAATCGGCGAACATAATGGTCAGCTCATCGCTGCGCCCCTTCAGTACCTGCTGGATGCCGTTATACACATAGGCGTACACCAGATTGGAGAGGACGACAATCAGCGTGACCAGAATGGCCACGATAATGCTCAGGTTATTGACAACCCAGCGGCGCATGATGCTTTTTCTCACTTTGTCCCCTCCTGTTCTTTTTCTCTGTTTTCAGGTCAGCCTTCCCACCGGTAGCCATAGCCCCACACGGTGACGATGTGCCGCGGGGCCGAGGGCTGATCCTCCACCTTCATGCGCAGGCGACGGATATTCACATCCACAATTTTTTCCTCGCCCACATACGCACCGCCCCATACATGGTGCAGGATATCGGTGCGGCTGAGTGCCGTGCCGGGGTGGGTGAAGAAATATTCGATAATCTGGAATTCTACCTGTGTCAGCTCGATCTGCACGCCGCGGCGGGTTAAGTACCGGTTGCGCAAATTCAGCACAAATTCACCGGACTGGATTTCCTCGCCGGCATCCTTGCCTCCGTTTTTGCCTGCCAGAGCCACCCGGCGGTACACGGCATCCACCCGGGCCACCAGCTCGCTGGGGCTGAAGGGCTTGGTCACATAATCGTCGGCCCCCATCATCAGGCCGCTTACCTTATCCATCTCCTGGGCGCGGGCCGACAGCATAATAATCCCGATATTTCCGCTTTTGCGGCGCAGCTCTTTGCACACATCCAGCCCGCTCAACTGCCCGGGCATCATAATGTCCAGCACCGCCACATCAAACCGGCCCCCGTCGCGGTTGTAAAGTGCCAGCGCTTCGTCACCGCTGCCCGCCTCCACCGTCTCGTACCCGGCGCGCTGCAGGTTAATCACCACAAACTCCCGGATCGCTTTCTCATCCTCGGCAATCAGGATTCTCTTTCCCATCTGCGTAAACCTCCTTTTATTGTACCTCGATCAACTGGAAGGCCTGGCTGATATCCTCCAGCTCCATCTGCAGGATCCCCTTATAGGGCGCCCGCTTCACCGCGTAGACCACACTGTTCTGTTCGGCCAGCTCTTCATACCCCTCGCTGGCCGCCGTCCCCCAGCGCCCCAGGGAGAACTGGCTGATACGCATGATCTCCGTTTCCTCTCCGGCCAAAAGGAAAACCATGCTGTCCCCGTCCTTTTTGCAGGTGACTTTCCCTTTCCACATATCGGGGTACGAGAACAAATACCCGGAATCCGAATTGACGACGGTGTTCATCACGGTGGTAAGGGCATGCTTTTCCGGGTCCAGCTGGTTCCAGGAGACCAGGTACGAAATGCACGACAGTGCTTCCTCATTCACTCCCGGCAGCAGCCTCGCTGTGGGGATTTCGATCAGGCCATCGCCGTTTACATCCGCCGCCACGCAGGACAATTGGCTGCCGCGGCTCGTCTCCATTACCTGCAGGTCGCTGAGCAGCGCAGACAAAATCTGGTCCTGCTGGTTCCAGCCGATTACCTGGGTGATACTGGTACCGTCAGCACACGTTCCGTCCACCACCAGGGCACGGGTGTCCTCCTGTATGCGTCCCAGCTGCAGAGAGGTGTACCGCACGATACTCTGGTTCATCTCCATACTGGCCATTTTGGAAAGACTGCCCTCCGCACGCAGGCTGTACAGCGACGCTACCGCTTTTCCGCCGTCGGCACTGGCCAGCGTGACCAGAAACAGCTCTTCTTTCCCGTCCTCATCCAAATCCACCAGGGCCATCTCCCCGGCATTTGCATCGGGCTGATACTCCGTTACCTTGCTCCCGCGGTATTCAAACACACTGACCGACCCGGTCTGATTCTGCAGGTTGCCCCAGCCGATCACAGTCTCCGCGATCCCGTCACCGTTCAGATCCCCGAAGCACACCCGGTCCACCTGCGAGGCCACATTAGCAAACGTGCTGACAATTTTCCAGCTGCCGCTGCGCTTGGTCATAAACGCGACGGTGGTTCCCGTACCGTCCGGCGTCTGATACAGGGCGATGGCGCCGCCCTCTCCCCCGGTGAAGTCCTTCAGGATGACGGCTGACCGGTATTCCCCAGAGCGCGGGTACCGCATGATCGGATCCTGACCACCGCAGTCCTTGCGCAGCAGCTCGATAATATCCGCCTGATCCTCGGTGGCCAGCGGCGGGTTCATCAGGGATTCCGGCGAAATATTGATGGGGGAACACCCGGAGAACGAGAGCAGAAGCAAAACCGCCGCCAGAAGCAGCGCGCGCACCGGCCGGTTTGGTTTTTTTCTTCCCCTCATTTTCACCGTCTCCTTTCTTTCCTTTCATTTCCGCTTTCTTTTTGACAGAATGCGTATACGATTGTTATTATACCATTTCGCGGACAAAAAGAACAGAGCGCACGCTCAATTCCCCATAAAAAATCCCGTCGCAGGTTGGGCGGTGTGCCTTTTCCTCCCGGACACAAAAATGCCGGGAAACCGGAACGCACCAGTTACCCAGCATTTTCTTTTTGTGGCTTTCAAAAACAAAAATTTTCGCGGGATCAGGTTTTTTGGAAAAACTCCTGCGAGCAGCCGCGGCAGCGAACCTGAATTTTCCCCTTTCCCCGGGGCGCCCGCTGCCAGTCGTGACAGCGGGGGCAGCGAAAATATTTATAGACCTTTCTGTCCCGCCAGATGGTGCGCCGCATCCGGAACCAGGCGCACACCGGGCGCCATCCGGACAAAAACCACTGGTTTTCCTTCTCACGCGCCTGCCAATTACGGGAGAACATGCGGAAAAAGGTGTAGAAATACAGCGCGTATCCCAGCAGAATCAAAATCACCCCGACAACACCGTTTACGATCTGCCCTAGCAGTGTGAGAATCAGCCCCAGGATCATCGTCGCCATACACAACGGATCCGCACCGCGCCGTCCGGTCATAAATTGCTGCAATTTCCATGCCAGCTTCTGAAAAAAAGTCATATTCTGTACGCCTTCCTGTCGAAAATTTCCTTTTTTCTCCATTATAGCCAAAGAATTCGGGCGCACAAGAGCCTGCGAAGGAAGTTTAAAGTAAGTTTACACTTCCGCCATAAAGGGGGCGCCTACCGCCCACCCGTATTTCCGGGCGGCGTAGATGGCGGAGCCGTGGGAGGAACACCCGGTCCGTTGGGGACGGTCCAGGTTCCGGGGTACGGTCCATATCCGGCATAAGGGGGATTTTCCGGAGAAAACCCCAGTTCCTGCGGCATGACAATTCGGTAATAAAAACTGCGGTCCCGCAAAAACAGATAGAGTTCGCACAAGGTCGCCTCCATATAGGGATCGACGAAATACGCCGTCACAGCCGACAGCAGTCCCAGCATCATCTGGCCGGGAATCGAGGCGCTCATATTAAAGCCGCTGCGGGCAAATACCATCAGATTGACGATGTTAAACGGAATCTGGGCCGCCAGCGCCGCCAGCAGATACCACCCCAAAAAGGACAGCTGCAAAATCAGGATCTTCCCTTTTGATCCATTGGTCAGGCGGCTGCTGATCTGCCGCGCCTGCTGCCCGGTCAGCTGTGGATTTTCCGCCAGAAGATAAGGGACCTGGCTATACTCCAGCGCCTTGATAATTCCGGGCACTACCAGCAGGAGGGACCACAGGGCAATCAGAATGTTCGTTGTCAGCAAAGCGCCCAGTCGGCGGGCATATCCGGGACGGAAGGCCGCAAACACATCCTTCACCCGGCCCTGACCGCTGTGATTTCGGATATAAAAGTGCGCCAGCCCGATCTGCAAGGGGATTGCCAAAAACACCGATGACAGCAACGACAAAAAAGCAAACGCCGCATACAGCGTCACACAGTTCTCCTGTCCGGTGAACAGGCTGTGCACTCCGATGGGAAGTGCCGGCCCATTCTGCCAGTTGAATGCTCCGGTATAATTGGTCGAATAGCTGTAGTACCAGGTTGGGTACTGCCGCTGGAACGCATAGTTGTACAGATAAGGAAATACCCCGCCGATCACACCGGCCAGCAGAGTTGCCAGCAGGGCTGTTCGGTATCTTCCGTTTCCCAGGGCCATGCGCGCATTCAGTTTTAAAATTCTGCGATCCCACATACAGAAAAGCCCCCCTAAAAAGAAGCCTGTTTTTTTGTATCATACCGCAAATTTATATAAATTACCAGAATATTATCAAATTTTTTGATTTTTTTAACGGGTGTTTTCCCAAAAAAGGGGGCGCCCCGCTCTCCGGGACGCCCCTTTTCATCTGTTTTTTGAAAGCAATGGGATTATTCCTGATACTTATCCTCGTCACTCCAGCTGTACATCTTGCGCAGCTCGGCGCCCACGGCCTCGAGCTGATGCTCGGCCTTGATGCGGCGGCAGGCATTAAAGTGAGCGCGGCCGTTCTTGTTCTCGGCAATCCACTTGGAGGCGAAGGTGCCGTCCTGAATTTCGGACAGGATCTTCTTCATTTCCTTCTTGGTCTCGTCGGTGATCAGGCGCTTGCCGGTCTCGTAATCGCCGAACTCGGCGGTATCGGAGATGGAGTAACGCATGAGGGAGAAGCCACCCTTGTAGATCAGGTCAACGATCAGCTTCATCTCGTGGATGCACTCGAAGTAAGCATTCTCGGGGGCATAGCCGGCCTCGACCAGCGTTTCAAAGCCAGCCTGCATCAGGGCGGTTACACCGCCGCACAGAACGGCCTGCTCGCCGAACAGGTCGGTCTCGGTTTCGATCTTAAAGGTGGTCTCCATAATGGCCGCACGGGCACCGCCGATGCCGGCGCCATAGGCCAGCGCCACATCCAGGCAGTGGCCGGTGTAGTCCTGCTCAATGGCTACCAGGCAGGGTACACCCTTGCCCTCGATATATTCGCTGCGGACGGTATGGCCCGGGCCCTTGGGGGCGATCATGAATACGTCCACGTTCTTCGGCGGCTTGATCTGGCCGAAATGAATGTTAAAACCATGGGCAAACGCGATGGCCTTGCCCTCAGTCAGGTTGGGCTCGATGTCCTTCTTGTACATATCCGCCTGGCGCTCGTCGGGGATCAGGATCATAATGATGTCGGCGGCCTTGGTGGCATCGGCCACATTCATCACGGTCAAGCCGTGCTTTCTGGCCTTCTCAGCGCTCTTGCTGCCCTCATACAGGCCAACGATGACGTTGACGCCGCTGTCATGCAGGTTCAGCGCATGGGCATGGCCCTGGCTGCCGTAGCCGATAATGGCAACGGTCTTTCCCTTGAGCACATTGATGTCGCAATCCGCTTCGTAGTAGATTTTCAGGTCTGATCTTACCTTCTTGTCTTCGCTAACCATTTTCTCGTTCCTCCTAAAGAACAATGTAGTCCGAACACAGCCGGGATCTCCCGCCCGTGTTCCTATATGGCAGGCGGCCGGTTACCGGCCGCGTGTAACGGCGTCGCCTTTTTCCATGGCGATCGTACCGGTACGCACAATTTCACGCACCCCATAGGGCTGCAGCAGGGTGAACAGGGTCTCGGCGCGGTCCGCCGTCCCGGCAAAGCGCAGGGTGACGGTTTTCAGCCCCACGTCGATGATCTCCGAGCGCATCATGTTGGCGATCTCAATCACCTCGGGGCGCTGGGCCGCCGTACAGCTTACTTTGATCAGGCACAGTTCACAGCTGAGGTACTTCCCTCCGGCGGACAGGTTTTTCACCTTGATCACCGGGATAATCTTATTCAGCTGCTTTTCCACCTGCTCGACAATGCGCTCGTCGCCATCCACCACGATGGTAATCCGCGAGGTCTCGGGGCTCTCCGTTTCACCCACGGCCAGTGAGTCGATATTAAAGCCGCGGCGGCTGAACAGCCCCACCACCTTGGACAGAACGCCCGGCTGGTTTTCCACCAGCACCGATAAGGTATATTTCATAATTCCGGCACCCCTTTCCTTAAATGGTGGGTGTATCAGGATCCACCCGGCACACCAGCACATAGGGGCCTTCGCTGCGGAGCATCTCGGCGGCGTATTCCTCCGCCTGACGGTTGCTCTCCGCCCGCACGGCGGTAATGCCATAGGAGCGGCACAGCTGCACAAAATCCGGATTGCCGTCCAGCAGGGTGGCCTCGTACCGGCTGCCGTACAGCTTATCCTGCAGTTCTTTGACCATCCCCAGGCGGGAATTGTCCATCAGGATCAGCTTTACCGGCACCTGCTGCTGGCAGGCAGTCGCCAGCTCCATCATGCTCATCTGGAACGACCCGTCGCCGCAGATGGCCACCACCTGGCGGTGGGGCTTGGCGATTTTGGCGCCGATGGCCGCCGGCAGAGCATATCCCATGGTGCCCAGGCCGCCGCTCGTCAAGAAGCGCCCCTCTTTTACATTGAAGTTTCGGGCCGACCAGATCTGGTTCTGCCCCACATCCGCCACTAAAATCGCCGTGTCGTCCATCATCCGGGACAGGGCGCGAATAAACGAGCGGGGTTCCACGCAGTCCTCCCGGTCCTCGCCGGTGGGAATGTACGCCGTTTTGTATCCGATGACGGTCTGCCGCCACGGTTCGATGTCCAGCGGCTCGGCCTTCTCGGCAAAGCGGGCCAGCACCTGCTGAATATCGCCCACAATGGGAATATCCACCGGAATATTCTTGCCGATCTCCGCGGGATCGATATCAATATGAATAATCTGAGTGTTCTTTGCAATTTGCTCGGGAGCGGTGATCGCCCGGTCGCCCACGCGGGCGCCGCACAGAAGGATCAGATCGCTCTCGCGCATGGCGCGGTTGGCATAAGTGCGCCCGTGGGTTCCGATCATGCCCAGATACTGGGGTGTATCCATGGGAATCACGCCGATTCCCATCATGGTGGCCACAATGGGAATCCCCGTCTTACGAGCAAACGCCTTCATTTCCTCCCGGGCACCGGCCAGCACCACGCCGCCACCGCAGCAGATCAGCGGGCGTTTGGCCTGCTGAATCGCGGTCAGGGCCCTTTTAATCTGCAGACCGTTTCCCTCGGTGCGGGGCTTATACCCCACAATGTCCGCCACTGCCGGATAGGAGAACTCCCCTTCCACCAGGCTCTGCTGCACATCCACCGGCACATCAATCAGCACCGGGCCGGGCCGTCCCGTGGACGCAATAGCAAATGCTTCTTTAAATATCCGCGGCAGATCCGCGGCGTTCTTTACCAGATAACTGTGCTTGGTGAACGACTCACAGGCACCGGTCACATCGGCCTCCTGGAACACATCGCGCCCCAGCAGTTCGCTGTTCACCTGGCCGGAAATCGCCACCAGCGGAATCGAATCCATATACGCCGTCGCCAGTCCGGTAATCAGGTTGGTAGCCCCGGGGCCCGAGGTGACGATACACACGCCCACCTTCCCGCTGCTGCGGGCATAGCCGCTGGCCTCGTGAGCCGCATTCTGCTCCTGCCGTACCAGCACATGACGGATGTTCGTATGATAAAGCTCATCATAGAACGGACAAATCGCCGCACCGGGATACCCGAATGCAACCTCTACCTGTTCTTCCTGCAGACATCTCACCATGATCTGCGCACCGCTGATCATCCGCCCTCACTTCCTTTTCTCCCATTCACCCCTCTAAAAGGGATATTGTTTAATTATATACGCCCGTTTTTTTATCGTCAAGATGCGGATTAGCTTTTGGGGCTTTTTTCCCCGGCAATTCTGCCATTTTTACAAAAGCCCCTTTTCTTTTGTGCTTTTTTTGGCGACACCGGAGGGCCTGCCGCACCGGCTGCGTCCTGTCATTTTGCCATTTCCAGAAGCGCATCCTGCAATTCCGCCACGCTGCGGGCAAAAACGGTCGCTCCCTCCTGCTCCATTTCCGCCCGGGTTCCATAGCCATACAGTACCCCGACAAACGGTACGCCCGCTTCTCTGGCGCCGCGGGCATCGAACAGTGTGTCGCCCACCATCAGGGTCTGGCTGGGCATGGTGCCCATTGCCTCCATGGCTTTTTCGATAATCTGCCCTTTTGTCAGGGGGTGCAGGTCCTCGTCCCCGCAGAAAACCCCGTCAAACAGATCTGTCAGTGCAAAATGGTCCAGAATCCGCCCGGTAAAGCGCGACGGCTTCGAGGTGGCCACCCCCAAACACAATCCCTCCTGCCGCAGACGGTGCAGCATGGGGATAATCCCCTCATAGGGGGCGTTCATCAGGGCGCCCTCTTTTTCATAATGCACCCGGTACCGGCGCACCGCCTCTTCACACTCAGTCTCGCTCAGCCCCGCCAGCAAACGAAAGCTGTCCCCCAGCGGCGGACCCACAAAACGGCGCATCTCCTCCTGCGGGGGCAGGGGCTTTCCCATCTCCTCCAACGCGCGCTGTACACACAGCAAAATTCCCGGATGGGAGCACGTCAGCGTCCCGTCCAAGTCAAAAAGCAGCATCATCGACGTTTTTTCCATCGCTTTCTTTCCCCTTTCCTTTTTCTGTGCATTGAAAAGGGTGCCCCTTTCATGCTATAATTTCTGTCAGAAGCATTGTAGCACATTTTTGCATAAACGGTAAAGTCTCCCTATAAAGGGCGGCACTGCCAGAACATGAGGTGACCTTTTGAACATGCTGTGCCCGCCGCCGGAACAGGCGGTTATGGATTCCATCCCCGAAAAGAAGCAGCGGCTGATCCTTCTGGATGAGCTGCGCGGTTTTGCCGTATGCTGTATGGTTTTCTACCACGGTTTTTACTCACTGGCCTCGATCTTCGGATTATCCATCGGGCGGGATCTGCTGTACTTTTTCATGCCGGCCGAACCGTGGTTTGCGGGGCTGTTCATTCTCATCTCCGGGATCTGCTGCAATTTCTCCCACTCCAATGCCGTGCGCGGCGCAAAGCTGCTGCTGGTGGGGCTGGCCGTTACGCTGGTCACCTGTCTGATTCTGCCGCAGGAGCGCATTATCTTCGGCATTCTGCACTTTCTCTCCCTCAGCATGCTGCTGTGTGCCCTGCTGCAGCCGCTGTGCCGCCGTATCCCGGTTGTGTGGGGTCTTGTACTGAATGTCCTGCTGTATTTCTGCTTTTGGAAAATCGGGGATGGGCTGCTTTTTTTCGGCGTTTCCCTGCCCCGCAGCTGGTATGAGGGGTGCGGAGACTGGCTTTGCCCTCTGGGCATTCACAGCAGCACCTTTTTCTCCTCGGACTATTTTCCGCTGCTGCCGTGGGTTTTCGTCTTTTTCTTCGGCGTCTTCCTGGGACGGCTCGCCAAAGAGGGGAAATTCCCCCGGTTTTTTGCGGCCTCTCACATTCCGTTTTTTGCGTTCACCGGCCGGCACGCGCTGCTGATTTATATCCTTCATCAGCCGGTCATTCTGGGGATCAGCTACGGGGTACAGGCGCTTCTCTCACTGGGGAGGGGCTGACCATGACCAACACCACGCTGTGCTACCTGGAAAAGGACGGCTGCTACCTGATGCTGCACCGGGTGAAGAAAAAACAGGACCTGAACGCCGGCAAGTGGATCGGTATCGGCGGCCACATGGAAGAGGGGGAGAGCCCGGAGGACTGCATCCGCCGGGAAGCCCGGGAGGAAACCGGCCTGTTTTTGCAGGAGCTGACGCCCCGGGGGCTGGTCACCTTTGTCTCGGATCAGAGCGAAACCGAGTGGATGCACCTGTTCACCTGCCGCCATTTCTCAGGGAAGATGACCGATTGCAGTGAGGGCGTGCTGCGGTGGATCCCCATTGGGCAGGTTTTGGATCTGCCGCTGTGGGAGGGGGATCGGATTTTCCTCTCCTATCTGAGGGAAGAGCGGCCGTATTTCTCGCTGAAACTGTGCTACCGGGGAGAGCATCTATGGCAAGCGGCCCTAAACGGGCAGCCCCTGCCGCTTATCCTTCCGGCGAAAAATGCCGAAAAAGGGGAAATCCCCAAAAATTCCCCCGCTACCGGGGATAAGGAACCCATCTGAAACTAAAAAGAACGGAGAAGACTCTTTTATGAGCATTTATCTCATCGACTATGAGAATACCGGCATCAGTGGTCTGACCGGTATCGAGACCCTGAAAAAAAGCGACCGGGTTTACCTGTTTTACGGGGTGTACACCGGTTCGATCACCTTTGACACGCACATCGCTTTGAACAACACCAAGGCGAAAATCAAATACCTGAAGATCGACAAATCGGCCAAGAATTATCTGGATTTCCAGCTGGCTACCATGAGCGGTTATTTAATCGCCAAGAACAAGGATACCGATTTTGTCATCGTCAGCCGGGATAACGGCTTTAACAGCGTGGTGGATTTTTGGAATCAATACGATTTCGGGAAAAAGGCCATCACCGTGCGGCGGCAGATCGCCATTGCTCCCACGGAGGAGATGCTGGCCCAGATTGAGCAGCAGCAGCTGGCCGCTGCCGCCGGAAGCCGGCCCCCCCGCCGCGGGCGCAGTGGTTTCCGCCCCCGCCGCGGGGAATCCTCCCGTCCCGTCAGAGAGACGGCCCCGGGGGAGGCATCCCCGGATAGCCGCTCCAAAGACAGTGTTCCCAAAGAAAGCGCCCCCGCCGCACAGCCGGAAGGCCGCCGGGAAAATAGCCGTCCTGCGAACCTCCGCTATGACCGTGCCCCCAAAAGGGAAGAAAAAAGAGCGCCGGCTCTCCCTGTGAAGGAGGAAACCGCACTGCCGCAGAACTCTTCCCCCGCCGCCGGTAAGGCGGAAACGGAGGGAGAACCGGCTGCCCCCACCGGAGCTCCGGTTTCCCGGGAATCCCTGATTTCCAAGGAAATCTCCGTTTCCAAGGAACCTACTGTTTCTGCGGGAACAACCCCTTCTGCAGAAACAGCGGTGTCTGCACCCAAAGCTCCGGCTATACCCGCCAAAGAGCTCGCCCCTGCGGCTGCCCCCAGTACGGAGGAAATTCCCGCCGCCTATACCCGCATTGGACCAGTCCCAGTCTCCGCACCGAAAATGGAGCCGGAAAAACCGGTGAAACCTGCCGAACCCAAAGCGCATGACAGCGCCTTTGCCTATGCCCGGCTGACGCCCCTGGCCAAAACTCCGGCGTCCTCTTCGCCTGCACCGGAAGCCGCCGCACCGGCCGTGGAAAAACCGGAAGAGCCCGCTCCGGCCCCGGTACAGACGGAAGCCTCGGAGAATGGGGCCCCCGCCAAAGCGGCAGAGGAAAAACTGACCACCGCCCTTGAGCAGGATCAGCCCCCTGTCCCCGCAGCCAACACCAAAGAGGAACTCTCCCCGGTAACGGCTGAGACCACCGCAAACGAAAAGCCGGAGAGCCGGACAAAGCCTGTGTCTTCCCGCCGTCCCGCCAAGAAACCGGCCCCCAAAACCGAGAAAAAGGCCGAACCAACACCCGAGCCAAAGCCCGAGCTAAAGCCCGAAGAGAACGCTCCCAAGGCGGAAGCGGCACCTTCCCCGGCAGCCAGTGAGCCCGCCGGGAATGAAAAATCGGAGAACGGGACAAAACCCGCTCCCTCCCGCCGTCCCGCCAAGAAACCGGCCCCAAAAACCGAGAAAAAGGCCGAACCAACGCCCGAGCAAAAGCCTGAAGAGAGCGCTCCCAAGGCGGAAGCGGCATCTTCCCCGGCAGCCAGCGAGCCCGCCGGGAATGAAAAACCGGAGAACGGGACAAAATCCGCTCCCTCCCGCCGCCGTCCCGCCAAGAAACCGGCCCCTAAAGCGGAGAAAAAGGCCGAAGCCGCCATCAAAGCGGAAGCGGCACTCTCTCCGGCAATGAACGAGCCCGCCGTGAACGAAAAGCCGGAGAACGGAACAAAGCCCGCGCCGCAGAAGGCTCCTCAAAAAGTCCCGGCGGCCCGGCCGGAGGAAAAAGCCGCCGGTAAAAAGGAACTGCCCAAGCTGACCGAGCACTACAAAAAGCAGATTCGGGACCAGATCCGGGATCAGGGGCTGCGCTCCGGCGCTTACAACGAGATTTACCGCGCCATCCTGAAAAGCCGCGATCTGCCGGGCGTGCGCGGCGAAATGCGCCGCCTGTTCGGCGAGGAGAAGGGCGAGACCCTGTACGCAAAAATCGAAAACGTGTGCAGGGAATACCTCACTCGGGATACGGAAACTTCTGCTGACTAAAAGAATCCGGCGGAAATCGGAAAAACGCACAGAAAAAGGGCGGGCCCGCCTGAAAAAGCGGACCCGCCCTTTTTTCCTGCCCGGAAGCATCAGCTTTTCGCAAAGTGACTTTCCAGAAAGGCCAATAATTTCTCGTTTGCATCGCCGGGGATGTATTTCTCCTGATTCTCCCGCATCCGGTGGGCGGCATCACGATCCTGCAGCAGATGGATCCCCGCCCGGCACTGTTCTTCCGGTTCTTTGGCGCTGACGGACATCCCGCGGGAAGCAAAGAACGCCGCATTGGCGTTTTCACACCCGGGGATCGGCGCCGTATGCACCAGGGGGGTACGGCTGACAGCCACCTCCGTGGTGGTAAGGCCGCCGGGCTTGGTAAAGACCACATCGGCGCTGTGCAGCAACAGGGGTACCTGCTGGGTATAGCCGAGGATATGTACGCGCTCGTTCTCTTTAAACCGGCGCCGCAGCCGCTTTTCCTGTTTTTTGTTGCTGCCGCACACCACACACATTTCAGCATCCACTCCGCTTTGCAGCAGCTCCTCCACCAACTGGCGGCTGCTGCCAAAGCCCATGCTGCCCGACATAATCAAAAGCAGCGGCTTCTCCGGCTCCAGCCCGGGCAGTAATCCCGCGGCCAGCCGCTGGCGCGCCTGCAATTTTTCCTCCCGCTGTTTTACCTTCGGAGAGACAGGAATGCCAAAAGGCAGGAAGGTCTGTGGATTCATTCCCCGCTGCACAAACTCCGGTGCCAAATCCCCATGGGGCAGCACATAGTAGTCCACATCCGTCTCCTCCCAGAAAGGGATACAGGTATAGTCCGTGCCGATGGCAATCGTCGGAATGGACAGCTGCCCGCGGTGTTTCAGGCAGGTCAGCTGCTCGGCAGGGAACAGATGCGTCATCAGAATCACATCGCAGGGATTTGCCTGCAGATACTGATACAGCCGGTCGGCGTGCAGGCTGTTGGCCGCATAGACCGGTGACCGGCGGCCGGCACGGGTAATTTTTCCGCCCGCCCAGTAGCAGAACCGAAACAGAAAACTCAGCTTGGTGGAAAACAGATACGCTTTCGAGACACGGCCCGACAGCTTCTGGCTTCCGATGGAGAACAGGTCCAGAAAGGTGCAGTCGTGGCCCGCATCCACCAGCGTATCCCGAATGGCGATGGCCGCACTGTTGTGCCCGCCGCCCGTATTGCAGGAAAGAATCAGAATTTTCACAGTTAATCTCCTTTATAATTGCGATGCCACAGATGGCCCCGTTCCATCGGCGTCCGGCGGAACAAAAGCACCTGGCAACGGCTTTTCATGGCCTCGCGGATGTGGCGGCCGCAGACAATCACCGCCACCAGGAAGCTGCCCCACACCATGGGCCGACAGCGCACCCACAGCAAATGGTTGAGGAAAAAGCACAGATAGGTCATGCAGGTACGCATACTGTTCGGGCGAATCTCAAGAATCAGAGAGAAGAATAAGTACCAGGCCGCCAGCACCCACACGCATGGCACATAGGGGCACACCGCCAGCAGCACCCCAAAGGAAACAGCGATGGATTTTCCCCCATGAAAGCCCCGAAACGGCGAAAAGGCGTGGCCTGCCACCGGTGCTGCCAGAACCAGGCAGAAGAGAGGGTCATCCAGCCGCACCGTCTGCAGCGACAGCGTCACCGGCAGAATTCCCTTTCCCAGGTCGCACAGAAGACACAGTGTCCCCACCGGGATCCCGGCGTGTTTCATGGCATTGGATACCCCCGGATTGTGGTCCTGTGCCATGGCGCAGATATCCACCCCGCACAGCCATTTCGGCAGCCAGGCGCTGAACATCAGACTGCCGGACAGAAATCCGATTCCTATCCAAATAAGGATATTCATGATTTTGCTCCTTTTTTCCTCCCTTTCTGGGGGGAGGCTTTAAACATTCCACCTGATCTTTTTCGTACCAGTATATCAAAATAGTATATTCCGTCTTTGCCTTCTTGTCAAAGGGCAATTCACGGATTTTGTCACAAAAGGACGTTTCCTCTTTTCCCCTGTTTACAAACCGGAGGGATGCTGATAGAATGGAGAGACAAGGTTTTTTCCACCAAGAAAGAAAAAACGGTGGAAAACATTCGCTTTACTCCGAGCTGTGAACTCGAACGGTGTGAAAAGGAGGACCCTATGCTGGACTGGACCCGGCTGGACAATGCGGCCAAAATTTTCCCATCTGCCCCGCGCCGGGGGGATACACAGGTATTCCGTTTTTCCTGTGAGCTGACCACCCCGGTGATTCCGGCCCTGCTGCAGCGGGCGGCCGAGGACACGCTGGCCCGTTTTCCCACCTACCGCTATGGTCTGCGCCGCGGCTTTTTCTGGTACTATCTGGAGGAAACCCGCCTGCGCCCCGTCGTACGGGAGGAAAAAGGGACCATCTGTGCGCCCCTGTACCAAAAACGGCGGCCTGGGCTTCTGTTTTCCGTCAGCTATTATGGGTGCCGGATCAATCTGGAGCTGTTCCACGTGCTGGCCGACGGAACCGGCGGGCTTCGCTTTTTGCAGGCGCTGGTACTGCGCTATCTGGCCTTAAAGGAAAAAAAGGAGTTTGCCCCCGGGGATTACGATGCCTCTTTCGCCCAACAGGAGGAGGACAGCTTTTCCCAGTACTACGGATTGAAGAGCCGGGAAAAAACCGAACCACAGCCCCGCGCCGTCAAACTGCGGGGAAAACGGCTGCCCCACAGCCAGCTGCAGCTGATTCTGGGTCGCTGTTCGGCTTCGGCCGTCTCCGCCCTGGCAAAGGAAAACGGCGGCACGGTGGGAGCTTTCCTGTGTGCGGCGCTGATCGAGGCTGTTCTGGCGGAAGTTCCGGTGCGGGATCGGAAACGCCCCGTCAGCATCTGTGTGCCGGTCAACCTGCGGCGGTATTTCCCGTCCGGCTCGGCACGCAATTTCTTCTATAATATCCATGTCCACGGCGATTTCTCCGGGATGCCCTTTTTCCGGCGGGTCCTTCTCTGCCAGCAGCAGATGAAAGAGCGCATTACCCCGGAAAAGCTGACCGCCGGGATGAACGGCTTTGGAAAAGTTGAGCGCAACCCCCTGATCCGCCTGGTCCCGCTGGGAATCAAGGACCGGGTGCTCCACCTGGCCTTCGACGCCGAATCCAAAAAGGATACCGCCGGGCTGTCCAACATTGGCCGCATTACCATGCCGCCGCAGGCCTGCCCGTTTGTGCGCGGGTTTGATTTCTGCGCTGCCACCGACTCGCTGCAGGTGTGCGTAGCCAGCTTTGAGGACACGATGAGCATTAGCTTTCTCTCTCCCTTCCGGGAAACGGAGATTCCCCGGCGCTTTTTCCGCCGGCTGTGTGAAAACGGGGTGGAGGTGTGTATCGAAAGCAATACGATTTGGGAAGGAGGGAAAACACCGTGACGGTCTGTCCAAAATGCAGGGTGCAGGTGCGCGGGGGACAAAAGCTGTGCCCTCTGTGCCAGAGCCCACTGCCCCACAGCCAAAAGGAGCCGCCCCTGTATCCGCCGCCCGCTTTCCGGCGCCGCCGGCGGATTTTTGCCCTGAAGCTAATGCTGTTTTTCACCCTGCTGTTCGCAGCGGCGGCGGTGGTAGTCAACCGGCAGCTGCCCCAAAGCGGGAACTGGGACCGGCTGGTGCTGCTGGGAATGCTCTCCCTATGGCTTCTCACCGGGGTGGTTTTATGGGAGCGGCACCGCCTTCCCCGGCTGTTCTGTCTCGCGTTTCCCACGGCGGCCGGGCTGTGCTGTTTGTGGGACGGGGTGACCGGGTGGAATGGATGGGGCCTATCCTATGCGGTACCCTGCGCGGCGGGCGGTACGGTACTACTGATCGGTCTGATGGCCCTGCTGTTGCGCATGCCGCCGGAATTATACCTGTTCCCCCTGCTGGTGGGGGCGATGTACGGCCTGGTTCCCCTGGTGCTTTTGCTGCAGGACCGGGTGCAGCCGGCATTGCCCACCTATATCTGCCTGGGGCTGAGCGCCGCCGCTCTTTTTTATCTTCTGCTGTTCCGCCCGCGGGAGCTGGGGCGGGAGCTTCACAAGCGGTTTTTGCTGTAAAAAGCCGCCGCTGTATCATTTTTTCGAATGAGGAGTTGTTTTATGAAAATCCCAAACAAGTGGGTAGGAGACCGCGCTTTCTATTTCAGTATGCTGCATCTGGCCATTCCGCTGATTATTCAGCAGGCCGTCAGCAGTTTTGTCAGCCTGCTGGACAACGTAATGGTGGGAGCCCTGGGCACCGAGTCCATCTCCGGGGTGGCCATTGTCAACCAGCTGGTATTCGTCTATTACCTGACGGTTTTCGGCACACTCAGCGGTGCCTCGATCTTCGGTTCCCAGTTTTTCGGTGTGGGGGATCACAAGGGCCTGCGGGACACGTTCCGCTTCCGCCTGATCGCCAGCCTGGGGCTGACGGTAGTGGCCATCGTAGTATTCCTCACCGCGGGGGACTCGCTGACCGCCCTGTTTTTAACCGATGACGGCACCAGCGATGTGGGCCTCACGGCGTCGCTCGCCTCTCAATACATGCAGATCACCCTGTGGGGGCTGGTCCCCTATGCCATTGCCCAGGTGTACAGCTCGGTAGTGCGCGAAACGGGCGATGCCTTTCAGCCCATGGTCGCCAGCGTGCTGTCCATTCTGGTCAACCTGCTGTTTAACTATCTGCTGATCTTCGGCAAACTGGGGTTTCCCGCCATGGGGGTGGCCGGTGCCGCATGGGCAACGGTCCTGTCCCGGTATGTGGAGTGCTTCTATCTGCTCATCGCCACCCACCGCCGCCCGGATAAATACCGCTTTATCCAGGGGGCGCTGCGCAGTCTGCGCATTCCGCTGACGCTGTGCCGTCGCATTGTGATCACGGGCCTGCCTTTGATGTTGAACGAATGCCTGTGGTCGCTGGGCAGCACCATGATTAACCAGAGCTACAGCACCCGGGGGCTGACGGTGGTGGCCGCCACCAATATCCAGAGCACGGTGTGGAACCTGTTTACCATTATCATGTTCGCCATGGGCAGTGTGGTCTCGATTATGGTGGGGCAGCGCCTGGGAGCGGGGGATATCGAAGGTGCCCGTGAGACCGATACCCGGCTGATCACCTTCACCGTGGTGCTGCATATGATCATCGGCACTATTCTGGTGCTGACCGCGCCGTATATCCCGTATATTTACAATACCACCGACGAAGTGCGTTCCCTGACCAGCACCCTGCTGTATATCTCCGGGGCGGTGCTGCCGGTGACCGCTTTTATGCACACCTGCTACTTCACGGTGCGCAGCGGCGGTAAAACGATCATTACCTTCCTGTTTGACTGCGGATTTACCTGGTGCGTAGTGCTGCCGCTGGTGGTGTGCCTGTGCTCGTTTACCGATCTGCCCATGGCCGTGATCTTCCTGCTGGCCCAGCTCTCCGAGGTGATCAAAGCCGTCATCGGCTTCTGGATGTTGAAAAGCGGCATCTGGGCCAAAAACCTGATCCACGATCTGGGCGGAAAAGCGGAGGAAAGCACTCTGTAAGTGCGCCGAAGCCATGGTTTCCCCGACCGCAGTCTTTGTTCCCAGATAAAAAAGGGAGCGCCCGAAGAAAAAATCGGGCGCTCCTTTTATTATTTCTCTTCTTTCGGGGGAATGGGCATCACATAGCCGCCAAAGGGGACCACATACACATCCTTGCCCGTAAAATCAATCTGCCGCAGTAGTTCTCCGATATCCGGCGAGCTAATGATGTTCATCTCCCGCACCAGATCCGGCGGCAGGGTGGAGAGCAGATACACCTTCCCGCGGCGCAGCCACTCGCAGGTGGCATAGAAAATGTACCCGCCGATGGTGAAATCGGCCCGCAGCGCCTCGTCCAGCCGTCCCCCCTTCAGGGGACGGATCCAGTCAAAATAATCCTTCGCACCGCCGCCGTCCCGGCACTCGGCCAAAAACAGCAGGGTTCCGCCGGGCTTCATGGCATTGATGGCGTTCAGCGGGCTTTTGATCGCCTGGTACAGATTGATATCCTTGGGGTAACCGCCGCAGCTGACGATCACCACATCGGCCAGGTGGTCAATGGGCACCTCATAACACTGCTGCTGATACCGGCAGCTGGCCTGCCAGGCGGTGCGCCAGTTTCCACAGAACAGGCCGCTGTGCCGGCCACTGGGGGCAATGACGATGTTGATCCCGAAAGTGGGGGAGAGGAGTTCGGCCGCCTCGTCCATATCCTCGTGGATGGGATTCAGGGGCAGTTTGCCGCTGCCCACCTTTTCGTCGGTACACGGCAGAGTGGGACTGAGGGCGCGCTCGTGGTTCCGGCGGATCGTCTGGCGGGAAGAAATACCCGGCAGCACGCTTTTGCGCCCGCCGCCGAACCCGGCCATCAGATGGTGCACCGTGCCGCCGATCAAAATGACCTTACGCCCCACGGCCAGAGGGTTTCCCTCCACCCGGGTTCCTCGGGAAGTGGTGCCGATATAGACCAGATCCGGCGCATCGCAGTCGTGGTTGACCACCCGTACCTCCTCATATACCTCCGGGGTGACTAGCCGCTTCATTTCGTCCTCTGTATTGGGGCGGTGGGTCCCCAGCGCAATAACAATCACCATATTGGCATAGGGCACCCCGCACTCCTCGTGGAGGAACGGAACCAGAAGCCCCACCACCTGATCCTGGTGCATCCAGGCCCGGGTAATATCGCTGACCACCAGCGTGACAAGGTCATCGGAAGCGATCAATTCCCGCAGCGGGGGGGCGAGTCGATGGAGTCTTCCTCAATGGCCCGGGCAAATTCCTCCGGCAGGTTCTCAATCTGCCGCATCAGCTTCGGGAAACGGAACAGGAAGGTGATCCCCACCACGCTGGCGCAGGCAATATCTGCCACTGGCTCGGCCAGAAACACGCCGAAAACCGGGTTCTGCGGGAAGAAGCACGGCAGAATGTACGCCAGTGGGATCAGCAGAATCACCTTGCGCAGCAGGGCAAAAAACAGGCTGATTTTCGACTGGCCCAGAGCCAAAAACGTCTGCTGGCAGGACCCCTGCACCGCCATCATAAAGCAGCCGGCCATATAAATCCGCAGAGCCCACACGGTGTACTCCGTCAGAGTCGGATCATCGTTGAAAACAGACACCAGCACCTGCGGGAACAGCTGACACGAGAGGAACAGCAGCATATAGAAAAAGACTTCAAATCCCAGCAGCAGGAAAAATGCCCGGCGCACCCGGTCGGGCTTGCGCGCACCGTAATTAAAGCTGATAATCGGCTGAGCCCCCTGGGTCAACCCCTGCATGGGCAGGAACATCATCTGCAGCACACTGCCGCAGATGGTCATGGCTCCCACGGCCACATCTCCACCGTAGGTCTGCAGCTGAGTATTAAAAACAATATTAATGGCACTCTCGGTGGCCTGCATCACAAAAGGGGACAATCCCAGCGCCATCACCGGCGCCAGAATATTCCACCGGGGGCGCAGGCAGCCGCGGCGGATTCGCAGCGCCGTTTTCTTTCCGAACAGGAACCACAGCACCCACAGGCAGGAAACCGCCTGCGACAGCACAGTAGCCAGTGCGGCCCCGCGCACTCCCATGTTTATGCCATAGATGAACAATGGATCCAGCGAAATATTCAGCACCGCGCCGATGACCACCGTCATCATGCTGATGGTGGCCCGCCCCTGCATGGTGATAAATGAATTCATTCCCAGCGACATCTGCACGAACAGCGTGCCGCACAGATAGAAGGTAAGGTAATCCTGCGCATAGGGGAGAGTGGCATCACTGGCCCCAAAGCAGCGGAGCAGCGGACCGGCCAGCGGCAACAATACCGCCATCAGTGTTACAGATATGCCCAACAGCAGGGAAAAACAGTTGCCCAGAATCCTCTCGGCGCCCTCCCGATCCCCACGGCCCAGGGCAATGGAAGCCCGGGGCCCGCCGCCCATCCCCACAAAGGCGGAAAAGGCGGAGATTACCATTACAATGGGAAAACAAAGACCCACACCGGTCAAAGCCAAACCGCCCCCGTCCCCCATATGCCCCAGATACATCCGGTCCACAATGTTGTAAAGAGCGTTAATCAGCTGAGCGATAATGGACGGAATCGCCAGCTTGGCCAGCCATTTTCCCACCGAGCCGGATCCCAGATCCGCATTTTGTCCTGTCAATTCGGTCATCTCCTGCTTTTCCGTGCGCCGTACTGCACATTTTTCTTCTTTTTTGTATTATACCGCAAACTCTTCCTTTTGTCACCCGGCGCCGCCCTCCCTTTTCCCAAAAAGAAAAGGAGGGGATGGATTCCCCTCCTTGTTCCCGGTTCACCGGACAAAGGCCACGGTTTTCAGCAGTACCGAACCGCTGACACACTCCAGCCGGACGGTTACCTTTTCCCCCTCCGGAATGGGGAAGGGTTCACTCTCGCCCTCTTTCAGGGTCAGCCGCACATCCTCCATCCCGGGGATGGAGACCCGGATCACACCGTCACTGCCGCTCAGGGCGGTCAGCTTTCCGGTGGTACCGGGCTGCACTTCATGCACCGTATAGCTGGCAAACACGCCGGGGGTAACCCGCAGGCACAGGTGTTCCCACTCGCGCTCCGGCTGTTTGCCGGACATCATGGCAAAATGCGCATCCTCGGCCGGTACATAGCCGGGATCCCCCACAATGGGCATTCCGTCACCCAGACGGTATCCAAAGATGTTCTCCCGCGACTGGCTGCCGCCAAACGAGATTCCCCGGCCGGGCATGGCGTCGTACCCGGTGGCGGGAATGGCAAACGGCGCCCGGCGCAGCAGGTAGTGGTGAACTTCTTCGTCTTTTGTGCAGTGGCAGAACTTCACGTTTTCCAGCATCTCGTCAAAGATCCGCTGGCTCTCCTCATACGAGGGACGGGGGCCGCCCTCTGCGATATAGCCATACACCTTGTCCCAATCTTTGGGCAGGGGATAGGTTACTGCATGGGTCACCTGGCAATTCTCGGCGATTTTATAACTCCAGATATTAAAGCCAGAGTGGTTGGTGGTCAGCATTTCATAGAAGACCGCCATCCCCTCGTTGGTATCGTTGTTCTCGCCAGACCACAGGGGCACGTTGCACTCCTCCGATTTTTGGAGCATGGGCTCCAGCGACTTCATCTGGGGATCGTGGACATAGTGGGTATGGATATGCCAGTTGTGGTAGCCGGGATCGAATTCATGGTCGCCGGTAAAGATATCCACCCGGGAGGAGAACCGGTGCCCCTCCAGGCTGAACATGTGGTTCTTGTCAATTTTGCGGATCCGGGCGATCACCTCATCGTAAAAGCGGATCAGTTCCGGAACCAGGTGGGTAAAGCGCGGCGGGGAGATCGGCTCGTTCAAAAGCTCGTAGGCGCCCACGATCCAGCGGTCCTTATAGCGGCGGGCAAATTCTTCCCACAGAAGCATGGTGCGCTCGCGGCTCTCCTCCTCCAGGAACATCCGGGGGATGTTGTCCAGCCCATCGTCACACAGCAATCCGCTCTGACCGCCGACCGCCGCGTGCATATCCAGAATGGCATACAGCCGGTATTTTTCGCACAGGTCCAGCACCTCATCCAGCATGGCAAACGAATCCTCGTTAAAATGGATACCGGGCTCCTCATCTAAAAACAGCCGGGCCGACATGGGCAGACGGATGCTGTTCATGCCCTGTTCGGCCATGTACGCGATATCCTCCTCCGCCAAAAAGGCACGGGTCCAGCGGGACCAGTAATTTTTGGCATACTCGCTGCCGCACAGCTCACGGATGCACTGCTCGATGGAACGGCCGTGTTCATACCGGCGGGGCAGCTTGTGGCTGTCGAGCCCCACCATGAACAGGGGAGTACCGCCCACCATCCATCCCTCGGGATTGCTCCAGTTTCCCATGCCCCAGCCGCGCAGAATCACCTCTTCACCGTCGCCGTTCACCATCCGGCGGCCGTCGGCGTGCAGAAAACCCTTGACGCGGTCTCTCGTAAATTCACTCATAATGCTCTCTTCTCCTTCCCGTATTCCCTCAAAGGACAAAATCAAACAGCTCGGAAAGCCAGGTGTGGCACAGCGGCACCCAGGCCGACGCCGCCGCATTGGGGGTGAATACCTCCTGATTGCACAGGCTCATGCCATGGCCGCCGTTGGGGAAAATGTGGCATGCAAACGGCACATGGTGCGCCTGCAGGGCGTTCACCAGCAGCAGGGTGTTCTCCACCGGCACACAGTCGTCCTCCACTGTATGCCAAACAAAGG
The DNA here is from genome assembly GCA_022767925.1 of Clostridia bacterium. Classification (GTDB taxonomy): domain Bacteria; phylum Bacillota; class Clostridia; order Oscillospirales; family Acutalibacteraceae; genus Heritagella. The sequence goes on from JALENG010000007.1 coordinate 23,772, forward strand.
CCGGCGGGGTTTTTTCATCGACGTGCCGGTCCAGCGCCCAGAATTCATTCTCCGGGGTACCCATCGCGTGCTGTCCGCTGACCCAGTACAGCGACCCCTGATGGGTCAACGGGCCGGCGGTAATCACCGGATACCCGAGGATCATGGCATCGGGCCGGTTTTTTCCCCCGCAGGTATCCAGCTTTTCCCGCAGGGCCGGATGATCCCACAAAATCCCCAGCGAGGCCGCCAGGTGCCCGCCCGCCGAAAAACCCGCCACCGCAATTTTGTGGGGGTCAATCTGCCAGGACACGGCATGATCGCGGATCAGCATCATGGACGAAGAGGCCTCGATCAGCGGGCGCATTTCACCGGCTTCCTCCCGAATGGAGTAATCCAGCACAAACGCCTGATACCCCTTTTCATAGAAGGAAAGGGCAATGGGCTCGGCCTCGCGGTCCGAGCAGAATTCGTACCCACCGCCCGGGCACACCAGCACGGCCGGCCGGGCCCCGCGGTGCTGGGACATCTCGCTGTCCGGATCATGCAGATAACCGGTCAGCCGGGCCTTGCTGCCGCTGACCGGGGAAAGGGTGACCAGATTCATCGTAAATCGCTCCTTTGTCTGTACAACTTTTTTTCAGTATACTCCCTCCCGAAAAAATAAGCAAGTAGTTTATTTTTTTTGTGGCTTTTCCCGCCGCTGTTTCGTTCCGCTTTCCGGAAAACAAAAAGGGCCGGATAAGTACAGGCGTCTCAGCCTGTTGCCTTATCCAGCCCATCATTTCCCAGCGAATGATTTGTCCTCCGTGCAAGCATCTTCCATTATACGGAAAAATCCCGTTTTTTCAAGGGGAAAAGGCTCACCGTGCTCATCCAAAAAGCATACCAAACAGCGCCGCTCACAGTTCCAGCGGACACTCTTCCCCCCGCAGCATCTGGCACAGAGTGATCACCCCGCAGTGAGCCATGCTCTCCACACTCTCCTGTGTATAAAAGGCCATGTGCTGGGTCAGCACCACATTGGGGAACTGACGCAGATAAACCATATCCCGGTTTTTGATAATATCGGTGCGCCGGTCATTATGGTAAATCCCCTCCTCGTTCTCCAGCACATCCATCCCCAGCGCGCCGATCTTTCCGGTCTCAATCCCTTTGGTCAGGGCATGGATATCCGCCAGCGCCCCCCGGGCCGTGTTGATCAGCACCACGCCGTCCTTCATTTTTTTCAGGGTTTCGCTGTTGATCAGATGGTCGGTTTCCGGGGTCAGAGGCATGTGCAGCGTGATCAGGTCGCTCTCACGCAGCAGCGTTTCCATGGGCACGTACTGGGCCAAGGCGGCCGCCTCCTCATGGGGGTGCGGATCATAGGCCAGCATCCGGCACCCAAATCCGCTCAGGTTTTTCATCACCATCCGGCCGATGCTGCCCGTTCCCAGCACTCCCACCGTCAGGCTGCGCAGTTCACGGCCGCGCAGGCCGTCCAGGGAATAGTCATTGACATTCTGCCGCCACATGGCGGGCTTGTAATTGCGCAGGGTCAGCAGCATCAGCATCACGGTAAAATCGGCCACCCCATTGGGCGGATAGCTGGCATGGGCCACCCGCACCCCCAGCCGGTGAGCCGCCTGCACATCCATGTGGTTGAACCCGATAGTGCGGGTGGATACGGCGCCGATGCCCCTCTCCTTTAGCTTTTTCAGCAGGGCTTTGTCCAAATGACTGTGTCCCAAAATGCTGACTCCATCGCTGCCTTCGGCAAAAGACAGGGTCTCCTCTCCCAGGGGCTGTTCGGTCATGCACAGGGTCACATTCTCCTGCTGTGCCATCCGGCACAGAAAATCCCTCTCATCCTCGCGGACTTCAAACACCGTAATTCTCAATTTTCTTTCCTTCTTTCTCTGTTTTGTGCTTTATGGTGCTAAAAGGTCAAAAAGAAAAGCAGACTGTAAAAACAGTCTGCTTAAAAAAACAGGATAAATTCTAAAGACAGCGCCGTCAGGGGGCGCCAGGCAAGCCTCCATCCGATTTCCTCCCAACCTTTCGGTTCTCTCATTATACCGGAAAAGCGGCCGCCGTGCAAGAGGCAAAGGGGAACGTCATTCCTCTTTTTCCTTTTGGGCATGAGCCTGCAGCCGGCGGAACAGATCGCCGAAAATGCGGTCCCGGTTTACCTGGCTGACATAACCGTACAGATGGCGGCTGCAATCCTCGCTGTAGGTGCCCTCCAGGGTGACGATAGGGCTGTGGCGCAGCTGGGTCACCAGCCCCTCGGGGCATACCAGCCAGGCAATCACCGTGGGATCCCAGATCACACGGGAGTAGGCGAAATGGTCGTCGCTGCACTCGAAATACCGCTGGGCCAGAAAATCGCCGATGGCGCCGCGGCCCTTCACAAAGGTGTTGATTTCCGGCAGGGTGGTCAGCATATGATCCACCACCCCCATACAGGGCAGCTGCACCACCGGCGCGCCGCAGTCAAACACCACCTGGGCAGCGGGCACATCCTGAATCAGGTTGAATTCCCTTGTATCCGGCCAGTGCAGGGCATGACCTCCCAGCCAGACGATCACGATTTTATCCACAATGTCCGGGGCCATCAGCAGGGCCGCGGCCACATTGGTAATGGCGCCGATAGCCAGAACATACAGCGGATCCTCGCTGGTGCAGGTCCGGGCTTTTTTCACCAGATCTTCGGCGGCGGGGGAGAGGACCGGTGTTTTGTCCTTCGGCAGATAGTCCTCGCTGCCGCGGAACACGTAGTTCTCCTTTTCCACGCCCATCCGGGACAGAATGCGGTGGATTTCCTCGTAGCTTTTCTCCATACCGTCCTTGGGGCCGGTGGATTTTTCATTGAAATAGGGGGCCGCATAAATGGCCTGCAGGTCGATTTTTTCCGGGCTCAGCAGGGCATATACCACCGCAAACTGGTCATCAATCTCATTAAAAGTGTCGGTATCCAGCACCGCCTTCACCCTTCCCTTGGGGGGCTGCAGCATACGCACGCGGGTTTCTTCCGATACCGGGGGGAACTGTACGCTCATTTTCCTTGGCTCCTTTCTTTTGGGCCCCGCTTTTGGGGCCGTCCGCTTTTCTCAGTATAGCGGATTGCCAGGCAAAAAGCTATCCCCAACGGAAAAGATTTTCCCCGCGCTGCTTTCTCCGAAAAACGAAAAAAGGAAGGGCGGACGAACCTGCAGATCCCACTTTGCAGGTCATCCGCCCTTCCCGGCGATAAGAAATCTGGATTATTCCACGTCCAGCAATTCGCAGAAGGACAGCATATAAATCTCGGCTGCATGGATGACATCTTCGATATCGACGTCCTCATTATAGCCGTGAATGCCCTCGCAGTTGGCCGGACCGTACTGAATCGTCTGGATGCCCAAGTTGCGGTAATACTTGGCATCACTGGAAGCCCACTGGTAAGCGGGCAGCACGGTCCTTCCCCAAATAGCTTCGGCATTTTTATGCACCATGCGAACGATGGGCGCATCATAATCGGTAAAGTTAGCTTCGCTGTGGTATTCGAGCACATACTCGATCCCGGTTTCACCGCTGTCGGCGATCATCTTCTTCACCGCCGCTTCGATATCCTCGTGGCGGATCCCGATGGGCAGCCGGCAATCACACAGGCACTCGCAGTAATCGGGCACCATGTTAATCTTGTTGCCGCCGGTGATAATCCCGGGGTTGCAGGTCAGGTGGTCAATGGCATCCGCGGCGCCGTTGGAATTGGCGCGCTCGCAGATCAGCCGGGAATTGGCCAGCGCCTGCTTCTGGTTTTCGGCATAATGGCCGGGGACCGCCGTCAGCTCGTTGACATGCTGCAACACGCGCCCCAGCTTCAGAATGGCGTTATCTCCCTTGTAATTTCCCAGGCTGCCATGGGCCGGCGTACCGTGGGCAATCAGCTTCAGGTGCAGCCCGCCCTTCTGGCCGATCTCGATATTGTCATAGGAAGTGGGCTCAGCGATCAGACACGCCTGGGCGCCGTCAGCATAGCCGTTATCGCACAGCCAGCGGGTGCCCTTTCCGCCTGCCTCTTCATCCGAGACAATATGCAGGCGCACGCAGCCGCCCAGCTTCGCGCCGCTCTCCTTGAGCAGGCGCATCACAAACAGCAGGCAGGCAACGCCCGCTTTCATGTCGCTGGTACCGCGGCCACGGATCGTCGTTTCGGTCACCTCGCCGCCGCAGGGGTCGAATTTCCACCCCTTTGGATCACCGATGGGAACCACGTCCACATGGCCGTTGAGCACCAGGTTGTACCCCGCGCGGTTGCCCAGCTCGGCCGTGACGATGGGATGGCCGGGAATGGTGTCAATCTGCTGGGTTTCAATGCCGTATCCCTCCAGGTACTGGCGGACAAAGGCAATCACCTCGTCCTGGGTACCGCAGGGATTTTCGCTGTTGATCTGGATCAACCGGGAAACCAGCTGAACCAGCTCGTCTTTATGCTGCAAAACCAGTTCGTGCAGCTTTTTCTGTGTATCCTGATTCATCGGATAAGGGCCTCTTTTCCGTAATTTTCCGCCAAAAGAATCGAATTCCCCGTTTTTTATTCCATCAGGAAACACGCCACCTGATGGCCGGGATCGACCTCTTTCAGCTGCGGGCGCTCCTCATGGCAGCGGGCGGTGGCATAGGGGCAGCGCCCGGCCAGGGGGCATCCCTTCATATCGCCGATGGGGCTGGGGATATCGCCCTCCAGCTTGATCTGCTCGCGCACTTCAAACGGGCTGTCCGGCGGGATGGCCGACAGCAGCGCTTTGGTGTAGGGATGCAACGGGTTACTGTAAATTTTCTCCGCGGCGCACAGCTCAACTACCGTACCCAGATACATAATGGCAATCCGATCGCTGACGTGCTTGATGACGCTCAGGTCATGGGAGATAAAAATATAGGTCAGGTTAAATTCCTTCTGAATCGAACGGAACAGGTTCAACACCTGCGCCTGAATCGATACGTCCAGAGCGGAAACCGGTTCGTCACAGACAATGATATCGGGGTTCAGGATCAGAGCTCGGGCCACGTTGATGCGCTGGCGCTGGCCGCCGGAAAACTCGTGGGGGAACCGCTCGATGTGCTGAACGTCGAGGCCCACCTTCTGCATCATCTCGAAAACACGTTCGCGGCGCTTTTTCTTATCAGGCTCCAGATTATGGACAATCAGGCCCTCTTCGATCAGCTGGCCGCAGGTCATCCGGGGATTCAGCGAGGAATACGGATCCTGGAAAACGATCTGAATGTTCTTGTGGCGGCTCTTCCGCTCTTCCTTGGTGTGCAGTTCCTTCAGGTTCTGGCCCTTGTAGAAAATGTCCCCGGAGGTAATCGAATGCAGGCCGACCACACAGCGGCCCAGCGTCGATTTTCCGCAGCCGGATTCACCGATAACGCCCAGGGTCTCGCCCTGCTGGATGTCAAGGCTGACATGGGACAGGGCATGCAGCTGCTTTGATTTTTCAAACAGCTTTGAGCTGCGCACCTTAAAGTCCTTGCACAGGTCCTGAATCTGCAAAATGGGCTGATCACTCATGGCTGACGGCCTCCTTTCCTCTTTCCAGCGATTCTACACCATTCTGGTGATGGCAGGCCACCTTGTGGCCCGGGGCAACTTCTACCAGCTCGGGCACCTGCTCACGGCAGATATCGGTCGCATAGGGGCAGCGGTTGTAGAAGTTACAGCACGTACCCGTCAGGCGCAGATCCGGCGGAACGCCGGGAATGGTCTTCAGATCCGCCTTGCCCTCATCGGACAGTTTCGGGATCGAATCCAGCAGGCCCCAGGTGTAGGGGTGCATGGGGTTTTTATACAACTCTTTCATATCGGCAAACTCAACCGTTTTGCCGGCATACATAACCATAACCGTATCGCACATCTTCCACACAATGCCCAGGTTGTGGGTGATCAGCATGATGGCCGTATTGGTCTTCTCCTGCAGATCCTTCAGCAGGCTGAGCACCTGCGCCTGAACGGTCACGTCCAGGGCCGTGGTCGGTTCATCGGCGATCATGAATTTCGGGTGGCAGCTGATAGCCATGGCGATCATCACGCGCTGGCACATACCGCCGGACAGCTCGTGGGGATAGGAATTCAGCCGGCTCTCGGGATCCGGAATTCCCACCAGTGCCAGGTTTTCCACCGCGATTTTGCGGGCTTCTTCCTTGCTAACCTTGTTGTGGGTGCGGATCAGCTCGATCATCTGGCTGCCCACCTTGAATACCGGGTCCAGCGAGGTCATGGGATCCTGGAAAATAACGGAGATATCGTTGCCGCGGATTTGGCGCAGCTCTTTATCCGAAATCGCACGCATATCCTTGCCCTCGAACAAAATGGTGCCATCCACCACTTTTCCGGTTTTGGGCAGCAAGCGGATGACCGAGTTGGCCGACACACTCTTGCCCGAGCCGGACTCGCCCACGATTCCGAGGATTTCGCCTTTTCTCAATGTATAACTCACACCGTCAACGGCTTTTGAAACACCGCTGGCCGTGAAGAAGTAGGTCTTTAGATTTTCGACCTTCAAAATTTCTTCGCTCATGGTTTCCCTCCAGCATTATTCGTATTTTGCTTTCATGGCAAGGAACTCTTCTTTCACCCGCCGGAGTGCCTCCGGCTCCCGCAGCAGGTCCACACCGGTCATTGCTTCGGCTTTGGCGGCCTGCAGCATCGCATGGATGCCCGCGGGGGAACCGCACGCCGCCTCAAACTCGGGAGTGTGGCCGCGCAGAACCGGCACCACCTTGATATAGGACTGAAGGCCGGGAATCTCGTGGGTAACATTGCCCATATCGGTCGTCCCGATCCCCAGATCGCGGGTGCGAGGCTTGACCTCTTCACCGATTGCGAGAAGATTCTGCTGCAGATACTCTTCGATCACGGGGTTGTTGCGGATATCCTCATAGGAATCCCGCAGAACCGAAATCTCCACGCGGGTGTGGGTCATATCAGCCATCGCCTGGCTCATTTCCTTCACACGCTCGACCAGCCGCAGTTTCTCCTTCATGCTGAACGAACGCACCAGGATCTCGGCACTGCAGTGGTCCGGGATCATCACCGGCGTTTCGCCGCCGTCACGGATCACTCCCAAAATCCATCCTTTACCGGAAATCTCCGGGCGTATGGCGGCAATCGTCTGCAGCAGCTGCATCACAGGAACCAGGGCGCTGACGCCCTCCTCCGGCCAGGTGACCGCATGGGCTTTTTTTCCGTAGTAATCCACCTTCAGGCTGGTTGAGGAATAGGAGATATCGTTAACCACCGTCTCATTAGCCGGATGGATCAGCATGGCCGCGTCAATTCCGTCGAACACACCGGCGCGCTGCATCAGGATCTTTCCACCGCCGCCCTCTTCTGCAGGGCAGCCCAGCACGGTCAGTTTGCCACCCACTTCATCCACCACCGGCTGCAGCGCATAGGCCGCACCAATGGCGATGGGCGTCATCAGGTTATGCCCGCAGGCGTGCCCCATACCGGGCACCGCGTCATACTCCCCGAGAAAACCGAGATTCGGCCCGGGGCGGCCACTGTCATACACGGCACGCAGGGCTGTTTGCAGCCCACCCACACCAGTTTCCACCTGAAAGCCCAGCTCTTTCAGCAGTTTCGCAGCGGCCGCCGCCGCCTTGTGCTCCTGAAAACAGTATTCGGGATTCTGGAAAATCCGATCCGCCAAATCGGTCAGCTGGGCGGCAACCGTGTCCACCCGCTGTTTTACAAGTTCCTTTTCATCCATGTCGGGTCCTCTTATTTCTTCATCTTGGGATCCAGGACATCACGGATGCCGTCGCCCAACAGGTTAAAGCCGATTACGGTGATCAGAATGCACAAACCGGCCTCCGTCGCGATATGGGGCGCCGTCTGCAGATAACTCTTTCCTGCGGTGAGGATATTGCCCCAGGAAGCCGTGGGGGGCATAATGCCCAGACCCAGGAAGCTGAGGGATGCCTCGGAAATAATAGCGCTGGCCATATTCATGGTTGCATATACAATAATGGGAGAAATGGTATTCGGCAGGATATGCCGGAACAGAATGCGCTTATCGCTCTCGCCCAGTGCCCGGGCCGCATTGCAGTATTCCTCATTTTTCACCACATGCACCTGGCCGCGCACCATTCGGGCGAAGCTGGGCACGTTGGAGATACCCAGAGCGAGAATAACATTCTGCACGCCGCTGCCCAGAACGGTCATAATAATCATGGCCAGCAGCAGGAAGGGGAATGCGAACATACCGTCCATAATACGCATGATGATCGAATCGACCACACCGCCCTTATAGCCGGCAATCAGGCCCAGCAGGATCCCGGTCAGGCCGCCCACCGCCGTTGCGCCGATGGCGACGACAACGGAGATCTGGGCACCGTAAATCAGACGGGAGAACAGGTCACGGCCGAATTCATCCGTACCCAGCAGATGAGTAACACCGCTTTTATCCACGGCGCCCGGACCCATGAACTTCTCCAGAATACTGATCTTGTTGGGATCGCAGGGAGCAAGAAGCGGGGCCAACAACGCCACCAGGAAGACAAATGTGACGATCACCAGACCGACAACCGCCATCCGATTACGCACCAGCTTGTGCCAAGCGTTATTCGCACGACGCTCTTTTTTCAGCATTTCATTCTGAGCCTCACGGCTCAATGCACCGGTTTTCTGTGCCATCAGCTCTTCTGCCCCCCTTCGTAGCTGACCTTCGGGTTCACCAGCATATACGCCAGGTCAACCAGCAGATTTACTACAATAAACACAATGGCCACGATAACCACCGTACCCTGAATCATCGCATAGTCGCGGTTGGTTACAGCCTTTACAATCAGCATACCCATACCCGGCCAGGAGAAAATCGTCTCGGTCAGCATGGCGCCGGTCACGCAGTAAGCCAGCTGCATGCCGATTACCGTGATAATGGGGGGCAGCGCATTTTTAAAGGCGTGCTTCCACAGCAGCTTCGGCTCGCTCAGACCCTTGGAGCGCAGCGCCTTGATGTAGTCGGTATTGATGGTCTCCAGCGTGCTGGAGCGGGAAATCCGGGCAAAAGTTGCCGTGGGATGCAGGGTCAGACAGATAACGGGCATGATCATGTACTGCACATAGCCCCAGAACCCGTTGCTCCAGTCGCCGATTCCCATGGCGGGCAGCCACTTCAGGTTTACCGCCAGCACCAGTATCATCATCAGGGCGAACCAGAAAATAGGCACCGATATACCGACGATAGCTAGGGACATGACGATGTAGTCAAAGGCCGTATTCTGATGAACGGCCGAGTAAACACCGATGGGCACACCGATCAGAATCGCCAACACCAGGCTGGTCAGCGACAAAGCCAGCGTGTTGGGAATACGCTCCCCCAGAAGATCGAGGACCGGCTTGTTATACGAATAGGAAGTACCAAAATCGCCGTGAAGAATATCGTTCCAGTACATACCGTACTGCTCGAGCTTACTCTTATTCAGGCCCATTTTTTCTTCCATTTTTGCAATGTCTTCCGTTGTTGCCTGGGGCCCCAGCACAGCCGTAGCCGGGTTGCCGGGGATCATTCTTGTCAGAATGAAAACGAGAGTGACGACAACAAAAAGGACGGGGATCATTTGCAGAAAACGTCGAAGAATTGTCTTTACCACTTTCTTATCACCTGCTTTTGATTACTTATAGAGATAAGCGGCCGGAATCCAAACGACACCAGCCGCTTATTCATTGCATTACACGTTTTACGCCCCATTGCGATTTATGCAGTTTTTCAAAATCCTGCCCGCCCCCTTACCGCCGGGGACAGAGAGAATGGAGCCGCGAAGATTTTTCGAATAATCTGTTTTTACAAATTATTCAGCCAGCCACACGTTGGCTTCGGTGCTGCAGATATCATACGCGTTGTCGGTGCTCATGGAGAAGCCATGTACACGAGAGGAGAAGCCGAGGATGTTCTTGCGGTTTGCGTAGTCGATCTGCGGATATTCTTCCACGATCAGCTTCAGAGCCTGCTGATACAGCTTGGCGCGCTCTTCCTGTACGGGCTCAGCCTCGGCCTTATCCAGCAGTTCGTCAACCTCGGGAACATTGAAGCCCTGGCCGTTGCCCTGGCTGCCGATGTGAGAGCTGTGGAACAGATAGTTCAGGAAGAAGTACGGATCGGAATACCAGGTCCAAGACATGGCGAACATGTCGCACTGACCATTGGCGCAGTACTCGGAGAAGGTGCCCCATTCAGAGGTCTTGATGTCGATGTTCACACCGATCTGCTGCCATTCAGCCTGAGCAACGGTAGCCATATCGACGCTGCCCTTGGAATCGGAGGTGTAGAAGTCGAGATCCAGGCCATCGGCATAACCGGCATCAGCCAGCAGGGCCTTGGCGCCTTCGGGATCATAATCGGGAACCAGATCTTCCAGAGACGCATCGTAGCCCCAGGATCCGGGAGGCAGCGGCAGGTCAGCGGGAGTTGCGGAGTTGTACAGATAGATGGCGTTGCACAGGTCCTCACGGCTTACGCCCATGATCAGAGCCTTACGCACGTTCTTGTCAGCGGTGGGACCGTTGACCATGTTGAAGTAGATGTAGGAGAACTGCAGGGCTGCCATTTCCAGCACGGTCAGATTCTTATCTTCGCGGGCCAGCTTAATGGATTCGCCGGACAGACCAGTCATGTCGATGTCACCGGACTGCAGGCCGTTCAGAGCCTGTTCAGCTTCGGTAACAACGGTGAAGGTCACGCCATCCAGATAGGGTTTGGCAGCCCAATAGTTGTCATTGCGAACCAGCTCGCACTTGTTATCCAGGGAGAAGCTCTTCATCATGAAGGCGCCGGTGCCTACCAGATGGGCGCCGAACTCGTCGCCCCAACCCTCAACTTCTTCCTTCGGAACGATGGCGTTGCCTTCGTCGGTCAGGGTGGTCAGGAACGCAGAGGAAGGAGCGGGCAGATATACCTTTACATGGGTATCGTCCACCACTTCACAGTGGTCGATCTTAATACGGCTGTTTGCAGACAGCTCGTTGGACCGCTCCAGGGAGTACTTGACATCCTCGGCGGTCATTTTGCGGCCGTCCTGGTACTCGCCCGGATGGAAGTATACATCGTCACGCAGGGTGAAGGTGTAGATCGTACCAGTGTCGTCCACTTCCCAATCGGTGGCCAGGGAAGGAATGACCTCGCCGTTCTGAGACATATCAACGAGCGTATCACATACCTGGGCGATGATGTTGCCTTCATAAGTACCGGTATAGTCAACAGGATCCAGCTTTGCAGGGGAAGCGCTCTGAGCGATAACCATAACGCCGCCCTCTTTGGGGGTCAGGCCTTCGTCATTGGTCTTGGTGGGAGCTTCGGAGCCGTCATCCCCGGTGGACCCGCTGCTGCCATCCACGCTGTTTTCACTATCGGCAGCAGGCGTGCTGCTTCCAGCGCAGGCGGCCATAGACGCAACCATGGTAGCTGCCAGCAGAAGCGCGAAGAACTTTTTCATCTTCTTCATCGTTTTTTCCTCTCTTCAAAGTAAATTTATATTATCCGGAAAATATCCCTCCGGAAAATATCAGATATGTTCGCGCAGCCACCGGCTTGCGCATTCGGCGTAAAGAGCGGCCATTTGGGGCAACGCCTCTTCATCAAAACGAACCTTGGGATTGTGCACCCCGTGTTCATAGCCCTGTTCCCGGCTGCCGGCCCCAAACCAGACCTGCACCCCGGGCACCTGTTCGGCGAATACGGAGAAATCCTCCGATCCGTTCATCGAGGGGATCTCCTGCACCGTTCCCTCTCCCAGCAGATCGTCGATCATGGGGGAGAGCTCCTGCAGCAGACGGGAATCATTGATCATCGGCGGAATGCCGGGACCCTCATACTCCACCCGGCAGGATGCGCGCATACTGGCCGCAATCCCCTCACAGATCTCGGGAACCCGCTTTTTCACAAACGCCCGTACCTTCGGATCGGCCGTGCGGATACTGCCCTGCAGCACCGCCTCGTCGGGGAGAATGTTGGGCGCGGTTCCGGCGGAAACCATACACACCGTCAGCACCAGCATGGCGTCCGGCGCAATTTCGCGGGCGTTAATCCCCTCCAGCGCCAGAATCACATGGGCTGCTATCCGGATCGGATCGACGCCGCTCTCGGGGCTTGCCCCATGGCACCCTTTCCCGGTCAGAGTAATTTTAAAGAAATCACACGAGCCGTTCATGAATCCGGGCCGCACACCGGCCACTCCAGTCGGGGCCCGCAGCACATGCTGGGCCAATGCTGCATCCGGCTTCCCGTTTTCAAACAGCCCGTCCTGCAGCATCTGCTGGGCGCCGTGCATCCTCTCTTCACAGGGCTGAAACACCAGCATCACGGTCCCACACAGCTCGTCCTCCCGCTCTTTCAGCATTTTAGCCGCCGCCAGCAAACTGGCGGTGTGCATATCGTGCCCGCAGGCATGCATGCAGCCGTTCTGCGAAGCAAAGGGCTCGCCGCTCTCTTCTTTCATGGGGAGCGCATCCATGTCCGCCCGCAGCAGGAAGGTTTTTCCCGGTTTTCCCACCGTAGCGGCAATTCCGGCTTTTCCCACCCGTCTGGGCTGATACCCAAAGGTACGAAGCTTTGTCAAAACGAATTCCGTGGTATACGGCAGGTCAAATCCCAGCTCCGGATGGCGGTGCAGATCCCTGCGCCACTCCCGGATTTCCCCGCTTATTGCCTGCGCGCGGGATACAAAATCCGTCTTCAAAACCTATTCGCCCCCATACTTTTCAATAGGAAGATAGGTACATTATAGACGAAGACCTTCGGATTTGCAAGTCGTCCAACTCCAAAATTCATATTTACCGGCCTTCGCGTTTTTGTGACAATTGACAAAAACCGGCAGGATTCCGCCTTTTTATATCTGTCCCTTTCCTCTTCTCCGCATAGAAACCGGCAAAAAATGCAAAAAACCGCATAAAAAATAGCTGCGGTTCTTTTCTCCTTTCCTGTAACCGGATTCTTGCGAATTTTTTCATCCTCTGCTCCTCCTCCCACTGGCAAAATGCACGAATAAAGATGCGTTTTCCCGTGCACTTTACCATTCCTCCTTTATGCATCTGTCTCCTCAGAGGGATTGCGCCCTCTTCCTCCGCCGCGTGATTTTGAAGATCTGCCCGGCTTGCAGGAAAATGGATTTCCCCTTCCAAAAAGGGGTTGTCATTCCCGACTCTCTTCTCTATAATAAGGGAGAAAATACCGGCTGTGTGCAGAGCCGTTCTTCCCTCAACAGGCTTTCCTTTTTTACCACCCTGCTATTTTACTATATTAAAGGAAAAAGAATCTGCGCAAAACATAAAAACCAAGGAGGATTTTCCCATGTGCCTGACCCCTTCTCCCATTCGGATGGATGAGCCCACCATGCGTGCCGCCGTATACGGCGGCGCCTTTCTCGGCGGCGGCGGAGGCGGCGGCCTGCGGGGTGGCCTGAAAACCATGCAGGATGTGCTCTCCTGCGGCAAACCCCTGATGCTTCTGCCCATCGAGGCCCTGCCCGAGGACGCCCTGTTGGCTACCGCCTCGATGGTAGGCGCCCCGGCCGCCAAAAACGGCTATGCCGACAATGACCAGGTGCGCCGCACCATGGAGCTGTACACCGGCCGCGGGTTGCCGGTACAGGGCATTATCACCTGTGAAAACGGCGGCGGCAGCACGGCCAACGGCTGGCTGCTCTCGGCCCTGACGGGAATTCCCCTGGTGGATGCCCCCTGCAACGGCCGGGCCCATCCTACGGGTCAGATGGGCAGTATGGGGCTGGGGCAGGTTCCCGGATTTGTCAGCGTACAGGCGGCCGCCGGCGGCAACCCGGCCCTGGGCCTTGCCACCGAGCTGTGTGCGGCCGGGCCCATGGATGTGGTGTCCCATCTGGTGCGCCTGGCGGCGGACGAAGCCGGCGGCCTGGTGGCCGTACTGCGCAACGGGGTACAGGCCGGCTATGTGAAAAAGCACGGGGCCCCCGGCGCCATCCGGCAGGCCATCGGCGTGGGAAAGGTCTTTTTGCAGCATGAGGGCAGTGGAGAGGAGATTCTGAAGGGTCTCTCCTCGCTGTTCACCCTGTCCGTTCTGGCACAGGGGTGCGTGGAAGGATACACCCTGACCACCCGCGGCGGGTACGACGTGGGTTCGCTGACGGTGGACGGATGCGAATTGACCTTCTGGAACGAGTACATGTGCGCCGAAAAGAACGGAAAACGCCTGGCCACCTTCCCGGATCTGATGGTCACCCTGGACCGGGAGACCGGCGAGGTGCTGTCCAGTGCGCAGATTCAGAACGGCCGGCAGGTCACGGTGGTCTCCGTCCCCCGCAGCGAGCTGATTCTGGGCGAGGGAATGCGCGAAGAGGCCTCTTTCCGCGAGGCGGAGAAAATTATCGGCAAATCACTCTGGTAAAATCCGAATTTTGCTGTATAATGGAGAAGTCGCCGGGTTTTTACAAAAACCGGCCGCTTTTCTGTTTTTTCTACTATTATATTTTATGGATCCATCAACAGGAGGAATTTGAATCATGCTTTACAAACAAATGCTGGAACTTTTCGACATGCTGGACCGCCCCCAAGCCTGCGGCGAAGAAGTGAAAAAGCTGATGCTGGAGCGCGGAGCGGATGAGGTAACCGTCCACACCGTAGAAGGCACCGATGATAACGGCAAGAAGGGTACCACTGACTGCATCTGCATCCTGATCAAGGGCACCAACGGTAAATCCAGCGGCGGCACCGCTCCCACCATGGGTATCATCGGCCGCCTGGGCGGACTGGGTGCCCGTCCGGAAATGATCGGCTTTGTCTCGGACGGCGACGGTGCGCTGGCCGCTCTGACCGCCGGCCTGAAGCTGGCTGAAATGAAAAAGAACGGCGATGTGCTGCCGGGCGATACCATCATCTGTACCCACATCTGCCCCCATGCACCCACGGCCCCGCATGACCCTGTACCGTTCATGGGCTCGCCCATCGACATGGTGGCCATGAACAAGTACGAGGTAGACCCCCGCATGGACGCCATTCTGACCATCGACACCACCAAGGGCAACAAGATCATCAATGTCAACGGTTTTGCCATCTCCCCCACGGTGAAGGACGGCTACATTCTGGCGGTCAGCGATGACCTGGTGGAGACGATGATCCGCGTGACCGGCAAAATGCCCGCCGTATTCGCCCTGGCCCAGCAGGATATCACCCCCTATGGCAACGGCCTGCACCATCTGAACAGCATTTTGCAGCCCGCCACCGCCACCCATGCCCCCGTGGTGGGCGTAGCCATCACCGTCGAGCAGGCCGTGGCCGGCTGTGCCACCGGCGCTTCCCATGGCAATGATGTGGAGAGCGCGGCCCGCTACGCCGTGGAAGTGGCGAAATATTACACCCAGGGCAAGTGCAGCTTCTATAATCCCGAGGAGCTGGCGCTGCTCAACAAGCTGTACGGCCCGATGGACCATTTCATGACCATGGGCAAAACGGAATAAGATCGTTTGGTTTGGCCGTCTGAAGCAGACGGCCAAATTCCCATAATCCGGAAAGGAGACCACCCCGATGAAGAAAAGAAAACTGGCCATCCTGTCCATCGGACAGAGACCCTGCCTGAAGGAAAACGACGATATGCTCACCCGCCTGCCGGAGGATATCGAGATCATGCAGTACGGCGCGCTGGACGGGCTGACCCTGGAGGAGATTGAGCGCGATTATGCCCCCGGCCCCGGTGACGGGGTGCTGGTGGGCGGCGCCTGCGGCGTGGGCGTGCGGCTGGGAGAGGAAAAAATCGTCCCCCGGCTGCAGCAGCGCATTTTTGACGCCGAGCAGGATGGGGCTGACGCCGTTCTGCTGCAGTGCACCGGCGAATTCCCCCATTTTGAACACCACGTCCCCCTGATCCTGCCGCAGCTGATTCTGAACTCCACGGCCGCCCAGCTGGCCGACGGCGGCAAAATCGCCGTCATCCTGCCCGATCCCGATCAGGTGGAGGATGGTATCAAGCGCTGGAAGGCCGCGGGGGTGGATCCTATCGTGGTTTCGTCCTACCCCAGCATGGATCAGATCGACCATCTGGAGCAGGTGGCCTCCTCTCTGCGGGACAGCGGCGCCCAATTCATCTGCTTTGACTGCATGGGCTTTACCCAGCGCATGAAGACCGTAGCCGAACGGGCCAGCGGCCTGCCGGTGCTGGTACCGCGCACCCTGGTATCGGCTGTCACGGCCGAGATCCTGTCGAGCATCGAGCGCACCCGTTCCTGAGAACAGGCGGCTTGAGAGGAGCTTTTCCATGAAAAAGAAAAAACTCGCCGTGATTACTATCGGCCAGTCTCCCCGGGTGGACATGACCGACGATGTGCGCAGCCGGCTGCCGCAGGATATCGAGATGGTGGAGTACGGCGCGCTGGATCCCTATACCCTGCAGGAGGTGACCGAGCGGTTCCGCCCCCTGCCGGGGGACGAGGTGCTGGTTTCGCGTATGCGCGACGGGCGCCAGGCAAAGTTTGCCGGACGCTGCGTAAATCCGCTGCTGCAGGCCTGTATCGGGAAAGCCGAGGAGGAGGGGGCCGACGCCATTTTGCTTTTGTGCACCGGCTCGTTCCCCAAATTTACCCACCGGGTTCCGCTGCTGCTGCCCCAGAAGATCTTTAACTTTACCGCCGCCCAGCTGGCCGACGGCGGTAAAATCGCCGTCATCGTTCCCGACCCCGATCAGGTGGAGGAGGGGAAACAGCGCTGGAAGGCCGCGGGGGTCACTCCGGTGGTCGTCTCCGCATCGCCCTACGGCGACCCCTCGTTGATCGAGCGGGCGGCCTTGTCCCTGCGGGACAGTGGCGCCCAGTTCGTGTGTTTGGACTGCATGGGCTTTACCCAGCACATGAAAACGTTGGTGGGGAAAGCCAGCGGCCTGCCCGTTTTGCTGCCCCGCACACTGACCGCCTGCGTGGCGGCGGAAATCCTGTCAGATATCGAGCGAAAGCCCGGTGAAATCTGACTCCTATCAATCGCAGAAAAGAGGAAGAAAGACAATGGCAATGGATCCCAAATTCCGCACCGGGTGCGAGATTATTTACGAAAAGTGCATGGGCCTGAAGGAAGGCGAGCGCGTACTGATTCTGACGGACGACGAAAAGCTTCCCCTGGGCACCGCTTTGTATGAGACCGCCAAGGACCTGGGCGCCAAGCCGGTTTTGATGCAGATTCCCGTCTGCGGCGTTTCCGGGCAGGAGCCCCCGGCGGCTGTAGCCGCCGCCATGATGGAGGCCGATGTGGTGATCGCCCCCACCTGCGATTCCATCACCCACACCAACGCCCGCATCAACGCCGCCAAAAACGGTGCCCGAATTGCCACCATGCCCGGCATTACCGAGGCCATGTTCAGTGAGGGGCCGATCAAGGCCGATTACAGGGAAGTGGCCCGCATTACCGAGGTATACACCCGGCTTCTCACCAAAACCAACCACGTGCGCGTCTGCACCCTGGGCGGGCACGAGCTTCATCTGGATATCACCGGCCGTGCCGGTGTACCCAGCAAGGGCGTGTATCTGAACCCCGGTGAATCCGGCAACCTGCCCAGCGGCGAGGCCTATACCGCTCCGCTGGAGGGAACCACCAACGGCACCTACTGCATC
This sequence comes from Clostridia bacterium, assembly GCA_022767925.1. Taxonomy (GTDB): domain Bacteria; phylum Bacillota; class Clostridia; order Oscillospirales; family Acutalibacteraceae; genus Heritagella. Next base: position 41,343 of record JALENG010000007.1, read on the forward strand.
GGCAACATCGTACTGGACGGCGAGATGACCACCGATCCCATCGTGTTCACCATCGAAAACGGCCGGATCACGAAGATTGAGGGCAAAAACGCCGCGAAGGTCGAGGCGATGATCCCGGAACACGAGCTGTCCCGCAGCGTGGGCGAGCTGGGCATCGGCACCAACCCCATGGCCAAGCTGACCGGCGTGATTCTGGAGGACGAGAAGATTTACGCATCGGTCCATGTGGCCTTTGGGACCAACACCTCCTTCGGCGGTGTGATCAAGGCCCCGTCCCATATCGACTTCGTCACGCTGGAGCCCACTGTTTACTTTGATGACGTAAAGGTAATCGAAGGCGGCCGCCTGCTGGTAAACGAATAAAATTTTTTGGGAGAACCCTCATCCGCCTTTTTGGCCGATGAGGGTTCTTTTTTCTTTCCTTTTTCCCAAACTGTGATACAATAAAGAAAAAAGGAGCAAAGAGGAGGCACCTCCCATGGATTTTCTGCCGCTGTGCGAACAGAAAAAAGAAACGCTGCTGCGCCACCGCCGGTATCTGCACCGGCACCCCGAGCTGACCGGGCAGGAAATAAACACCATACGCTATATTGACGAGACCCTGACCCAGGCCGGCATTCCCCATGTGGTGGTGGAAAACGGCGGGGTGCTGGGCTTTCTGCGCACCGGGAAAAACGGGGGAAAGACCGTTTTGCTGCGCGCCGACTGCGACGCGCTGCCCATCCAGGAGGACCCGAAAAACGCAAAAGCCCCCAAAACCTGCGTCAGCCTCGTGCCCGGTGTTCAGCATGCCTGCGGTCACGATGCCCACACCGCCTGCCTGTTGACGGCGGCGGAAATCCTGTGGGAGCACCGGGAGGAGGTCCCCGGCGACATTATTTTCTGCTTCGAGCGTGGAGAAGAGGGGGGCGGCAACCTCTATTATCTCTTAAAATACATGGAAGATCATCATATCCGGGTGGACGGCTGTTTTGGACTGCA
>JALENG010000013.1 GCA_022767925.1 Clostridia bacterium
CCCACCGCCGGCTCTCTTTGAAGGCCATTGCCTGTCTTTTTCCCTTCACAGTCTTTGGGATGATATTTGGTTGTTTTATTATTATAGCGGCTTTGCCCGCCATTTGTCAACTGGAAAACGAAAGTTTTCCTGAAAACGAAATTTTCCTATTCCTCCCCTTTTTCCTCCTTGCCGGGGAACTGCAGATGCAAAACCTCCCGCGCCGCCGACAGGCTGTCCTCCCGCTCTTCCTCCTGCGCATAACGGGGCAGCGTCTCCTTCACCTCGGCCACCATGGAGCGCATCCACAGCGACGGAGTGATCTGCAGCGTGTAGCCGTGCCCCGGTTCGCACATCCACTCGTACAGTCCGGCCCGCGGCAGCCCGTAAGCGGCGCACAGCGCCATAATCACATCGCCCTGGGTCACAATGGCAACGCTCTCGGTACGGCTGCGCATCATGCTGTCCACCAGCTTTTCAAATACCTCGCACACGCGGTGCATAAACGCAAGGGTGCTCTCACCCCCCGGGGGCACCGCGCCCTCCTCGCCGCGCATCCATTTTTCGTACAGCTCATCCCCCTTCAGCTCGTCGGCGGTTTTCCCCTCCCACTCACCGAAGGAGCAGCCCTCCAGTCCGCGCAGATAGGTGCCCGTCGCCTCCGGGTACAAGATCTCCAGGCTCTCCCGGCAGCGACGGTTGGCACTGCAGAAGCAGGCGTCCGCCCGGGGGTACTCCGCCTCTTTTTTCAGCGCCAGCAGCCGGGTCTTTCCCTCCTCGCACAGGGGGGAATCGGTCAGGCCGATGTACTGGCCCTTTCTGGCGCCCTCGCTGACGCCGTGGCGGATCAGATGAACACGGTAGGATTTCATGATATCGCTCCTTTTTTGTCGGAAACAGGGAAATTTCCGGCTTTACAAACAGTTTAGTTTGTATTATACTTTACATTACGTTATTTCTCGGAAATTCGACAGGGGACGGGGTACACGGGTATGATCAACCAGAGCTTTTCCAGGATTCTGACTTTGCTGCGCAAAGAGCAGGGGCTCAGCCAAAAGGCGGCTGCCCAGCAGCTGGGGGTATCCCAGGCGCTGCTCTCCCATTATGAAAAGGGGATCCGCGAGTGCGGCCTTGATTTTGTGGTGAAGGCCGCCGATTTTTATCATGTCTCCTGCGATTACCTGCTGGGGCGCACCCCGGACCGCAGCGGCGCCACCATCTCGGTGGAGGAGCTGCCGGACGGAAATGAGGGGAAGGAGAACCGCGGGATCGGCAGCCTGGTGGCTGTGCTGAACAAAAAGCTGCTGTCCAACTCACTGCACATTGTCTTCTCCCTTTTGCAGCAGTGCCGGAACAAGGCCCTGGTGAACGAGGTGTCCGCCGCGCTGGATCTGTCGGTTTACAAGGCGTTCCGCACGCTGTACTCGGCCAACGGAAAGAATGCGCAGAATCTGTTTGCCGCTTCGCCCCGCCTGTATCAGGGGCTGGCGGACAGTGCCCGCAGCGCCGCCGAGGCGAAAGCCGCCGCGCTGGCCGCCGGGGAGACGGTGGAGAACGAAAAGGGCGTCGGCCGGGAGGACGGCCCGGCCCTCACACAGGAGAGCCTGTCCGCCGATTATCCGCAGTTCGCTTCGTCCCTTTTCAACCTGATTCAGAACAGCGAAACCCGCATGGGCGTGCGCCGCAAGCGTTAAGCGCCCCCTTCCCTTTCCCGATAAAGCAAGGCCCCCATTCCGGGGGCCTTTTTCATGCAAAAATCACAGCGGCAGAATTTGAACCGAGAGGTTTCCCGCCGTTTCAAAGGCGTCGAACGGATTTTCCGGGAACAGGGATACGGAAAACGCCCGGGTTCCCCCATCACCGAACATCTCGAATGCGCATCCGTCCAGCACTGCGTCCAGCTGCCAGCTCCCCTCAAAGAAGCGGGGAGCAGTATGCTCCATCAGATGTTCGCTGTACGACTCACAGAACGGGGCACAGGTGTTCCGCCGGTCAATAAAGAAGGCGTCATCTGCATTCACGCCGAAGGAAAACGCATTTCCTCTCCCGTTTTTCAGCGTGACGCTGCCCTCTCCGGTACCGGTCACGCGCAGAACGAAGGTTTTTCCCGGCAGGGCGCCGCTCTTTTCCCCGCTCTTTTTTTCCAGCTCTTCCGCTTTTCTCCGGGCCTCTTCCGGTACAAGGGGGAGCGAAGCCAGCCGCAGCCCTTTGGGCGTATCCTTCAGCGAGAGAACCCGCGGCATGGTCATATGACAACGCCACTCCCCGGTGGGGGCCTCTCCGGCATAGACCATGTTGTCGCCCCAGGCGATCATGGTGCGCTGCGGCGCATTGAAATAGGTGGTCGCAGCATAACAGTCAAAGCCGCAGTCCAGCGGTTCGCAGAAGTCCTCCTGCGCGGTGAAGGTACCGTTTTCAAACTGTCCCAGCCAGTACAGAGGGCGCACCCCACCCTTCTCCGGCGGAATCTGCAAGTTGATCACCAGCACCCAATGGGTCTCCCCGTCCGGACCAGTCAGGGGATACAGGTCCGGGCACTCCCACACGGCGCCCGCGGGAGCGATCTCCTCCGGCAGGGGGCCGAATTCCCCGGTTTTCTCCCAGTCCAGCAGGTTTTTCGAAGCATAGAACCAGCACTGATTCCAAACAGCCAGGGCCATCACCCAGCCATCCCCCACGCGGGTGACCTTGGGATCGCGGAAATCCCGGATCCCCGGGTTTTCGATCAGCGGGGTACCCGTTTTGTGGAACGTCTGCCCTTCGTCCAGGCTGAACGCCATGCTCTGAAACTCGGTCTTTCCGTCGTCATAGGTAAAAAAGGCCAGCAGCGGCGTACGTCCCCCGCAGCCCAGCCCGGAGACATTTTCCTCATCCAGCACCGCACTGCCGCTGAAGATCATGCCCAGCTTATCGGGATACAGCGCCACGTCCCGGTGCTCCCAGTGGTACAGGTCGCGGCTGACCGCATGGCCCCAGTGCATGGGCCCCCACCGGGGTTCCTTTACATTGTGCTGATAAAAAAGATGATAGGTATCCCCCGTGCGAACCAGCCCATTGGGGTCATTCAGCCAGTTTTTCGGGGCAGTAAAATGCAGCTTGGGGCGAAAATCACGCTTTTCCTCCATGATGTTCCTTCTCCTTTGTCTACCCGGTTTCTCATTATGCTCATCATAGCATGCGGAATAGACCGTGTCAAACCCCTATTTTTTCGGGTGGTTTTTCCGGAACAAAATCCCCAACCCCTGCAGCAGCAGGTCCGGGTCATAGTGGAACGGCCGGCGGCACAGCGGCACGACCAGCCGCCCCAGTCCACCGGTGGCCACGGCGGTCACCGGCTGTCCCAGCTGCTTTTCCACCCGGCCGACAATCCCATCCAGCATAGCCGCCGTGCCATACAGAGAACCTGAGCGCATACAGTCCAGCGTGTTGGTGCCGATCATCTTCTCCGGCGCCTCCAGGCTGATATTCAGCGGCAATTGCGAGGCCCGGCTCGACAGCGCGTCCACCGCCACGCGCAGCCCGGGGATAATCATGCCCCCCAGGAAGCTGTTGTTCCGATCCACCACCGAGACCGTGGTGGAGGTGCCCATATCCACGATCAGAACGGGCTTTTCATACCGGGCACAGGCGGCCACCGCATCCACCACCCGGTCGCTTCCCAGCTGGGCGGGGTTGTCGATTTTGATATTCAGCCCGGTTTTCAGCCCGGCGCCCACCACCAATGGCTTTTCCCCGGTCAGGGATTCCACGGCATCCCGCAGTACCGGCGTTAAGACCGGCACCACCGAGGAGAGAATGGACCCCTCGAGCCGGGATACCGCGATTCCCCGCAGGGAGAAAATACCGGACAGCAGCAGGGCGTACTCCTCGGCGGTTTTCGAGCGGTCGGTTGCCACGCGGAACGAGGAGATCCGCTCTTCCCCCTGCAGGCAGCCCACCACAATCTGGGTGTTCCCGATATCAATGGCCAAAATCATGCTTTTCCCTCCCGATGGGCCCGGCCGCGGCGGGTCCCGTTCTTCTCATACAGCAGGCACAGTCCCTGCAGCAGCAGATCCGGCTCCTCATAAATCTTCCGTTCACAGTAGGGCACCACCAGGGAGACCAGACTGCCGGTGGCCACGGCGGTCACCGGCTGCCCCAGCTCCTCCTCCACGCGCTCGATAATGCCGTCCAGCATGGCCGCATGGCCGTAAATGGCGCCGGAGCGCATACAGTCCACCGTATTGGTCCCGATAATGGAGGCCGGCGGCTCGAGGCTGATGTTCAGCGGCAATTGCGAGGCCTTGCTCGACAGCGCATCCACCGCCACGCGCAGCCCGGGAATAATCATGCCCCCCAGATAACTGCCGTTTTCATCCAGCACCGAAGCCGTGGTGGCCGTGCCCAGGTCAAAAATGACCACCGGCCCCCGGTATTTGGCGCAGGCCGCCACCGCCACCACCACCAGGTCGCCGCCCAGCTGGGCGGGATTGTCGATTTTGATATTCAGCCCGGTTTTCAGCCCGGCCCCCACCAGCAGCGGCTTTTTCCCCGTCAGCAGTTCCACCGCGTCCCGCAGTACCGGGCGCAGCATGGGCACCACCGACGAGACGATGCCGCCCTCCAGTGTTTTGGGGTCGATCCCGTTTCTATGAAAAATCCCCTGCAAAAGCAGCCCATACTCATCCACGGTTTTGGAGCGGTCGGTGCTGATGTGCGCGGTAAAGACCGGCTTTTTTCCGTCCATACAGCCGATCACCGCGTTGGTATTTCCCACGTCGATGGCCAGAATCATACCGGCGTTTCCCCCTTTTCTTCAAAATCCCGCGCCGCTTTCAGGCCGTAAGCCGGAGAAGCGCTGCGCACGGCCCGCAGGATGGCCCGCTGCATGGCATAGGCCCCCAGGGTGCCCACCAGATTGAGATCCGCTTTCTTCTCCCCCACCGAGAGGGCATAGATGGTGTCCCCGTCCGCTGTGGTGTGAACGGGTTGAATGGCGCGCGCATATCCGTTGTGGGCCATTCCGGCGATTTTCGCCAGCGCCGTTTTGGCAAAGAGTGCATTGGTCACCACAATCCCCAGGGTGGTATTCTGGTGGTTTTCCCACAGGCCGGCCATCCTGTCGGCATCCTGCCACAGCGCCTGCAGGGTGCTGCCGGGGGCCGTGCCCGCCTCGTTAAGCAGACCGGCCACGGTCTTCCCCGAATCCGGGTCCACCACATCGCCCAGGGCGTTCACCGCTGCCAGGGCCCCCACGCGGATTCCCCCGGCCTCGACGGCAAAGGTGCCAAACCCCGCTTTCATCGCCCGGGCCATGCCCCGGTATTTTCCCACGGTGCAGCCGGTACCGGCGCCCACATTTCCCTGCGCCGGGGGATTTTTCGAGGCATTTTCGCACGCCCGGTACGCCATGGCCGCGTCGGGGCGCACCCGGCTGTCCCCCACCGAGAGGTCAAACAGGCAGCTCTGGCAGACCAGCGGCACTTTGGCAATCCCGGTATCAAACCCGATGCCCCGCTCCTCCAGATAGCGCTGCACGCCCCCCGCCGCATCCAGCCCGAAGGCCGACCCGCCGGAGAGCAGTACCGCGTGCACCGCCTGGCAGTCCATCAGGGGCTGCAGAATCTGGGATTCCCGCGAGGCCGGTCCGCCGCCGCGCACATCCGCGCCGCAGGGCGCCTCCCGATCCGGCAGCAACACGGTGCAGCCCGTTGCCGCCTCTGTATTCTGTGCATGGCCCACGGAAAAACCGCCGACCTCCATAATTCCGATCTCTCTCATGACTCTCCCTCCCGGTATCAGTAAAAAGAAAAGCAGGGGGATCCCCTCTTTTCCCGAGGGATCCCCCTTTTTCTCGCATCAGGCCGCCTTGCGGTTCACCGTTTTCTGCAGCGCCGCGCACACCGCCGTGCCCAGAATCAGGCACGCGGCCGCTTCCGCCACGCCGTTGACCGCGACCGAGGCCAGCATAAAGCCCAGCAGGCTGATGCCGCCATCGCCGCCGTACCCGGCGCCCTGGGCAATGCCCAGCCAGGTCTGCCCGAACAGCAGATACAGCGTGCTCATATACAAAAGGGTGTTGAGCAGCGGGGTCAGCAGGCAGCACACCGCCATGCCCACCGTGCGGGTGCGCGCGTGCTTTTTCAGCACGGCATACAAAAGCCCGGGCAGCAGCCCCACCAGGATGCGGGGCACCACCGCCAGGATAAACGTAAAGAACGCATTCTCCTGCAGAAATACACTTCCAAGGGCACTGGTAAAGGAGTTGGCAAAGCTAGTCAGCCCGAAAATCAGCCCCAGCGCCGCCCCGGCGCCCGGCCCCAGAATGACGGCGCCGATGGCCACCGGCACCACGATAAACGTGATCTGCAGCCCCCACGGGGTTTGCAGATACCCAAGGGGCGTGAAGGCCATCAGCAGTACCAGCGCGGTTAACAGCGCCAGCTCTGACAGGTACAGAATGCGGGTTTTCGATGGTTTGTTCATAATAATTCCCTCCTGCTGCTGTTCCGCTCCGGCGGATACAGCGCGTCGGGCTCTTCCCGTGGTTTTTCAGGGGAAAAGCAGCGTTTTTTGCCGCGTTCCGGTGCGGAAAACCGCACCGCTGCCTGCCGTTCCGCCCGGGCGGTTCCGGCGGCATATCCCGCGGGATGTATATCTGTTATCATACCATGTTCCCCGTAAAAAAGCAAGGGACCGCCCGTTTACGCCGGTGCCCGGATGTGGTATACTGGGAAAAGAAAGCAACAAGGGAGGACCGACCCATGCTCCATGGAAAACACATCCTGCTGGGAGTTTCCAGCAGTATTGCCCTGTATAAAGCGGCATCGGTGTGCTCGGCTTTAAAAAAGCTGGGGGCCGACGTGCACGTGCTGATGACCGAGAACGCCACCAAAATGATGGCCCCGGTGATTTTTGAACAGCTGACCGGCAACCGGGCCTGTGTGGATACCTTTGACCGGAACTTCGAGTGGAAGGTCGAGCACATCTCACTGGCCAAAATGGCGGATCTGCTGCTGGTGGCACCGGCCACCGCCAATGTGTGCGCAAAGCTGGCCCACGGCATTGCGGACGATATGCTGACCACCACGGCGCTGGCCTGCACCTGTCCCAAGCTGATTGCACCGGCCATGAACACGCGCATGTTTGAAAATCCCGTCACGCAGGAGAACCTGCAGACACTGCGCCGTTTCGGCTGGCAGGTGATCGAACCGGCCAGCGGGCACCTCGCCTGCGGCGACAGCGGCGCCGGCAAGCTGCCCGAACCGGAGACGCTGGTACAGTTTGTCCGGCAGGAGCTGGAATATGAAAAGGACCTGCAGGGGCTGCGCGTACTGGTCACCGCCGGTCCCACCCGGGAGGCACTGGATCCGGTGCGTTACCTGTCCAACCGCTCCACGGGCAAAATGGGCTATGCCGTGGCCCGGGCTGCCGCCGCCCGGGGGGCACAGGTCACCCTGATCAGCGGGCCGGTGGATCTTGCGCCCCCGCCTTTTCTCACCACTGTGCCGGTAGTCACGGCCGAGGAGATGTATCAGGAGGTCACCTCCCGCTTCCCTCAGACGGACATCGTCATCAAGGCGGCCGCCGTGGCGGACTACCGCCCTGCCGAGGTCGCCGGGGACAAAATCAAAAAGGGAGACGGCGAGATGAGCATCCCCCTGATGCGTACCCGGGACATTCTGGGCTTTCTGGGGGAGCACCGCCGCCCGGACCAGACGCTGTGCGGCTTTTCCATGGAAACCCGCGACATGCTGGAGAACTCCCGGCGCAAGCTGGAGAAAAAGCACCTGGATCTGATCGCCGCCAACAATGTGAAGGTGCCCGGCGCCGGGTTCGCCGTGGACACCAATGTGCTTACCCTGATCACCCGGGACCGGGAGGAGGAGCTGCCTCTGCTCTCAAAGGACGAGGCCGCCCACCGGCTGCTGGATGCGGTCATCGCCCTGCGCAGACAGGCGGAATAATTTGCGCACCAAAAAACACACCGAAAAGAGGCAAAAACCCTCTTTTCGGTGTGTTTTTCTTTTACAAAAGCAAGCGGGGGATCACAGCTTCTGGCGGCGAAGCCAGACGTTCATCACAAAGCTCTGGGGCATCAGCTTGGCAGCCACATGCTGCATTTTGTTCAAAAGGCCCAGCGCGGACATATCCTTCCCCTTACCGGCGTCGCGCAGGGCTTTTTCCACCACATCCCTGGGGTCATACAGCACCTCGTACTTCGTGATGATCCGGTTCCCCTCGTGCTGGTGGGCCGTCTCGAAGAAATCGGTTTTCACCCAGTACGGGCACACCGCTGTGACCGAAATGCCGCGATCCTTCCACTCGCGGTTCAAGGCCCGGGAGAAATTGCGCACGAACACCTTGGTCGAGCCGTACAGGTTGATGTACGGCAGCGGCTGAAACGCCGAGGCCGAGGCGGTATTGATCACATGGCTGCCCGGTGTCAGATACGGCAGAGCCCGCAGGGACAGGGCCACCACCGCCTTGCAGTTCACGTCGATCATGCGCATACAGGTTTTCTCGTCCACCTCTTCCGTGCGGCAGAACTTTCCGAATCCCGCGTTGTTCACCAGATAGCGGATCTCCGGCTTTTCCCTGTCCAGCAGATCGCCGAATGCCTGGTAGGACGATTCCTCCGACAAATCCAGTGCCACGGCGCGCACCGGCCGCTGTGTCAGTTCGGACAGTTTTTTCAGCGGCTCCTCCCGCCGGGCCACCGCCCAAATCTCATCCAGATCAGGGCACTGTCCCAGCTGGCGCACATATTCTTTCCCTATGCCGCCGGTCGCACCGGTGACCACTGCAATTCTCATCGCGGATTCCTCCCTTATCATCCGGGGGCCGCCCCCCCTCTTCTGCTTCTATTATACCGGGCCGAAAAGCCGGGCGCAAGCTTCTTTCACAGCGACTGCCGTTCCTCTACCGGGGCCGGTACCCGGACATCCCCCGCTTCCTCCCGGCGCAGCAGCTTTTCCACCAAAAGCAGGCACTGGCGGGCCATCTCTTCGATGGGTACCTGCACGGCCGTCAACGGCACCAGGCAGGCATCCCGGTAATCGGGATCGCCGTTTCCCACCGCCAGCACCGCCATATCCTGCGGCACCCGGATTCCCTGCCGGTGCAGCACCTGCAGCGCCCCGTAGGCCATCGCATCCGAGCAGCAGTACAGGCTGTCCGGCCGGACCTCCTGTGCCCACAGCCGGTTCAGCAGCTGCCGGCAGGCGCGCTCCCCCCCTCGGATGCTGTTTTCCTCCCTGAATATCCAGTCCGCCGGGACAAAAATCCCGCCGTCCCCCAAGGTTTTTTGCAGCTGCTCTTCCCGCAGGGCAATCTCTTTCCAATGCGGATGAGAAGTGAGCACCGCCACACGGCGCTTTCCCCTCTGCAGCAAAAGCCGGGCCGCCGCCTGCCCGATCTGCCGGTCATCGGAGTGCACACAGGGGTACCCGGCCGCCGCCCGGTTGTACACCACCAGCGGGAACGGGAGCGACTGTCCCTGCAGCCATTGAAGGTCCTGCTCGCCGGCGTTGGCCAGAATCGCGGCGTGAAACCGCTGGCCCCCGGTCAGCGCCTCCTGCCGGGATAGGGCGCCGGGGGTGTAGGGCAGAACCTCCAGCGCCATGTTCCGGGCCGGCAATTCGGGGAACGCTCCCTGCAGAAACCGGGTCAGATACACAATCCGCCGGTCATCCGCCCAGAACAGCGCCACCTTCAGCGGCCCCGGTCCGCCCTGCCCCCGGAGCGATCGCGCCTCCAGACTGGGGGTGTATCCCAGCTCCCGGGCGGCCTGCTCCACCTTTTGGCAGGTCTGCTCTGAAATATGGCGCTGCTGCGCCTTTCCGCCCAATACGATCGACGCCGTGCTGGGGGATACCCCGGCTCTCCGGGCCACATCGCGCACGGTGGCCATGACACACTCCTCCCTTTTTCGTTTTCTCTGTGCCCATTGTACCGGCGGGCCAAAAAAAAGTCAAGGCGGGCTTGACAGTCGTTTAGTACAACGTTATACTAAAGAGGAAATCGGCTTATTCCCGCAGGAAGATGATTCCCCGCAGGAAAAGCATTCCCGCTGAGGAAAAGGAGGAGTTTGAGAGATGGACATTCAGGAGAAAATCCGCCGCAGCTACCAGAGCAGCGGCGTCCCGGCCGTATATCCGACGGCCGTGCAGGGCGAGCTTTTCGTCCCCTGCCGCGACGGGATCACCCTGCGCACGTTCTGGTACCATCCCCCGGGGGAGGGGCCGTTCCCCACGATTGTACAGCGCAGCTGCTACCCGCAGAACGAGGACGTCTACCGCACCCACGGCCGGGAGCTGAGCGCCCGGGGATACGGCTATATCTGCCAGTTCTGCCGCGGAACCGGCGGCAGCGGCGGCGTGTGGGAGCCGAACGTGAACGAACCGGCGGACGGGGCCGATTTTATCCGGTGGGCAAACGGTCTCTCCTGGGTGGAGAGCCTGGGCTACTGGGGCTGCTCGTATCTGGCGGCCACCGGTTGGGCTATCACCGGCGAACTGCCCGAAAAGGTAAAGAGCATGCTGCTGACGCACTACGGCACCGAGCGGTTCACCTCGGCCTATGAGAGCGGGCTGTTCCGCCATGACGTGCTGACGGGCTGGGCCATGGACAATGCCGGCCGGCCCATCGGGGCAGACTACCTCACCTCGTGCCTGTACCGCCCCCACGAGCAGGTGGACGAGGCCCTGTGGGGCGGAAAGATCGACTGGTACCGCGACTGGGTGACCAATCCCCACCGCAGTGATCCCTATTGGAACGAGGGGTACTGGGCCTTTTTGTCCGAGGCGCCCGAAAAGCTGACGGTACCGGTGTGCATCGTCGAGGGGTGGTATGACCACCACCTGGGCAGCGCCATGGAGACATACCACCGCCTCAACCCCCGGGCCGCGGCACACAGCCGGCTGATCATCGGCTGCTGGAACCACGGCTTCGAACCGTGTGCCGAGGGCCGGGTGCAGGAAAACCTGCAGAATGACGAGGTGCATCAGCTGCTCGACTGGTTTGAGACCACCCTGAAGCAGAAAAAGCTGCCCGAGCGCCGGGTGGACTGGTACATCACGGGGGCTGACCGGTGGCAGCATTGGGATTGCTACCCCCTTTCTTCCCAAAGCCGGTCGTTCTGCCTGGCAGCGGGGGGCCGCCTTTCCCCCGAAATCCCGGAAGCGGGCGCGCGGTCCTATGACTATGATCCGCAGAACCCGGTGCGCACCCACGGGGGCGAAGCGCTGCTGAAAAGCTGGCCGGAGATCGGCAGCCTGTACCAGCCGGAGCCCGACTGGCGGCCGGATGTGCTCTCGTTCGTATCGGATCCGCTGACGGAGGATCTGACCATTCTCGGGCGCATCCAGGCCGAACTGTTTGTAAAAAGCGACGCGGACGACACGGCTTTCACCGTGCGCCTGATGCAGGTTCTTCCCGATGGAAAGGCGGTCTTTCTGCGCTCCTCCATCGTAACCCTGGCTTTTTCCGAACCGTACACCCCCGGTGAAACCCGCTGCCTGACCCTGTCTCTGTGGGACATCGCCTATCAGCTTCATAAAGGCGACCGCCTGCGGGTGGACCTCTCGTCCTCCGATTTCCCGCAGTACGCCGTCCACAGCAATTACGCCGGCATCTGGTCGCGGCAGGAGAAGACCCGGGTGGCCCATCAGACCATTCTGTTCGGGGGCGACACTCCCTCCCGCGTGATTCTTCCGGTGGAAGACGAAAAAACAGCCCAATAAAAAGGAGAATGCCGTATGAAAACCATTCGCATCGGTTCCGGCGCCGGGTACGGCGGAGACCGCATTGAACCGGCCATTGACCTGATGGAACGGGGAAACCTGGATTACATTATCTTTGAATGCCTGGCCGAGCGCACCATCGCGCTGGCCCAGCTGGAAAAGCTGTCCCAGCCGGAACGGGGGTATAATCCCCTTTTCGAATACCGCATGGAGAAAATTCTGGCGGCGCTGAAAAAGCACCCGGTCCGTGTGATCACCAACATGGGCGCGGCCAACCCCCTGTCCGCCGCCCGGAAGGCGCGCCGCATGGCTGATCAGGCCGGCCTCTCCCATCTGCGCATTGCCGCTGTTACGGGGGATGACGTGTACCCCCGTCTGCCGGAATTCTGGGAGCAGAATACCCTTGAGACCGGCGGACCGCTGAAGAACCTGCAGGCAGATCTGATCTCGGCCAACGCCTATATGGGGTGCGCGGGGATTGTGCAGGCCCTGGAGCAGGGCGCCGATATCGTAATCACCGGCCGGGTGGCCGACCCGGCCCTGGTGCTGGGGCCGCTGGTCTTCGAATTCGGGTGGAGCATGGACGACTGGGATAAGCTGGGCAAGGGAACCCTCGCCGGGCACCTGCTGGAATGCGCCGGGCAGGTCACCGGGGGATACTACTGCGACCCCGGCATCCGGGATGTGCCCGAGCTGTGGAACCTGGGCTTCCCCCTGGCCGAAGTCGGGGAGGACGGCAGTCTGACCATCACCAAGCTGCCCGGGACCGGCGGCCTGGTCAGTGAGGACACCTGCAAACAGCAGCTGATCTATGAGCTGCAGGATCCGGCCCGGTACTACACCCCTGACTGTACCGCCGATTTCCAGCATGTCTCCATGCAGCAGGACGGCCCGGATCGCGTGCGGATTTCCGGGGCCACCGGCCACCCCCACAACGGAAAGCTGAAGGTCAGCGCCGGGTATCAGGACTGCTGGATCGGCGAGGGGCAGATCAGCTACGGCGGGCACAACGCCCTGGCCAGGGCCCGACTGGCCGGGGAAGTGGTACGCCGCCGGCTGGAGCTGACCCACTGCCAGCTGGAGGAGCTGCGCATTGACCACATGGGGATCGACTCGCTGTATGGCCCCGCCCTTTCCCAGGGGGCGCCCGTGCCCGTAGAGGTACGCCTGCGGGTGGCGGGCCGCACCCGCTGCCGCGAGGAGGCCGAGAAAGTCGCCAACGAAGTCGAGGCCCTGTACACCAACGGGCCCGCGGGCGGCGGCGGCGCGGTGAAGAGCGTGCGCCGGATCGTCTCGGTCGCGTCCATCCTGATCCCGCGGGATACGGTCACCCCGCAGATCACTTTCTGCTGAAACGGAGGTATGCTTCGATGAAATTGTACGAACTGGCCCACTCCCGCACCGGCGACAAGGGCAACATCTCGGTGATCTCGCTGATCCCCTACCGGGCACAGGACTATGCCCTTTTGAAGGAGAAGGTGACGGCCCAGCGGGTAAAGGAGCATTTTTCCTCCCTTGTCCGCGGAGAGGTCACCCGCTACGAGCTGCCGGAACTGCCGGCCTTTAACTTCGTGCTGGAGGGGGCGCTGGACGGCGGCGTAACCCGATCCCTGCGGGTGGATATGCACGGGAAAACGCTGGGATACGCGCTGTTGGAAATGGAGATCTGACACCCCGCCGGGGGCGTGTCCTTCTCTTTATCAAAAAAAGGAACCCTGTTTTTAGCCGGGTGGTCGTAAAACAGCAAGGGGTGCAGACCCTTGTACGGACAAAACAGCCCGGACATTCAAGTGTCCGGGCTGTTCGCTCCGCAGGACGCACATACAGGGCTTGCCTCTGTATAGAAGTGCGCCCCTGTTGCAGGCGGGGAATATTTTGAATGAGCGCTTAAAAAAACTTCCGCAGGAAGCTTTCTGCCGCCTCCTGAGCGTTTTGATTTTCTGTCTGTGAGGCGGCCTTTTGGATCCATTGCTTCGCCCTTGCCTTGTCCCTGGCTGTGCCCTCGCCTGCGAAGTACATCCCGCCGCAGATAAATTGCGCGTCGGCTTGGCCCTGTTCCGCGGCCTTTTCGTACCAGTGCAGGGCCTTGGCCTTGTCCACTGCCGTACCCTCGCCTTTCGAGTACAGCATGCCGCAGTAGAATTGGGCCTGGGCGTGGCCCCGTTCCGCGGCCTTTTTGTACCAGTGCAGGGCCTTGGTCTTGTCCGCCGCCGTCCCCTCGCCGTTATCATACATTACGCCGCAGTTAAATTGGGCCTTGGCGTGACCCTGCTCTGCGGCCTTCCTGTACCAGTACAAGGCCTTGGCCTTGTCCGGCGCCGTGCCCTCGCCCCTGTAGTACATCACGCCGCAGTTGAACTGTGCGTCGGCGTGTCCCTGTTCCGCGGCTTTTTCATACCAGTACAGGGCCTTTGCCTTGTTCACTGCCGTACCCTCGCCTTTCGCGTACAGCCCGCCGCAGATAAATTGGGCCTGGGCGTGGCGCTGTTCCGCGACCTTCTCGTACCAGTACAGGGCCTTGGCCTTGTCCGGCGCCGTGCCCTCGCCCCTGTAGTACATCACGCCGCAGTTGAACTGTGCGTCGGCGTGTCCCTGTTCCGCGGCCTGCGCAAAAAAGGAAAGTGCCTTTGTGTAATCCTTGGCCATATAGGAGCGCATTCCCGACTGGAAAACCACCTGCGGCTCCGGATCCGGGACTTCGGCCTTTGGGGCAGCTTTCGGCGCAGGCTTCGGCTGGGGCACAGAATTTTGCGCCGGGGCAGGGGCCACGGTCTTCGGGGCCGGTTTTGGTTCGGGCTTGGACTGTGGCGCGGCGTCCTTGGGCAGATCATCCTGAAGCCCGAACAGATCCGCCAGCATCTGCGCCGCTTCCTCATCGCCCTGTTTGGCGGCCATTTGGAAGTACGTCCTGGCCTTGTCCCGGTCCCGGGCTGTGCCGTCGCCCGCGTCATACATCACGCCGCAGAAGAACTGAGCGTCAACGTGGCTCTGTTCCGCGGCTGTTTCATACCAGTGCAAGGCCTTGGTTTTGTCTGCCGGTGTTCCCTCGCCTCTGTCGTACATCCTGCCGCATTGGAATTGGGCTTCGGCGTGACCCAGTTCAGCGGCTTTTTCGAGCAGGGCCAGACATTTTGAGGGATCTCCGGCCGTCCGTGCCGCCGCAGCCTCCCGGAAATGCCGCTCTGCCTCCTGGTCCGGGGCTTCGGCCTTTGGGGCAGCTTTCGGCGCAGGCTTGGGCTGGGGCGCAGCGTCCTTGGGCAGATAATCCCTGATGCCATACTCCGCCGCCAGCAACTGGGCCGCGTCCCGCATATGCGCTTTGGCGGCGGTGGTCAGATATTTTTTCGCCATACCTTTGTCGTGTTTTTCCCTCAGCCAGTAGAGGCCAATGTAATAGCTCGCCTCCGGCTCTCCCTTGTTTGCCAGCCCGTGCAGGGTCAAAAATGCCTTTTTGAAATCGCCGCTTTCAAACTGTGCCCGGCCCTCCGTCACAGTTTCCTCCGGCGTCTTTTTCTTTCCGAACAGTCCCATCGCGTGTACCTCCCTATAACAAGGTTTCCTTCTGTGAAGCCATATCTGCGATATGATCCCAGCATATTGGTTTTCATTTTACTGTATGCAAGACAAAAAGACAATATATTAAATGTATCATAAGTAGCTCTTGTAATCTCACTGCACTTCCCGACGCTTCTGCCAGACCAAATCATAATCCAGCACATCGGCCAACTCCACGGCTTCGGTGTCCAGCCTTTGCAGCTGAATATGGCGTGCTTTTCGTTGACCACCCCGGTTTGACAGATACTCATTTCGTGTGATTGTCTAACACTGTTTTACGAACACCGGCCATTTACAGGGTTCCTTTTTTCGTGCGGATATTTTACAGCAGGTGGGCGCGCATCTCCTCCGGGCGGATGGGCAGCAAATCTGCCGGGGCCACATCGAACACGGTGCGGCATCCCGTCTCCCCGCGGCCCTGCATCCGGTGCAGCGCCCGGGCATACGCCACCAGCACACTGGCGGTGAACTCGGGGTTGGAATCCAGCTGCAGGCTGTATTCGATCACGTGGCGGTTCTCTTCACCGGCGCCGGTTCTCCCGGTGCGGATCACCCGACCGCCGTGGGGAATGCCCTTGTGGTCGCGGTCCAGCTCCTCCTGCGTGATAAAGTGGACCGTGGTATCGTAATCCGAAAAATACTTGGGCATGGTTTTAATTTGCTGTTCGATGGCGGCCCGGTCGGCTCCCTCTTCGGCCACCACATAGCACAGCCGGGTGTGCTTTTCCCGGGTGGTCAGTTCCGGCTCCTCGCCGCTGCGCACGGCCTGCAGGGCCTTCTCCACCGGGCAGGTGTACTGGCGGGCATCCAGCACGCCGGGAATCCGACGGATGGCATCGGAATGCCCCTGGCTGACGCCCTTGCCCCAGAAGGTGTAATCCTTGCCCTTGGGAAGGAAAGCCCGGGCAAACAGGCGGTTCAGCGAGAACAGGCCGGGATCCCAGCCCACCGAGATCATGGCCAGATGACCGGTCTCCGCAGCCGCCTGATTCACACGGTCAAAATGGACGGGGATGTCCGCATGGGTGTCAAAGCTGTCGATCACATGAAAGTCCCGCGCCAGTGCCGGGGTCATCCCGGGCAGATCGGTGGCACTGCCGCCGCACAGAATCATCACATCAATTTCGTCCTTATGGGCCGCAGCCTCACCCGCAGAGTAAACCGGTACCCCGGCCGTCAGGGGATGCACACAATTGGGATCGCGGCGGGTAAAAATGGCCGCCAGTTCCATATCCTCATTCTGCCGGATGGCGCACTCCACTCCGCGCCCCAGGTTGCCGTATCCATAGATTGCAATTTTCATTCTCTTCTTCCTTTCCTTGCCTTTCTCCCGCCGTCCCTTCCTGCTTCCGCCGGAAGAGGGGCAAAACCAGTATACCACGCCGCCGCCTTCCCTGTCACCAAAAAGTGAGGAAAAATGCGTGCTGCGCCGAAAGAAAAGGCAGTCCCAAAGCCGTTTTGCTTTGGGACTGCCGAATGGCTGGGCTGGCGCGATTCGAACGCGCGAGGATGACGGAGTCAAAGTCCGTTGCCTTACCGCTTGGCGACAGCCCAATATAGAAGAAATGCACGGCACTTTTAAAAAGTCCCGTGCATTTCGGTGGGGTGGTAGATGGGACTCGAACCCACGGTCTCCAGAGCCACAATCTGGCGCTTTAACCAGCTAAGCTACAACCACCATATATGGCGCGCCAAGAGGGACTCGAACCCCCGGCCTACTGCTTAGAAGGCAGTTGCTCTATCCAGCTGAGCTATTGGCGCATCTATGCTCGCTGTACATTGGGTGAATTTGGAGCGGGTGATGGGAATCGAACCCACACAGCCAGCTTGGAAGGCTGGAATTCTAGCCATTGAACTACACCCGCATATAAGCGACGCATATTACTTTATCATAAAGGGGCAGTTTTGTCAAGTATTCCTCCCCTTTTTTTCAAAAAAACGCAATGGAAATCTGCTTTCTGTGCTATCTGCCAGAGTCAAAAAGACCGGGATCCTTTTCACAAGGTCCCGGTCCTTTTCATTCTTTTCGGATTACAGGCTCTGCAGCTCGATGGCCCCGTCCTTTGCCGTTACGGCAATGCCCGACAGCTCTTCCCCGGCGTGATCCACCAGCAAAGAGGCGATCCGGTCCTCCACCTCACGGCGGATGGTATTGCGCAGGTCACGGGCACCGCTGCGCCCGCCATAGGCTTTCTGCGCCAGCAGCGCCGCCGCTTCCTCGTCAAAGGTAAAGCGGATACCCTTTTCCTCCAGTGCCGGGACATATTCCTCCAGCATCAGCCGGGCGATTCTCGCAAAGTCCTCTTCATTCAGAGCACGGAACACAATCACCTCGTCCACACGGCTGAGAAACTCCGGCCGCAGGAACTCCCGCAGGGCATTGCGCATTTTTTCGCCGTCCGCCTCCTGCCGGGTGCGGTTAAAGCCCACCGCCGCGGCATTCTGGTTGCTGCCGGCATTGCTGGTCATCACAATCACCGTGTTGGTGAAATCCACCGTGCGGCCCTGGGCGTCGGTAATCCGTCCCTCGTCCAGAATCTGCAGAAGGATGTTCATCACATCGGGGTGTGCCTTCTCGATTTCGTCGAACAGCAGCACGCTGTACGGGCGGCGGCGCACCTTCTCGGTGACCTGGCCGGCCTCGTCATAGCCCACATAGCCGGGGGGCGAGCCGATAATCCGCGAGACCGAGTGCTTCTCCATAAATTCCGACATATCCAGGCGGATCAGCGTCTCCGGCGAATCGAACAGCTCCTGCGACAGCACCTTCACCAGTTCGGTTTTTCCCACACCGGTGGGCCCCACAAAGATGAACGAGGCCGGACGGCGGCGGGGACTGATCTGCACCCGGCTGCGGCGGATGGCACCCGCCAGCGCCTTCACCGCTTCGTCCTGTCCGATAATCCGGCGGCCCAGCTTTTCTTCCAGCCCGCCCAGCTTTTTCAGTTCGCTCTCCTGCACGCGGCTGGAGGGAATCCCCGTCCACAGCTCGATCACCCTGGCCAGGTCCTGCTCTTCCACACAGGCCTGCTCCGCCTTGGGGGCCAGCTCGGCCTCTTCCTTTTCCAACTTGGCGATTTCCCAACGGATGGAAGCCAGCTTTTCATAATCCGGCTGCCCGTCACCGCTGTCCGCCGTCAGGTTTTCCTCCTCCTGCCGCAGTTCCTGCAGGCGGTGAGAGGCCGTATCGTACGCCAGCAGATCCTTGTTGCGCAGAGAAGCACAGGCGCACGCCTCATCCAGCAGGTCGATGGCCTTATCCGGCAGGAACCGGTCGGTGATATACCGCTCGGAGAGGGAGGCCGCCCGGCGGATCAGTGCGTCCCTGATCGTCACCCGGTGGAACTTCTCGTAATAGCCGCGGATCCCCATCAGAATCTCCACGGTCTCGGAAACCGACGGTTCGCCCACCTTCACCGGCTGAAACCGGCGCTCAAGGGCGGCGTCCTTTTCGATATACTTGCGGTACTCGGTAAAGGTGGTAGCGCCGATCACCTGAATCTCCCCGCGAGAGAGGGCGGGCTTTAAAATATTGGCCGCATTCATCGACCCCTCGGCGTCCCCGGTGCCCACCAGGTTATGCACTTCATCAATGAACAGGATGATGTTCCCCTCGGTCTTTACCTCTTCAATCAGCCCCTTGATGCGGCTCTCGAACTGGCCGCGGAACTGGGTACCGGCCACCAGGGCCGTCAGATCCAGCAGATGCACTTCTTTATCCATCAGCCGCCCGGGTACCTGCCCGGCGGCAATGCGCTGGGCCAACCCCTCGGCAATAGCCGTTTTGCCCACACCGGGCTCGCCGATCAGGCAGGGGTTGTTCTTCTGCCGGCGGGACAGGATCTGCACCACGCGGGAAATCTCCCGCTCGCGCCCGATCACCGGGTCCAGCTCACCGCTGCGCGCCCGCGCCGTCAGATCCGTACAATAGGCCGTCAGGTTCCGGCGTCTGTTCTTTCCCGGCTTCTTGCGCTTTTTGCCGCCGTCGTTCTCCCCGGGGGCGTTCGCCCCCGCGTCCTCTTCCTTCTTTTTCTCGCCCATTCCGGGGAAAATACTCTGCAAAAACGTGGGAAAGTTGACGGCGCCGCCGGGCGAAAACTCGTCCTCTCCCTCGTCGTCGTTTTCCATATCCTCCGGATTCATCAGCCCGGCCATCTCGTCGGCCATGGATTCAATCTGATCGTCCGTAATTCCCATCTTCTCCATCAGGTCGTTCACCGGCTTGATGCCCAGCTCTTTGGCGCACAGCAGGCACAGGCCCTGGGGCTCGCTGCTGCTCATATTCTGGGTGATAAACACCACCGCCGGCCGCTTGTGGCAGCGGGAGCAAAGTACCATATTGTTACTCAAATTGGATTCCCTCATTTCCGGCCGGAAATTTCTCTTCGCCCTCCGGCCTTACAAAACAGGCGGCAGCGGCCCCTGTCCAAAACGGCGTGCCGCTGCAAATCATCATTCTTTCTTTCCTGCGTGCAGCTCATTCATCAGATCCAGCTGATCCGCCGCACTGTCTGACCGCATAGTATCGATAAAAATCCGCGCGTACTCATACAGAGCATACAGCATCAATACCGCCGTAATCCCCAGCAGGCAATAGGAAACGATCAGCGAGACCGTATTATGCATATGCAGGATTCCCTCCATGACCACAATGGCACCCGCCGACAGATAGAAGAAAATGGTCCCCACTTTTCCGTACCACTTGGCTGCGGCCGGGCGCTTTTTCTTTTTCAGCAGAACGCACGCCCCTGCCAGCATCAGCAATTCCTTGAGGATAAAAATGGACAGCACCGGAACCAGGATGGGGTATTTAATCCCCAGGCAGACTGCCACGGTCGCCTGTGTCAGTTTATCGGCCAACGGGTCCAGCATTTTGCCAAGTTCTGTCACCTGATTAAACCGCCGGGCGATCATCCCGTCAAAACAATCGCTCAGGCCCGAAATGGCCAGCATCAGGGCGGCCCACAAAATCTCCTCCTGCAGGAAGAAAACCGCAAACGGAGGGATCACCGCAATTCGGATCACCGACAGCAGGTTGGGAACCGTCCAGTTCGGGTGTTTTTCTCTCATGCTCCTCATCTCTTTTTCCCTCTTTTTTCTGTCACAATCCTATCGGACCGGCTGTTCTTCACTCTCCGTCTGTCAGGGGAATGATACTTTCCACCGTCTGATAAACAGCCGACTGTTCCACGGATGCGCGAAGCCCCGGGTTCTGGTCATCGGGCGTGGCCGTTATCCACAGCTGCAGCACCAAACAGGCCAGCACACAGAAAACCGCACCCTGCAGAAGGCCCGCCGCAGCCCCCAGCAGACTGTCGATCTGCCGCAGCAGGGGGAGACGGAAAATCTGCCCGATCACCCGGGCCAGAATGGAAACCACAATGCCGAAAACCACCATCAGCACCACCACAGCCACCATCCGCAGCAGCTGGATCATCACCGGGCTGATTACAGCCTCGGCGGTTATCACGGCCCCTTCGCCGCCCTGGGCCAGAATTCCGGCCAGCGCCGGTACGGTGACCCCATTGTCCTGCAGCAGCTGGGAAGCCCAGTCGGGCAGCGCGGCCAGCACATCCCGGGCCGCGGCCTGGCTGTTGGCCGTCCCTACCGCTTCCTGCAGGGACTGCATCAGCGACGGCTGAAAAAAGCTGCTGTACACCCACTGGGCCACCACGCCGCTGAGCCCAACGGCCAGCACCACGGCGGCGATCGTGCCGATCAGCCCCACCAGAGATTTGGCAAACCCCCGGTGAATCCCAATGGCCAGGAACAGAAGGATGCATACAATCAAAATCCCATCAAGTAAATAAGGCATATCTTTGTCTCCCTTTTCTCTGACTGTAAAGCCAGGCTGCAGAGCCGGCTGCCAGGGTCAACGAATATTTTACCATATTCCGCCGGAAAAGTACAATCCATAATCCATAAGCGAAGTCTGAACTTTTTGTAAACGCGCACCCGCTTTTTACAGGTCCACGCGCCGCACTTCCCCATTGCCCAGCACATACGCCGTACTGGCATTGCCCAGTGCAATGGCCCGGGCATCGCTTCCGGCCGGCCGTTCCGCCGTTTTGTCCCCCGTACCGGAGAGATAGGTGCGGATGGTCCCCTCGGTTAAAACCGCCAGCGTCGTTCCGCTGCTGTCAACTGACAGCACCGTCTCCCCCAGGGAAAAACGGGTGACGGGGGAATCGCCGCCGTCGAATTCCACAATCTCGCTGCCGCCGGAATACGAGGCGACGGCCAGTACCATGCGGTCCCCGTGCAGAGAGGCATCCTGCAGTGTGCCGTTGTACACATATTCACTGGGCTTTTGCGCCCCGAAGGCCAGGGTCAGGGCACTGCGGTCCCCCACGGCACAGACACGCCCCGCACCGAACGAAACTCCGTACAGGCAGTTATCCCGGCTCTCAAAAACCGAAACCGGATCGCTCTCTGAAAAATCAAACAGATACAGCCGCGACAGAATCGCCCCCTGTGAGGCCGTCACCGCGGTTACGGCTCCGCGGCTGCCGTCCTCCGACAGGGCCACCGCTGTCACCCGCGCATCCACAAAGCGATACCGGTACTGCTTCGAGCCGTCCTCCAAATAAACGGTCAGCTCGCTGGCATAGTCCTGTGAACCGGTCGCCACCGCCCAGCGGCCGCTCTCGGATACCGCTGCCGCGTAAATCTTCTCGTCCGTCTGTCCCTTCTTCAGGGTCTTCTGGGTGGTCACAATCCGGTAGCTGGTTCCCCCCAGATCATATACCAGGTACCGGCCCCCGGCCTCGCACAGAACGGGGTAGCGGCAGCTGTGCTGCGATGCCGTCAGTTCCTTAGCCGTGGAATTCCAGACAATCAGCTCGGTATCGCTGACCACGGCGGGCTGGTTCCCGCTGGCCAGCAGATTTTTCTTCTCCACATTCCGGCCCGTCACCGGGGCGGGAAAGCCGCCGCCGTCGCCGGTGCCCATAATCTGGGTCTGCGCCCAGTTCCAGAACCCCTCCAGCGAGATGTTCTCCCGGTTCACCCACAGGGTCAGCCCCACCACGCACACCAGCAGAATCACCGCAATGCGGTACACAAAACGGGGAACCCGCCGTTTTGGCTTGTGGTCACCGAACAGATCCAGATCTTCTTCCACCGGAATCTGTGCGGCGGGTTCTTTTTTCTTCTTTTCCCCGACCACCGGCTCACTCCCCCTTTTCCCCCGGCAGAATCAAATCTGCCGGATCATAAAACACCCGGTTCAGATACAGCCCGCAGGCCGGCGCCGTGGGGCCGGCTTTCCGCCGGTCCTTCGCCTGCAGAATGCGGGGCATCTCCTCCGGGGTGAACTTTCTCTCGGCCACCCGCAGCATGGTTCCCACCAGGATACGGACCATATTGTACAAAAAGCCGTCCGCTGCCACGGTATAGATTACTTTCTCGCCCTCCCGCCGCCAATGGGAAGCCGTGACCGTGCGGGTCATATCCCCGCGGTCCCGGCTGTCGGTGGTGCAGAACGACGTAAAATCATGGGGCCCCACAAAATGGGCCGCCGCCCGGTTGAGCTGCTCCACATCCAGCGGATACCAGTAGTGCAGCGCCCGGTCCCGCAGAAAAGGGGAGCGCACCGGGGAATTCCAGATCACATATTCATATTCCTTTCCCACACAGGAATACCGCGCATGAAACGACAGCGGTACCTCCCGGCAGGAGAGAACCGCCATATCCGGCGGCAGAAAATGGTTCAGAGCCGCCTGCAGCCGCTGACAGGGAATCGGATGCCCGGTCTTCATGCTCACACAAAAGCAGTGAGCATGCACCCCCGTATCGGTGCGGCTGCAGCCCTTGATGTCGGGCTTTTGCTGCAGCACCTTTTCGATGGCCTCCTGCAGCACCTGCTGCACGGCCACGGCATTTTCCTGGATCTGCCAGCCGTGGTACCCGGCGCCGTCGTAGCACAGGGTGAGAAGCAAATTGCGCACAGCGTCCGTCCCCCTTTCCCGGAAAACCCTCACATCCAAACCGGCAGCAGCAGGTTCCCCGCAACCACCGCCGCCATCACCAGAGCCACCACCGCACAGGCCCAAAGATCCACACGCCCCACATGGAGCTGGCGCATTTTCGTGACCCGCGGGCTGATGCCGTAGCAGCGGCACTCCATGGCCATCGCCAGATCATACGCCCGGCGGAACGCCGAGACAAACAAAGGAATCAAAACCGGCACCATCGCCTTCACCCGCTGGATTACGCCGCCGCTCTCCAAATCGGCGCCCCGCGCTTTCTGGGCGCTCATGATCTTGTCGGTCTCCTCCAGCAGGGTGGGAACAAACCGCAGCGCGATGGTCATCATCATGGCGATATCATGCACCGGAACCTTCAGCTTTTTCAGCGGCCGCAGCAGCCGCTCCAGCGCATCCGTCAACTGGGTGGGGCTGGTGGTAAAGGTGAGGATGGCGCTGCACACGATCAGGGTACTGATGCGCACCGCCACAAAAACGGCGCGGCGGATACCGTCCACCGTAATCCGCATAAAGCCCCACTGCAGTACCGGATCCCCCGAGCCGTAGAAAAGATTCAGCACCGAGGTAAACAGCACCACGAACAAAATGGCCTTCAAACTTTTTCCGTACATGCGAAGCGGCACCCCGGACAGGCACATGGAAAGAAAGACCAGCGCCACAATCAGCCCCAGGCTGGAAAAGGTGGAGGCCACAAAAATAAACACAATGGTGCACAGCACCAGCAGAATTTTCACACGCGGATCCATCCGGTGCAGAACCGAGCGGCCGGGGTAAAACTGGCCCAGCGTAATATCACGCAGCATCAGTCCGCACCCCCTTTCCCGCACAGGGCAAGCAATTCCTCCAGCGCCTGCTCCACGGTCAGCTCATCCCCGCGCACGGGGTAGCCCTCCTGCCGCAGCCGCGCCATAATGCGCGTGACCTGCGGAACCATCAGCCCCATTTTCTGCAGCTCGTCCCCGCGGGCAAACACATTCTCGGTGCGGTCCAGCATGGCCATTTTTCCGCCGTTCATCACCAGCACGCGGTCCGCCACCCGGGCGATATCCTCCATACTGTGCGAAACCAGCAGCACCGTGTTGCCCCGGGCCTTGTGGTAGCGGCGGATCTGGGACAGCAGCTTATCCCGCCCCCGGGGATCCAGCCCGGCCGCCGGCTCGTCCAGAATCAGCACATCCGGGTCCATGGCCAGCACCCCGGCGATGGCCGCCCGGCGCTTCTCTCCGCCGGACAGCTCGAAAGGGGATTTCTCCCACAGCTCTTCCCGCAAATCCACAAAATACGCGGCCTCTTTGGCGCACTGCAGCGCTTCCTCATCGGACAGGCCCTTGTTCTTCGGGCCGAAGCAGATATCCTTCATCACGGTTTCTTCAAACAGCTGGTATTCCGGGTACTGGAAGACCATCCCCACCTGAAAGCGCACCGCACGGATCTTTTTGGGATCAGCCCAGATATCCTGGCCGTGCAGCAGCACCTGCCCGGAGGTGGGCTGCAGCAGGCCGTTCAGCTGCTGAATCAGCGTGCTTTTGCCGCTGCCAGTGTGGCCGATCACCCCCAGGAACTCCCCCTCATAGACCGTCAGATTCACGTGGTCACAGGCGGTTTTGGCGTACGCCGTTCCCGGGCTGTAGGTAAACGTGAGATCCCGGGTTTCCAAAACTGGATTCATTGTCCGGCCTCCTCTCCCGTTTCCAAAGCGGACCCCAGCAGCTGCCGCAGCACCGCCACGCACTCTTCTTCATTCAATACGCCGTCCGGCACGGGCAGCCCCGCTTTTTGCAAACAGCTGCACAGTTCGGCGGCCTGGGGCACATCCAGGGCGTGCTGTTTCAGCCGGTCCACCTGGGAGAACACCTGACGGGGCGTGCCCTGCATCAGGATCTCGCCCTCATCCATCACCACCACCCGGCCGGCCTGCACCGCTTCGTCCATATAATGGGTGATCAGGACCACGGTAATCCCCTTCTCCCGGTTCAGGGCCTGGATGGTATCCATAACCTCCCGGCGCCCGCGGGGATCCAGCATGGCGGTGGGCTCGTCCAGCACGATGCACTCGGGCTGCATGGCGATAATCCCCGCAATGGCCACCCGCTGCTTCTGTCCGCCGGACAGCTTATAGGTGGCATGCTCGCGGTATTCGTACATATCCACGCTTTTCAGTGCGTCGTCCACGCGGCGGCGGATCTCCGCCGGTTCAATCCCCAGATTTTCGGGGCCGAAGGCCACATCCTCCTCCACAATCGAGGCGACCAGCTGGTTATCCGGGTTCTGCTGAATCAGCCCCACCCGGCAGCGCACCTCGTAAATATGATCGTCATCCCGGGTATCCACCCCGCCCACCGTGATATTGCCGCCCGTTGGGTGCAGCATACCGTTGAGCAGCTTGGCCATGGTGGACTTTCCACATCCGTTGTGCCCCAGCAGGGCCACAAACTCGCCTTTTTCAATCTGGAGATCCACCCCGTGCAGTACCTCGCGCGGGATTTCCCCTTCGGTGGGATCATAGGCGAAATGTACCCCCCGTACTTCGATAAAACTCATGCGTTTCTCCTTATCTCTTCTTCGCTGTCCCGCTGCCAGATCGCCGTGCTCCCGCAGGGCAGAATCAGGCCGGTCGATGTAACCGGCAGCCCGATCTCATCCGCCGAAACCTGCCCGCCAAACCGCTTTTTCATCTGTACACTGAGCATATACTGCATCACCGACGGGGACAGCCCCGCCGAATAGGAGTTCAGCAGGAAAAACAGCGGGTCATCGGACAAGATGGGAACAATGGCGTCCAGCAGTCCGTGCAGCTGCTCTTCCAGCTTCCACACCTCGCCCCCCGGGCCCCGCCCGTAGGAGGGGGGATCCATGATGATCCCGTCATACCGGCTGCCCCGGCGCTGCTCGCGCTGCACAAATTTCAGGCAGTCGTTCACCAGCCAGCGCACCGGCCGGTCGCCAAGGCCGCTGGCCGCCGCATTTTCCCGCGCCCAGTTCACCATTCCGCGGCTGGCGTCCACATGGGTTACATGGGCCCCCGCCGCCATACAGGCCAGCGTGGCCGCCCCCGTATA
>JALENG010000015.1 GCA_022767925.1 Clostridia bacterium
ATGAACGGCAGCTGTGCCGGCGGCACCGGCGCCTTTATCGACCAGATGGCCACGCTTTTGAACATCACGCCGGACGAGATGAACGAGCTGGCGAAGGAACACGAGAAAACGTATACCATTGCTTCCCGCTGCGGCGTTTTCGCCAAGTCGGATATTCAGCCCCTGCTGAATCAGGGAGCCCGCAAGCAGGACTTGGCCATGAGCATTTTCAATGCCGTTGCCAACCAGACCATTGCCGGGCTGGCGCAGGGCCGCCCGATCCAGGGCAACATTGTGTATCTGGGCGGGCCGCTCACGTTCCTCTCCGAGCTGCGGCAGGCCTTCGATACCGCTCTGCACACCACCGGCCTGTGCCCCGAGCATTCGCTCTATTTTGTAGCGCTGGGTGCCGCCATGAGCAGCCAGGACGGGGTGGACCTGGACCGTGCCATTGAGGAAGTGGCGGAATACCGGTCCCATGCGGCGTTCCGCTCCATCGAGCCGCTGTTTGAAAACGAAGAGGAGTATGCCGCCTTTGTCCGTCGTCATTCCTCCTGCCGGGCCCCCCGCGGGGATATTGATACCTACGAAGGGGACTGCTACCTGGGCGTGGACGCCGGCTCCACCACGGTTAAGGCCGTCCTGCTGGATGAGCAGGGACGGGTACTGAGCAGTACCTATCAGAGCAACTCCGGTAACCCGGTTCCGATTATCCGGGATTATCTGTTGGAGCTGTTCCGCAGCCACCCCAATCTGCGCATTAAAACCGGTGCCGTGACCGGATACGGAGAAGAACTGCTGAAAAACGCCTTCGCCCTGGATTACGGAATTGTGGAGACGGTGGCGCACTTCACCGCAGCCAAAACCTTTCTGCCGGATGTGGATTTTGTCATCGACATCGGCGGACAGGACATGAAATGCTTTAAAATCCGGGGCGGTGCCATCGACAATATCTTCCTCAACGAGGCCTGTTCCTCCGGCTGCGGCTCTTTCCTGCAGACCTTTGCCAGCACGCTGGGATACCGCATCGAGGAGTTTGCAAAGCTGGGTCTTTATGCCAAACACCCGGTGGATCTGGGTTCGCGCTGCACGGTCTTTATGAACTCCAGCGTGAAGCAGGCCCAGAAGGATGGTGCCACCACGGCGGATATCTCCGCCGGGCTGTCGGTTTCGGTGGTGAAAAACGCCATTTACAAGGTCATCCGCGCCCCCAGCGCCGCCGATTTGGGGCGGCACATTGTGGTGCAGGGCGGTACCTTCCTGAACGACGCCGTGCTGCGCGTGTTTGAAAAAGAACTGGGAGTTGAGGTAATCCGTCCGGATATCTCGGGCCTGATGGGGGCCTACGGCGCGGCCGTGTATGCCCGCGAAAAGGGTGGAAAGGGCGAATGCCGTCTGACCCGCGATCTGCTGGAAAACTTTACCCACGAGGTAAAGGTGACCAACTGCGGCCTGTGCAGCAATCACTGCCGCCTGACAATTAACCTGTTCGGCGACGGGCGGCGCTACATCGGCGGCAACCGGTGCGAAAAGCCCGTTACCCGCCGCAAAACCGGAGAAACCGAGGAGCTGAATATTTTCTCCTATAAATTGAACACCCTGCGGGCGCTGGGCCCCGTGAAGGACGAAAAATCCCGCGGGCGCATCGGCATTCCCATGGGGCTGAATATGTACGAAATGCTGCCGTTCTGGCATGCCCTGTTCACGGCCCTGCGCTTCGAGGTGGTCGTCTCGCCCCTGTCGAGCCGGGAGCTGTACACCATGGGCCAGCACACCATTCCCAGTGATACGGTCTGCTTCCCCGCCAAGCTGATGCACGGCCATGTGATCTCGCTGATCAAGGATGGGGTCGATGCCATTTTCTACCCCTGTATGTCGTATAACTTCGATGAAAAGCTGGGCGACAACCATTATAACTGCCCGGTGGTCGCCTATTATCCCGAGGTGATTGCGGCCAATACCCCCGACCTGGAGGGTGTTCCCTTCATCAAGGAGTACCTGGGCGTGCATCGCCGCAAGGATTTCCCTCTGCATCTGCTGTACGCGCTCGCCGACTATTTCCCCGGCATCACGCTGGAGGAAGTGGGCAAGGCCTGCAAGGCCGCCTACGAAGCCTATGACGAGTACCGCGAAAATGTGCGCCGCGAAGGGGAACGGATCATTGCCAGGGCCCGCGAAAAGGGTATGCCCATCATTGTCCTCAGCGGCCGGCCCTATCACCTGGATCCGGAGATCAACCACGGCATCGACAAGCTGATCACCAGCATGGGCGCCGCCGTGATCAGCGAGGACTGCATCAGCGGCAAAATCAAGAAAACGCCCCGCCACGTGCTGAACCAATGGACCTATCACGCGCGGCTGTACTCGGCGGCCCAATATGTCTGCACCCAGAAGGACATGAACCTGGTACAGCTCGTTTCCTTCGGGTGCGGCGTGGACGCTATCACCACCGACGAGGTCCGCGAAATTCTGGAGAGCAGCCATCGGATTTACACCCAGATCAAGATCGACGAAATCACCAATCTGGGCGCCGTGAAGATTCGTCTGCGCAGCCTGTTCGCTGCGCTGGAACAGTGAGGTGACCCCCTATGGCAGAACTGAAACGCGACAAGACCGGGCGCGTCCTCTTTACCAAAGAGATGAAAAAGGAGTACACCATTCTGTGCCCCATGATGCTGCCCATCCACTTTTCTTTCTTTGTCAATATTTTCCGGCACGAGGGCTATAAGGCCGAGCTGCTGACCACCAGCGGCCCGGGCATTGTGCAGGAGGGGCTGAAATATGTCCATAACGATACCTGCTATCCGGCCCTGCTGGTCATCGGCCAGTTTATCGACGCGCTGAAAAGCGGAAAATACGACCTGGACAAAACGGCCCTGATTATCACCCAGACCGGCGGCGGATGCCGGGCCAGCAACTACATCCATCTGCTGCGCAAGGCCCTGAAGAAAGCCGGGCTGTCCCAGATTCCGGTGATCAGTCTGAACCTGTCGGGGCTGGAGCACAACCCCGGGTTCCGCCTGACCCTCCCCATGGTTTATCACATGGTGGCCGGGGCCGTGTACGGCGATGCGCTGATGCTGCTTGCCAACCAGCTGCGCCCCTATGAAATCCATCCCGGCGAGACCGACCGTCTGGTGCAGAAATGGACCGACGATCTGTGCGAAAAGATCAACCGGGGCAAGGCCTGTTCGGTGAAAGAAGTCTCGGCCGAGCTGACCGCCATGGCCGCCGATTTTGCCAAAATCCCGGTCAACCGTACCCCCAAAATCCGGGTGGGAATCGTGGGCGAAATCTATGTAAAATACGCGCCCTTTGCCAACAACCACCTGGAGGACTTCCTCGCCTCTCAGGGGTGCGAGGTGAACGTGCCCGGCCTTCTGAATTTTGTCCTGTTTAAAATCGACAACCGTCTGGAGGATATCAAGCTGTACGGCGGCAGCCGGGCAAAAGCCAAAGTGGTGGGGCTGCTGTACCATTACGCCAGCCGCCTGCAGCACGTGCTGAACGATGCCATCGCCACCCAGCCCTGCTTTGAAGTGCCGGCCCCGTATGAAGAAGTGAAGAAGATGGTGGACGGCGTGATCGGCTACGGCGACAAAATGGGCGAGGGCTGGCTGCTGACCGCCGAGATGATCGAGCTGACCCGGGCCGGGTATGAGAATATCGTCTGTGCCCAGCCGTTCGGCTGCCTGCCCAATCATGTGTGCGGCAAGGGCATGATCCGCAAGATCCGCGAGCTGTATCCCCAGTCCAACATTGTGGCCATTGACTATGACCCCGGCGCTACCCGGGTGAATCAGGAAAACCGTGTCAAGCTGATGCTGGCGGTCGGCCGGGAGAATATGGCGGCCAGGCAGGATAAAAAAAACGAAAAAGAGTGATCTTCCCCCTTTTCTTCCACCGCAATCTGCGCTATACTTAGGGTATCAAATGATCCGCCCGGGTTCCCGCTTGGAGCCGGAGGAAAAAATGAGGAGGAGAGCACCCCATGAAGAAATTCCTCGCGGAATTTAAAGAGTTTGCCATGAAGGGCAACGTAATCGACATGGCCGTCGGTCTTGTCGTCGGCAGTGCGTTTACCACCATCGTGAACTCCCTGATCGGCAACATTGTCACCCCCGCCCTGTCCATGATCACCGGTTCGGTCAATTTTTCCAGCCTGTCCGTTTCGATCCCCGCTCCGCTGACCGGAGACACCATCACCATCGCCTACGGCCAGTTCCTGCAGGATGTGTTCAGTTTTCTGATTATCGCCCTGACGCTGTTCCTGCTGATTAAAGGGCTGAACCGGATTCGCCGCAAAAAGGAAGAAGCACCGGCCGCCCCGCCGGAGCCGCCCAAGCCCTCGAAGGAAGAGGTTCTGCTGACCGAAATCCGCGATCTGCTGGCCGCCAAAAAGGACGGCGAATCCTCCCTGTGATTGAAAAAAGCCCGCTGAAGAAAAAAATCTTCAGCGGGCTTTTTGTCGGCGGCGGGGCTTGACAACCGCGTTCCGGCCGCCTATAATGAAATTGCAGTTTGCAAGGGGAGCGGCGCCATGCCGCTGAGAAAAGGAAAGCTTGACCCTCATTACCTGATCCGGATCATACCGGCGTAGGAAGGCTTCTGTGTTTCTTTTATATGGCCGTTTCTGTTCCCTCCGGGAAAGGCAGGCCCGCTGTTTTTGTGCCCATTGGGAACAAAGGCAGAGGCCCTGTTCCACCCAATGGGAACAGTGGCTCTCTCCCCTCCTTTCTGCCAAACAAAAGGAGGTATTTTTATGTTCGAATTCTTTTTCACCCAAACCACCAACAGTTGGGAAGAGACCGTGTATGTGCCCACCCCGGCGGGCTATCTCCTGCTGGGCGTACTGCTGGCGCTGGCTGTGGGGCTGCTCTTTTTCTTTTTAAAACGGAAAGAAAAACGGCTGACCGCCCTTCAGATCACCTTCTGTGCGCTGTCCATGGCGCTGGCAACGGTGCTGTCTACCCTGAAATTTTTCTCCCTGCCCTTTGGAGGCAGCATTACCCTGCTCAGCATGCTGTTTGTCTGCCTGCCGGGATACTGGTACGGCGCCCGGGTGGGAATTACCGCAGGTGTCGCCTATGGGCTGCTGCAATTTGTGCTGGAGCCCGTGTTCTACTCCCTGCCGCAGATGCTGATTGATTACCCGCTGGCTTTCGGCGCACTGGGGCTGTGCGGCCTGCTCTCCCGGAAAAAGCACGGGCTGCCGCTGGGATACCTGGTGGGAGTGTTGGGCCGGTTTGTCTTTGCCGTACTCAGCGGGGTACTGTTCTTTGCCGCTTATGCCCCCGAGGGGATGCCCGTCCTGCTGTATTCCGTCGCCTATAACGGGAGCTATCTGGGGCTGGAGGCCGCCATCACTCTGGTGATCCTGCTGCTGCCGCCCGTGGGCGCTGCCATGGACCACGTGAAGACACTGGCCCGGCGCACTCCCGCCTGAATCCCCTTTCACCCATCCCGCCGGTTTCCCGGCAGTTTTCGGCGGGAAATTCTTACTGACCCCTCAAGGCCGGCCCTGTTTTTACAGGGCCGGCCTTTTTCCCCTTGCACGCAGGATAGGGGCCATGATAGAATAAAATTAGCATTTTTTCCTGTGAAACCCTTTCTTTTGGAGCGGATTTTGACCCACATTTTCTGCAAAGGAGATTGGATTATGAAAACCATCCGTGTTGTTCTGGTTGAAATTATGAATCACAATCTGGGGGACAGCGTCATTGCGGACACCACCGCTT
>JALENG010000033.1 GCA_022767925.1 Clostridia bacterium
TCCGAGAAAATTGTACAGCTAAACGAGGAAGTAATCAAGGGCAACTACAAGGACTGGTCCGAGGCAGCGTAGAAGAAACGCTGACTTACTGTGATTTTCCCTCGTGGATTTTGCGATGGTTCCTCCTGATTTGATGAGTGCATTCCAGCTGATTCCATATCAGAGTGCAGAAGATGCAGTCTTTAAAGCTTTAGGGGTTGAGTAATTTTTGATAAAAATCAGGGCAACAAAACAAAATTCAGAAAAACATCTTGTTTGACTGAAAGTTATTATTTTAAAATACACATTGCTTCCTATTCCTTTTGGTGCAAAGTGATTCCAACGTTGGTGCAGAAATACCCGAGTGCTTTTAGGGTGGTTTAGGTTTTATCAGATGATGGGGCGTTTGGAAATAAAGCCATATTAACAACCAGTACGATATAATAATTTTTGAAGGGATGAGCAATAGATGGAAACTGATTCTATTAAAATCACCGAAACAGAAAAAATTCTTTCGGATTTTCTAAAAGGGGAATTACTCACCACAACTGATTTAGAAATTGAGGGGAATTGTTTAAGTCATTATTATGGGGATAAGAAGAATATAATTCTGCCATCTGGGATTACAAAAATTGGAGAAAGTGCATTTGATGGATGCAAAAACCTTGAATCCATTGTTATTCCGCTGGGTGTGACGCACCTTTGTGAGAATTCATTTTCAGATTGCGAAAATCTTCAATCAGTTTCTTTACCGAGCTCCTTGTCTGAAATCGGAGATGTATCATTCAGCGGGTGCAAAAAACTTCAATCCGTGATTATTCCGGAAGGTGTGACTCGCATTGGTAAGTACGCATTTTCAGACTGTGAGAGACTTGTATCGGTTTCCTTACCGAACTCCTTGTCCGAAATTACAGACGGGACATTCAGCGGGTGCAAAAAACTCCAATCCGTAATTATTCCAGAAGGTGTGACTTGCATTGGTGAGTTCGCATTTTTAGACTGTGAGAAACTTGTATCGGTTTCTCTGCCAAGCTCCTTGTCTGAAATCGGAAAATCGGCGTTCAGCGGGTGCAAAAATCTCCAATCCATAGTTATTCCGGAAGGTGTGACCCACATTGGTGAGCATACATTAACAGATTGCGAAAGTCTTCAATCAGTTTCATTACCGAGCTCCTTGTCTGAAATCGGAGAATGGGCATTTACCGGATGCAAAAATCTCCAATCTATAGTTATTCCAGAAGGGATGACGCACATTGGTGAACGTGCATTTATGGATTGCGAAAGTCTTCAATCGGTTTCTTTGCCAAATTCCTTGTCTGAAATCGGAGAATCGGTGTTCAGTGGATGCAAAAGTCTGAAGTCTGTTGTGATTCCCGTAGGAGTTACTCATATCGGAGAGAATGCCTTCTTTTTGTGCGAGGACCTTACCCATGTATATGTTCCTGATACAGTATCCGAAATTGGAAATGGTGCTTTTTTGTGTGGTGATTCCGTTACGCTCCATGTCTCGTCTGGTTCCTATGCCGAGTCTTATGCAAGCAGGGAAAGGTATCTTTCCTATGATAATGAAGTGAAAGGTATTTGGAATCAGATAACTGTAAAAACAGTGACTAAATCTCAAGAAGGAAGTGCTTCGGGAAGTCTTTTCCTTGAGTGCAGTGAGAAATTAGCAAAGAAATTTCTGAGAAAGAAGACCTTCAAAGAGCAGAGGCAGATGGGGTGATCGCACGTCGGAAAGCAGAATACGAAAATCTATTGGCTCAAATTGCAGAGCAAGCAAGAATCGCAGAGGATAACAAGAGCGGATTCTTAGGACTGGGCAGAAAAGCGCAGATTAGAAAAGAAGCTCTGCAAAAAAATCGCTGAATTGCAGTTAAGGCTGAAAGAGTATCCGGAATTTTAAAATAAGTGACAGAGTTTAGGCAAAACTAATGTTTTCCTTTACTCCTGAATTTGTAAGGGGGATTTTAATATGAGCGAAAATGATAAATCATACAAACTTTTTTCGTTTGGAATCTCTTCAGAAGAAGCAGCAAAACAAGTTATTAATCATTCAAAACTTGTAGTTGAAAAAGACAAAACATATACCGCAAATGTGGAAAACAAGGAGTTTACAGTCACATATCATGTGGCATCTAAACTGCGCAGCTTCTATCGCAACAGCATAGAATGCGATGCTTGTGATTATAGGTATGCATCCGAACAAGCGGTTGAACATATTCTATCTGCAGAAGAGGCCGTTCAAAAGTATGAAAAACTGTACGGGGATAAGTTTTATAATTCGGATGCATATATGGTTAGTGAACCAGAGTTAGATTATGACAAATTAGATAAATTAGATCGTAAACAGCAATTGGAACGCTTTGCTTATTTTGTAATGCTGTGCAACAAATGTGCAGATGACGCTGTATTACAGTTAGCAGCAGAACTGGCACAAAAGAAAAAAGATGGAACCTTCTATCAAAGAAAGGTTCTGCCAATTGGTGCATTTATGGCTGTCAGCTGGAAGTGTGAAATTTTAGAATTGGTTGCGAAAGCTATTTCTGCAAATGAGTTACAAATATTAGTTCAACCTAGAACTTTTGATTTTATTGAATATCAGAAGATAACTACCAATCCATTTTTGAATCTTCTTTCCTCTCAGTCAGACCAAAATCCTCCTGTCAGACATAGAGAAACCACAAAAACAATAAAAATAAAATGTGATTTAGAGGGTGTAGGTAGAAAGGAAACAGAATTGCGTTTACCTGCAGTTGAAACAAAAGACGGAAAACTTGCATTGAATATAGAACCGGTCATTCCCTTATCTGATTTCAAATGCTTATGTGGTTCGGATCAAAAGGGATATGAGTTCACCTTCCACAACTCTTTTTCCGAAAAAACAGTAGAATACCAAGGAAACATCGTTTCTGTCTCCTCTTTTTACAGTGGTCTGCCCCTTGCTAATGAATGGAACAATCTATATCGTTATGCGAAAATTTTTCAAAATAAAACCAAGTTGAAACAGAATTACCAAGATCTCAAATGGTATCTATTTTATCGTAAGGATATAGACGATCAGATTTTTAAAAAGAATTTTTTAAAGGAGGAATCGTTATATGAATTTGCCTATGAACTTTTTTACATTGCAGATCTTGTCGAAACATATTCTAAAGAAGTAAATGCACAGTATATTGCGAACACCGCTCCTGTAAATCCAACAACAGGTAAATTGGTTCAATGGCATTTTTGGTATTCAATCTTGGATACTTCCGATGAAAAAGGGTTCAATACTAAAAAACCAATGAAAGCGGACGAGGTTGAGAACTATATACAAAATTCTCGATTCCTTCTTAGAAAAAGACCGATGTTAATTCCTTTCGCCGTATGGAGTGGTTCCTCCAAAAAAGGTTTTTGCTTTAGAGAGGTCAGAATTTTTGTACAATTAGATTGGGAAAGGGACTAAAAGTTCATTATACCCCAGAAGCAGTAATTGAACTATCGTTTATTGGTTATTGCCGGCTAACCTCTTTCAGCTGGAGTCTGCAAACTAATTTGCGCATAACTCTTGACAGCACCAAACAGTAAGGTGGAGTTTATGGCAGACAAAAGAAAAATTATTCGTGAAAAAGCCAAGGTGTTTTTTCTTAGGCTTGGGAAGTGTCCTCTGCGGCCGTTCTCCATCCGAAAATGCCAGGAGGTAAAGGAAGATGATCCGAAAATTTGAAGAAAGGGATGCCGGTGAGGTATCCGCTTTGATTGCAAAAACCCTGCGGGTTACGAATAGCCGGGACTACAGCCCCGACTACATTGAAAAAGAGGTTGCGTTAATGACGCCCGATTTTTTGATTGACCGCGCCAAGTGGACCCACTTTTATGTCGTCTGTGAAGCGGAACAGATCGTGGGCTGCGGTGCGATTGGCCCGTACTGGGGAAAGCAGGAGGAGAGCAGTCTGTTCACCATTTTTGTTCATCCGGACTACCAGGGAAAGGGAATTGGCCGTAAAATCATTGAAACACTGGAGCAGGATGAATATTTCCTGCGTGCCCACCGGATCGAGATCCCTGCTTCCATTACGGCCTGTGCTTTTTATCAGAAAATGGGGTATACTTATAAAAACGGAAATACCCAGACGGATGAGGAACAGCTGTACCGGCTGGAAAAATGGAGAGAAGTATAACAAAAGGAAGCCATGGATTTCTCCATGACTTCCTTTTTACTGGTAGCAGTTTTTGAAAGAATTTTTTACAGACCCAGGTGCTGCATGTACCGGGCGAGTTTTTCTTCGTCTTCCAGGTCCTCCGGAGACAGCGGACTGCATTTCTGCAGAGACAGCTGTTCCACATGACGAATGGTCTCTTTGGGTTCGACCCGGTAAAGGGGGCTGAGTGTTTCGATCTCTGCGCAGTGCGCATTGACATAGCACTCAAAGGAAACGCCGCCGTCCGGGTACAGCGCCTGCAGATTATGGACAAAGTGCTTCACCAGAAGCTGATCTTCCCACTGATACGCAGCCCAACCGGGCAGGGCATCTGCGCCGAATTTAAAATGCTCATCCATATTGGGGATTTGGCGTACGGTAATATATTCCTTTCCCCAGTGCACACGGGGATCCGCCAGATCGGTATACGGCCACAGGGCCAGAACCCGATTGGGCTGCCGGCTGCGGTTCAGATCCACCGGGTTCTGGGGCAGAATGACGGTTCCACCGGCGCGCATCGCTGTAATGGGCCACAGAGAC
Source organism: Clostridia bacterium (assembly GCA_022767925.1). Taxonomy (GTDB): domain Bacteria; phylum Bacillota; class Clostridia; order Oscillospirales; family Acutalibacteraceae; genus Heritagella. The sequence continues at coordinate 4,701 of JALENG010000033.1, forward strand.
ATGGTGTGGGGTTCCGAGCTCTTATTGATAGCCTCATGAATAATCATCAGTTCATTGCTGGTTTCATTCATCAACAGAGAGAAGCTGGTCTGAATGCCCCGGCTCTTTTGCTCGGGAGGAACAAAACGGATCCCCTCATCTGTAATGGAATAGGTGACCGGGTCGTTATCCGGAAAATAAGTGATCGGCAGTTCCTCCGGGCTGATCCACAAACGGTGCCCTCCATATTGGTAATATGTTTTGTCTTCGCCGAAATACCGGCGAAAGATTTCCCCATCGATTCGGTGTACCCGCTCGACATCCTGATACAGAATATTGGGGCCGTCATCCAGCGAAAGATGAATGATGCGGGGGCCAAAATCAATGGTCACCGCCGCTTTTAATGTTCCATTGGATATGGAAACACACTTTCCAAAATCCGGGTGGAGAAATTCCTTTAATTCCATTTGTAAGAACTCCTTTATTCATCAGAACTTGACAAAGGGGTGGCGGTCAAACATCCCGCAGGGGCCCGGACGATCCTGAAACAGTGAAAACTGGTCACAGGCAAAACGTTCCTGATCCAAAAGAATTTTTGAGCCGGTGGGGAGGGAGAGCATCTGCCGATGGCTCATTACCAGCGGAAAGGGGCATTGGGCCGCATAGCGCAGCCCGCGCTCGCTGATACCCAGGATAAAAGCAAAGGGAATGTCCGGGGGCAGGCAGTCTTCCGACAGATTGAGAAAAGCATGCAAAGCCATTCGCCGCAGACGCGCCATGGTGTACCGCTTGGTTTTGGCGTGCTCCAATACCGAGGAGAGCGTGCTGTTTTCGCGCACCGCATGGTACAGGCGCCTTTCAATTCCCTCACTGCAATCCGGCAGATTGGAAAAATCTGTGGGCTGCATCCGGCGGAGAAAAGAGAGAATGGCGGGTTCCATGGAAGAGAGGCGGCACAGAGAACCGCGCTCCTTTTCCCGGGCAAAAATGGCGGCGACGGCTTCCGGCAGGAAGGGGGCGATGGGCTGCCCCTGCTGTTCCATCTGCCGTAAGTGGGAAGCGCTTTGAAAAAGAGTATCCGGCACCAGGGATTCATCGTGCCCGGCCCCTTTTCGGGGTACAGAAAAGAGGGAGAGAGGATGGCCGAGTATGCGGTTTGCTTTGGCGTATTCCGTCCCCAGCGTATTATTGGCCCCCCGTAGCAGATCGGCAGCCGTTTCCCCCAGCAGATCCCCAACGGCCCGTGTGCGCGCATGGGCAAACGACAGTCCTTCTGCAAGATAAGGGCGAAGGGCCTGTGAAAATTCCGGTGACAGCAGAATTTCTGCCAGCTGATCCAATTGGCGGGCGTTCCCGCATTCGCTTCCAAACCACAGTGTATCCACGCCCAGAGAAGAGAGCAACCGGACACCGCCCCAGGCAAAGCGCTCTGCACGGCTGACAGCAAACGAAACCGGAAGAAGCACAACCAGGTCCGCCCCGCAGGCGAGGGCCATTTCCGCCCTGGCCCAGGGAGAGAGAAGGGCCGGTTCCCCGCGCTGAACAAAAAAGCCGCTCATGACGCAAACCACAAGATCACTGCAGGCCCGCATCCGGGACAGTAGAAGAGCATGACCGCGATGAAGAGGATTCAGTTCGCAAATCGTGCCGGAAACAGAAGGTTTTTGTTCCATTTTTGGTGGAAAACTCCTTGAATTTATAAAGTTTTTGTACTATCATATATTACAGCAACGTTTGGCTGGTTACAAGCAAAAAGTGCAGAAAAGATTGGAAACTTTTCTGCTTTTTGTCGTGCTTTCGGGATGTTTTTTCGATGTACGGTTTTCCACCATTCCATACCACAAAGTAGGAGGACATGACAAAATGAAGGTTCTGGTAATTAACGCCGGCAGTTCATCTCTGAAATATCAGCTGATTGATATGGAAAATGAAGAGATGATCTGCAAAGGCAACTGCGAGCGCATTGGGCAGGATGTGGGTGTGTTTTCGTATAAAACGGCGGACGGTCAGTCGGTGAAATACGAAGTTGCGATGAAGGATCACACCGCTGCTTTTACGCAGGTAAAGAACGCACTGCTCAACGAGGAATACGGCGTACTGAAGGATCTGGGAGAAGTGACCGCCATTGGCCACCGTGTTGTGCAGGGCGGCGCTCTGTTCAATAAATCCGTTCTGGTTGACGACCAGGTGATCGAGGGGATCAAGTCCCTGATTCCGCTGGCACCGCTCCACAATGCCGCCCATGTGCAGGGCATTGAAGCCTGCCGCGCCGTTTTCGGAGAAGATGTACCGGAAGTTGTGGTATTTGATACGGCATTCCACTCCACGATGCCGCCGGAAGCGTACATGTACGCCATCCCCTATGAATATTATGAGAAATACAGCGTTCGCCGTTACGGCTTCCACGGGACTTCCCACCGGTATGTTTCCCATCGCTGTGCGGAAATGATGGGGAAGAACATCGAGGACCTGAAGATCATCACCTGTCATCTGGGCAATGGTTCTTCGCTGGCTGCCGTTAAGAACGGAAAAGTTGTGGATACCAGCATGGGCCTGACTCCTCTGGGCGGCTTTATGATGGGAACCCGTTCGGGCGATCTGGATCCCTCTGTCATTACCTTTATCGCAGAGAAGGAAGGCGTAACCGCTCAGGAAATGAGCGAGCTGCTGAATAAGAAATCCGGCCTGTACGGCATCTGCGGTTTCTCGGATGACCGCGATGTCAGCGCTGCGGAAGAGCAGGGCGACGAAAAGGCTGCATTGGCCCATAAGATGCTAGCCTATGAAGTGAAAAAATTCATCGGCAGCTATATGGCCGCCATGGATGGTTGCGATGCCATTGTTTTTACCGCCGGACTGGGTGAGAATCAGCCGCAGCTGCGCAGACGCATTTGCGCGAACCTGGATTCCTTTGGCATCAAGGTGGATGAAGCTGTCAATGAGGAGTATATCCATGGAAAGGGCGGCGTGGATGGTGCCGGCCTGATTTCTACGAAGGACTCCAGAATTCCGGTTTTTGTTATTCCCACCAATGAAGAGCTTGTGATTGCACGGGATACCCGTGACATCGTTCTGGGGATGGAGAAATAAGCAAAAGCCCGCGAAAGATAATAAAAAGGCGGCAGGAACCTTTCAGGGTTCTTGCCGCCTTTTGCTTATGTGCCGTCGTGATCTCTGAAGAGCAGAGAAATACACCATAGCGCACATATGGCGATCAGGACATAGATAATGCGGCTGAGAACCGCCTCCTGTCCACCGAAAATCCAGGCAACCAGGTCAAATTGAAAGAGCCCGAGAAGCCCCCAATTGATGCCGCCAATAATCAGCAGCGACAGCGCAATTTTATCCAGCATAACGATATGGCTTCCTTTCCTGAAAAGATTGGGTTTGAGAACAGTATGGACAAATCCCTCTATCTTATTCACATTGGAAAATTTCTCTTGTTATTAAAAAGAAAAAGGATTATAATTTATTCGTTTTATATTTATTTAGGAAAGTGAGACGAAACAAATATGGCAAGCAGAAGTGCCACAAAAGACATGACTATCGGCAATCCCATGGGCCTGATCCTCGGCTTTGCCCTGCCACTTATTTTGGGAAACTTGTTCCAGCAAATGTACAGCATGGTGGATACGATCATTGTCGGACAGTACCTGGGTGTGAATGCTCTGGCGGCTGTTGGCTCTGTAGGATCTCTGCAGTTTCTGATTATCGGTTTCTGCCTGGGTTCCTGCGCCGGTATGGCCATCCCCATTGCCCAGCGCTTTGGGGCAAGGGATGAGGAAAACCTGCGAAAGTTTGTGGCCAACAGTATTTGGGTCGGAACTGCCATCGCTGTCATTGTTACAACGGTGACCACCCTGTTGGCCTGGCAAATTTTAACCTGGATGCAGACCCCGAACAACATTAAGCAGGATGCCTACGACTATTTTTTCGTGATTCTTTTGGGCATTCCGGCTACGATTCTCTATAATCTTTCCTCCGCCATTATGCGTGCGCTGGGGGACAGCAAACGGCCCCTGTATTTTCTAATTTTCTCTTCCTTTCTGAATATCGGCCTGGATTTGCTGTTTATTCTGGTGTTCCAGATGGGGTGCGCAGGAGCTGCCTGGGCAACAATCCTCTCCCAGCTGATCTCCGGTCTTCTGTGCGTATGGTATATGATCCGCTGCCTGCCGATTGTCCATGTACGAAAGGGGGAATGGGCCCCCAGCCGGATCCATATCAAAGTATTGTGCAATATCGGGCTTCCCATGGGGCTGCAGAACTCCATCACGGCGATTGGTGCCGTCATTCTCTCCAGTGCGGTTAACTCGTTGGGATCGGCTGCCGTTGCTTCGATGACGGCAGCCATGAAGGTACAGATGATGTTTAACTGTGCGTATGACGCCATGGGGACCACCATGTCCACCTATTGTGGTCAGAATTTGGGGGCGCGAAAACTCTCCCGTATTGGCAAGGGCCTGCGATGTGGACTGGGTGTGATGTTCGTCTATTCCGTGCTTTCTTTCGTCGTTCTTTTCTTTTTTGGCAAAACGATCGCCCTTCTTTTCGTTAGTGCTGAGGAAACGGCGATTCTGGAAAACGTGCAGACATTCCTGTTCATCAATTCCTTAGCATACATCTTATTGGCCTTGGTCATCATTGTCCGTTATGTGATTCAGGGATTAGGATTCAGCAAAATTGCAATGTTTGCCGGACTTTTCGAAATGGTGGCCCGCACGCTGGTGGCTTTCCTGTTGGTACCGGCTATCGGCTTTACCGGAGCGTGCCTGGCCAATCCGTCCGCTTGGCTGGCTGCTGACTTTTTCCTGATTCCCTGTTACTTCCATGTGATGAAACGTATACGAACCATCGTAACGGATCCGGTGGAGGAGTAAAAACCGGAACGAGGAAAAATAGAAACCGGACTGGCAGGTTCCCCAGTTACGGAGCGACCTTGACAGTCCGGTTTTTTGTATGTTGCCGAGCATCTATTTTGGAAATAGATAAATCTTATCCAGCTGCTGGCTTTCTATTCCGGGGAAAAAGAAGCTCGCGCCAGAGAACAGAAAGCCAATCAGAATCAAAAAAACACTCATCAGACCAAACGAGCGGGAAATTCCCCTTTTGTCTTTGGCTCCCCAGTACTGGGCAATGAACAGAGCACCGCCGGAATAAAAACCACAGATACCAGCGCTGAACAAATGCGTAAACTGGTTGCATACGCCCACTGCCGCCACGGCCAATTCTCCCTGAGAACTGACCATCAGGGTATCAATGGCACTCATGGAGGTGGAGAGCAGGCTCTGCACGGCGGCCGGAATCCCCAGCGTGATCAAACCGTGAAGAAACTCAGCATTTTGCGGCTTTTTTAAGGAAACAGCAAAGGCCATAAATATTCTCCTTATTTAAATCATCAGGAATCCGGAAAATCCCGGGTGATGTTCTTCAGCCATTTGTAACTCTTATAATGTTTGTAAACCGTGGGAATTTTCCAAAACTCGTCAAGGCAGAGAATAAAGTAGACCACAAGCGGCGGAAAATGAAAAACGAAAGCACTGAGAAAGCCCAGCGGAACCGCAATACACCACATGACGATGGTATCGCACAGAAAGCCAAAGCGGGAGTCGCCGCCGGCACGGAAGATACCGGTAATTACCGTGGTATTGATTGCCTGACCGATTACATAGTACGAGCTGATCAGCAGCATAACATTCAGATAGGAATAAGCCGTATCGGTCAACTCGATCACAGAGATAATCAGCGGGCGGCTGACCAGGATGATAATCGCGGTTAAAAAGCCGAAGAGCAGGGTAACCCGGCAGATTCGGGAGGCATTTTTCTTGGCTTCCTTCATCTCGCCGGCTCCGATGGATTTTCCCAGAAGGACAGCTCCGCCGGAGGAAATACCGAAGCAGACCACCGTACACAAATCACGGACAGTGGTCGCCACCGAACTGGCGGCCACCATATCAGAACCCAAATGCCCCAGGATAATGGAATAAGAGGAAAACGCCAGGGTCCAGGAGAAATCATTGCCCAAAGCCGGCAGGGAATAATGGATAAAATCGCGGAAAAGCGCCTGATTTCTCTTAAACAGGCTCGACAGGGAAAAGGGGAGAACCCGATTGCGGACTGCATCGCAGAAGCACAACAGCAGCTCGACAGCACGGGCAATGACCGTAGCGATCGAAACTCCGATGACCCCCAATTTAGGCGCATGGAACAGGCCAAAAATGAAGACCGCATTCAGGATAATATTCAAAAACAGGGCGGTACAGCTGATGATGGTGCTGACCCTGGCGCGCTCCATACTGCGCATCACACAGAGGTACACCTGGGAAACGCTCATCAATAAGTAGGAAAACCCAATAATACGCAGGTAATCGGCGCCAATCCGGATCAGCTCCGGATCCTTGGTAAAAATGGTCATGATAAACTCCGGGCAGAAGCAGCAGGCCAGGGTGAACAGAACCGTAACGCCGATGGACAGCTCCAGTGCAATGCCCATAACTGTCAGGATAGAGCGCTTGTCATTTCGACCCCAGTATTGCGAGACCAGCATGGTAACGCCGGACGTGACCCCGTAGTAAAATCCGGTTAACAAAAAATGAACCTGATTGGCCAGGGATACCGCGGAAAGAGAGGACTGATTGACCATGCTGAGCATCAAGACATCTGCCGAATTTACGGTGGCATTGATCAGATTCTGCAGGGCGATGGGGATGACCAGAGCGATCAGGGAATGATAAAAGGGATCGTGGAGATCCGGAAAATGGAAATAGGAACGCAGACGGGAAAGAATAAGAATCCCTCCATTTTTACAAATTTTTCAGAAAAGGGGCCCGAATCTGCTGCAGAGAAAGCTCGATCATGCCGCGGCAGAAATCAGGTTCGATTTTTTCGATGAATTGAAGGTTCGGCTGAAATTTTCCGCGAAGGACTTCCTGGATATAAACGGAAATCCCTGTTTTGATTTCAGGGGTCCAGAAGTCTCCATACAGAACAAAGGAATCCGGGGCGATCACACTGCAGTAAACGGCGATAATCTGCCCGACCTGACGGACCACTTTTTCGGTATTCTGAAAATCCAGATTTTTCATGTCGTTTGCCTCCGGGATGGCATACATCTCACCGGCAAAGTGATTTTTTCCGCGGTGCAGCCGGCCGTTGAGAAGCAGACCGGCTCCAGGGCCGAACTGGCGGGGGAAATAGAGCGCTGCAACGGAAGCCGAAGTGGGATTTTCACAGGCAAAACCCGTTACCGCTGCATTGACATCGTTTTCAAACAAGACCTCGCACCGGTAGCGTTGACGCACTTTTTCCAAAAAGGAAATGCCGACCAGTTCCTGATAATCATTGATCACGATTTCTCCATTTTCCTCCTCGCCGGGAAGGCCGAAGGAGAAAAGGGATATTTCGGGATGTTTCGCTTTCATCTCGTCCATCCAGGGATAAAAGGTATCGGGATGAATTTCGGAAAACCCTTGCTTTTTTTGGAAAAGAGGGGTGCCGTTCAGATCAATCACCAGTGCATGAAGAAAATGCTCATCATTTTTTCGGTGACCGAAGAGAATGCCGGCTTTAGAAAGGGAAGCATGAAACCCATACTGGCGGGAGGGACGCCCCCCGTTGCTGGGGACTTCTCCCAAATCAATCACCTCGCCCCTTTGCTCCATTTCTGCGATCAGGTGATTAACCGTGGCCTGACTCAGTCCCGTGTACTGCGATAATTCCGGTTTGGTTGCCTTTTGATACTGCAGCATGGCGCTCCAAAGAGCACGGTGGTTCATCTGCCGAATCATCCGGCTGTTTGCGGCCATAAAAACACCTCGGTTTCCACTTAATTTATCTGGTTCATTAAGTATCTGAATTAACTATAGAGAAAGGAAATCCTTTTGTCAAGGGGGTCTTTTAATTTTCTTTCCGGATAAACGAAAAGCTCTCTTCGCCGCAGTGGGAGAAGAGAGCTTTTCTGTGAAGGTCCGGGACCCATTTTTCTTTTTTGCTCAGTTTTTCAGTGCTTGCATCGGGGCTGGGATCCGGCCGCCGCGCTTTACAAAGCGCAGGGGAGAAGCGGGGTTGACCTCCATCACAGGCCCGCCGCCAAGAAGACCGCCGAAATTCAGCGTCTCACCGACCTTTTTCCCAATGGCAGGAATCAGGCGGACCGCCGTCGTTTTGGTATTGATCATACCGATGGCCGCTTCATCAGCGATAATGGCAGAAATGGTTTCATCCGGGGTATCACCGGGAATGACAATCATATCCAGACCCACCGAGCACACCGCGGTCATCGCTTCCAGTTTTGTCAGCGTCAGCGTGCCGCATTCGGCCGCATGAATCATCCCGGCATCCTCCGTAACAGGAATAAAAGCACCGGAGAGGCCGCCCACATGGGAGGAGGCCATCACGCCACCCTTTTTCACGGCGTCATTCAGCAGGGCCAGGGCAGCCGTGGTTCCGTGGGCTCCGCAGGTTTCCAGACCCATCTCCTCCAGAATGTAGGCGACACTGTCACCCACAGCAGGGGTGGGGGCCAGGGACAGATCCACAATACCGAAGGGGACCTGCAGCCTTCGTGAAGCCTCCTGAGCAACCAACTGTCCCATACGGGTAATTTTGAAAGCCGTGCGCTTGATCAGATCCGCTACGGCGCTCAGATCACAGTCGCCTGCTTTCGCCAGGGCGGCCCGTACCACACCGGGTCCCGAGACACCGACGTTAATAACGCAGTCCGGTTCGCCCACACCGTGGAAAGCACCTGCCATAAACGGGTTGTCCTCGGGTGCGTTGCAGAAAACCACCAGTTTGGCAGCACCAATAGAGTCCCGGTCCGCCGTGGCAACCGCGGTATCGTGGATCACATGGCCCATCATTTCCACGGCGTCCATATTCAGCCCAGCCTTGGTCGTACCGATGTTGACCGAGGAGCAGACAAACTCCGTGCGGCTCAGTGCTTCCGGAATGCTGGAAATCAGCGCCCGGTCCCCAGGGGAAAACCCCTTGTGGACCAGGGAGGAGTAGCCGCCCACAAAGTTTACCCCCACCTCCCGGGCAGCCCGATCCAAAGCCATGGCGTAGCACACCGGACTGACCGAAGGGGTCGCGGCCGCCAGCATGGCGATGGGGGTAACCGAGATGCGCTTGTGAATGATCGGGATTCCGTATTCACGACTGATATCCTCGCCGGTTTTCACCAGGTCTTTTGCGCAGCGGCAGATCTTGTCATAGATTTTCTGACAAGCCCGGTCAGCATCGGGGTCTGCGCAGTCCAGCAGAGAGATTCCCATTGTGATGGTGCGCACATCCAGATTTTCATTTTCGATCATCCGGATCGTTTCCAATATATCGTGTGTATTGACAACACCCATGTTTCTTCATCCTTTCCGGGATCAAATGCGATGCATCGAGTTGAAAATATCCTCGTGCATGACGTGAATTTTCAGATTCATCTCGCTTCCGGCGGCTTCCAGTTCATCCTGCAGGGTGGAGAACGGAACCGCACAGGAAGAGATATCCACCATCATAATCATCACAAACATATCCTGCATAATGGACTGGGTCACGTCCATAATGTTTACATGCTCTTTGGAACAGATTTGAGAAACTTCCGCCAGAATGCCAACAGTATCTTTGCCGACAACGGTAATAATCGCACGCATGGAAAATATCCTTCCTTTTCCTATGAATTTTCTATTATTATGGAGGAACCCGGAAATAAAGTCAAGGAAAATTTATTATAGTAATATAAAAAAGCAATATTGGGTACTTTTGCAGAGGAAAAAGGGAAATTCCCTTCCTTTTTCCTGGTTTTTGTGGTATATTTACCATAGTTTCACCGAAATCTTTGGGTGAGCAGGCTTATGAAAAAGGGATGAGAACAATGATCCATGTTTGCTATATGACGAACAACGGGTATTGCGCGCCGACAGTGGTATCGGCTGTATCGGTTTTCGAGAGCAACCGCGATGTGCCGGTATGCGTGCATGTGTTGACCGAAGAGGTTTCCCCTGAAAACGAACGGCTTTTGATGAGTGCGGCGGAAAACTACCCCAACGGAACGGTTCGGCTGCACAATTGCGATACTTACATCCGCGAAATTCGCGAAAACTACCGGCCCACCGGGTGGAAGGGAACCTGCAACGCCTATCTGTACATGTTTATGGAGGAGCTGTTCCCGGATCTCGATCGAATTCTGTGGATTGACGGGGATACGGTAAACCTGCAGCCGCTTAAGGAGTTGTGGGAAACCGATTTAACCGGAAAAGTGCTGGGCGGGATTCTGGATATTCCCGCTTTTTTGGCGGTGGCCCCGGATGATCCCTTCTGGGATACGCCTTTCTATTTTAATGGCGGTGTCCTGCTCTTTAATCTGCAGGAGTGCCGGAAACGGCACATCGATGCTGTTTTGCAGGATTGGGTAAAAAAATACGGCTCCTCTTTCCGTTTTCCCGATCAGACACTGTTTAATCTCGCTGTGCGTCCGGAGGACGTGGTGCGGCTGCCGCTTCGGTACGATTTTCCCGCCGGATTGAGCGACCGGGTTTACCAGATGGTTGCTTCCTATAACTGCGCGGAAAAACCGACCTTTTCAAAGGAAAGCGTCATGCAGGAGCGGAAGAATGTGGTGATTCTCCACTACATCGGCGGCAAACTTCCCACCAAGCCCTGGTTTTCCGACTGCACGATTTGGGGGAGAGAGCATTATCTGCGATACCGTGCGTTGTCACGGGTATCGGATGCCCCCATGGCCAGCATGAAAGAGAAGAAGGGGCGGGTTTCTCTGTTCTTTACCCGTCTTTATGATATTCCTTTCAGTGCCCGGATTTCCCGGCTTTTGTACCATATTCACCGGCTTTTGGTGCGCAAAAAGCCGCTTTGCGAAAGGACTGTGTGAGCGGATATGGCCAAACAGTTTCTCAGCGATAGCCATATGCATTCCAGCGCCTCTTTTGATGGGTTTTCTCCGGTGGAGGAAATGGCGCGTGCCGCCTGGGAACATGGAATGGACAGTATCACCATCACGGACCACCGGGATTGTTCCACGTTTCTGTTTGACAATTCACGGGCGATGATGGCATCCTCCCGTTTTATGGCAAAGCAGGCAGCCGCTGACTGGGAGGGAAAGCTGGAAGTCCTGTTCGGGGTGGAGCTGGGAGAACCGCTGCAGGACCTGCACGCCGCCGAAGAAGTGGAACGCGCCGGCCCCTACGACTTTATTCTGGGTTCCCTGCATAACCTCAAGGGGGAAGAAGATTTTTATTTTCTGCATTATGAAAAAGAGGATCCCGAAGAACTGCTCTCCCGGTATTTTTCCGAGCTGCTGCAGATGGTTCAGTGGGGTCGGTTTGATTCTTTGGCCCATTTAACCTATCCCTTCCGCTATATGCGCCATGTCGCCCCGGAAAAGACGGAAATCACCCGGTTTCTGCCCCAGATTGATTTGATTTTTGAGGAGCTTATCCGGCGCGGGATCGCCCTGGAAGTGAATGCTTCCGGATACCGCCAGGAAATTGGCGTTCCCCTTCCGGATGAGAGCCTGGTGCGCCGCTACTACGAAAAAGGTGGGCGGATGATCACGATCGGGGCCGATGCTCATATCCCACGGGATACAGGCGCCGGAATTCCCCGTGTTTTGGAGATGCTTCGCCGGATTGGCTTTTCCCACTATACGTTGTTCCGAGAGAGGGAACCGGTCCGGATCCCGATTCTGTAAATTGGGGAGCAAGTTTTATGATAGGAGAGATTGTCATGGAGAGAACTTTACAGCTTTTACAGGAAAATGCCCGGCTGAGCAATGAGCAGATCGCCGTGATGCTGGGAAAAACCACCGAAGAAGTGGCGGCTACACTGGATGCCTACGAGAAAGCGGGGGTCATCTGCGGGTATAAGCCCCTGATCAATTATGAGAAAGCGCAGGTAGCGCGCGCGTCTGCCCTGATCGAATTGCGTGTTACTCCGCGCAAGGATACCGGTTTTGATGCAATTGCCGAACACATCATGGCCTTTGACGAGGTGGAAAGCCTGTATCTGATGAGTGGTTCCTATGATCTGGCGGTGACGGTCAATGCCAAAACCATGCAGGATATCGCTGTGTTTGTGGCGCGGCGTCTGGCCCCGATTGACGGAGTACTCTCTACGGCGACCCATTTTATCCTGCATCGCTATAAGGAAGCGGGCGTTTCCCTGCAGGGAGAAGAAGTTGACGAGAGAGAGGGACAGTAACGGTGATCGACTATCAGTCCCGTCTCAACCGGGAAATTCAAATTATTAAGCCTTCGCCCATACGCAAATTTTTTGATATCGCCAATGAAATGGAGGATGTCATCTCGCTGAGCATTGGGGAACCGGATTTTTCCACCCCCTGGCATATCCGCCAGGAGGGAATCCGCCAGCTGGACAAGGGACGCACACACTATTCCCCCAACCGTGGTTTTTTGGATCTGCGCAAAGAATTATGCGCCTGGTTTCTGCGCCATTATGGGGTGGAGTACAACCCGGAGAAAGAATGTCTGGTGACCGTGGGTGGATCGGAAGCCATTGATCTGTGCATTCGCACCCTGATCAATCCCGGTGACGAGGTCCTGATCCCCGAGCCGAGTTACGTCTGTTATGTACCCATGACAGAAATGGCCGAGGGGATTCCGGTTATCATTGAAACAAAGGCGGAAAATCACTTTCGCCTGACAGCCGATGAGCTGCTTCGGAAAATCACACCGAAAACCAAGCTTCTGATTCTTCCTTATCCCAACAATCCCACCGGCGGTGTGATGCGCCGGGAACATCTGGAAGAGATTGCGAAGGTGATTATTGAGAACGATCTGCTGGTTCTCAGCGATGAGATTTACGGGGAACTAACTTATGGGAAAGCTGGTCACTGCTCTTTGGCCAGCATTCCCGGAATGCGGGAGAGGACCATTGTTGTAAACGGCTTTTCCAAAGCGTTCGCCATGACCGGATGGCGGCTGGGATATGCCATGGGGCCCGCTGAAATTCTGGCGGCCATGACAAAGCTGCACCAGTATGTGATTATGAGTGCCCCGACCCCGGCCCAATATGCGGCCATCGAGGCGCTGCGCAACGGCGACCCGGATATCACCTATATGCGGGAACAGTATGATATGCGCCGCCGTCTGATTGTGAGCGAGCTGAACCGGATGGGACTGACTTGCTTTGATCCCGAAGGGGCTTTTTATGTTTTCCCCAGCATTCAGAAAACAGGGCTGACTTCCGATGATTTCTGTGAAAAACTGATTTACGAGGAACACGTAGCCGTCGTGCCGGGAACGGCCTTTGGCGCCTGCGGTGAAGGTTTTGTCCGGATTTCCTATTCCTATTCCATTAAGCATATTACGGAGGCTCTGCGCCGAATTGAGCGCTTTGTGAAAAAGTATGAAAAATTGTGATACGCTGGTGGCGTTAAACCGGTGTGAAGGGTACCGGTATGATAAAATTCGGGCAGTGATTGATCAGCAGTTTTCCGCCATAAAGGCAGAAGAGCTTCTCCACCCGGGGATCAAAGTGGCAGTAAAACCCAACCTGGTGGTACGGGCGGATGGAACCAGCGGTGTATGTACCCATCCGCTGGTCACCGCAGCCGTATGCACCTGGCTGATGGAACGGGGGGCCGAGGTGGTGGTAGCCGAGAGCCCGGGAGGACCCTACACACCGGCGCTGCTCCGATCCCTGTATCAGGGCTGCGGTTACCGTGAGATGGCCGAAACCTATGGCGTCACACTCAACGAGGACTGTTCCCATCAGTCCGTTTCCTATCCCCAGGGGGAGCGCTGCCGACTGTTCGATGTGATTACCCCCATTCTGCAGGCCGATCTGATTGTGGATATTGCCAAGCTGAAATCCCACTGCATGATGATGTTCAGCGGATGCAGCAAGAATCTTTTCGGGGTGATTCCGGGATTGATGAAACCCGAAATGCACTGCCGCTTTCCGCAGAAGGAAGAGTTTGCCGCCATGTTGGTGGATTTGTGCGAATATGTCCGCCCAGCCATCTGCGTGATGGATGGCATTCTCGCCATGGAGGGAAACGGACCGACCGGCGGCTCCCCGAAGCCCATGGGAGTACTGGCCGCATCCCGGAACCCCTATGCCATTGATACGGTTTGCTGTGAACTGGCCGGCATGAAACAGCAGGAGGTATGGCTGCTGCGGGAAGCCGTGAGAAGGGGGCTGTGCCCTGGGAGTCTGGAAGAGATCCCCGTGGAGGGGGATTCCTTTTTCTCTCTGGCCGTATCGGATTTCTGCATGCCCGAATCAAAATCCAGTGATTTTATCGACCGGCTTCCGGCTTTTCTCCGTCCCTTGGCTCAAAAAATTACCACGCCCTATCCCAAGATTCGGGAAAAGGACTGTGTTGGCTGCGGAAAGTGCGCCCAGAGCTGCCCCCAGCACACTATATCCCTGAAGAATCGAAAGGCACAGATTCACTATCAAAACTGTATTCACTGTTTTTGCTGTCACGAGATGTGTCCGCAGCATGTGATTGATATCCGCCGTTTTTCACTGTTCCGTTTTTAAAAGGAAGGGAGGGCCTTATGAAGAAACTGACGCAGGAATATGCCTATGGAAAAATCAATCTGGCCCTTGATATCGAGGGGAAAAGGGAAGACGGCTATCATCTGCTGAAAATGGTCATGCAGTCGGTTTCCCTTCATGATACATTGGAGGGAACCTATACCCGGGATGGGAAAGTAACGTTGAAAATTGAGGGAAGTGAACTGGCAGCTGACGAAAACAACCTGTGTGTAAAGGCTGCCCGCATGTTTTTAAGGAGTACAAACGACAAGCAAAACGGCTTTACAATGAAGCTTGTAAAGAAAATTCCTTCACAGGCTGGCATGGGCGGAGGAAGCAGCGATGCCGCTGCCGTTCTCCGCTTAATGAACCGCCTGCGTGGATTTCCCTTTTCCGAGGAGGAGCTGTGCCGCATGGGGCTGCCCCTGGGGGCGGATGTACCCTTCTGTGTCCGCGGCGGCACCCAGCGAGCCGAGGGAATCGGGGAGATTTTGACCCCGCTGCCCGCCATGCCGGACTGTATGCTTCTGCTCTGCAAGCCGCCGATCGGGATTTCCACCCCCCAGGCATTCCGGCAAGCGGATGCCTGTACGGCTCCAGCAATCCCCTTTGTTCCCGCAGTGGAAGCTGCCCTTTATCAAAAGAGCGTGAATGATTTGGGAAAAGCTATCGGAAACCGGTTTGACGACGTGCTACAGCTCGCCCAGATCCGCGAAATCCGGCAGGCGATGTTGCGGGAAGGGGCAGTGGGGGCCTGCATGACCGGGAGCGGTTCGGTGGTATTTGGAATTTTTTCGCGGGATCAGGACGCTTTTTCCGCCCGGAGGGCTCTTCGGGCGTATGGGCAGTGCTACCTGTGCCGTCCGGTTTCGCCGTTTCCGGATTTTTCCATTTCCCCGGTATAATTCGGAAAACAAGGCCCATCCTCTCTGTATGAAAAAGACAGAGAGGATGTTTTTATTGAAGAAATTTGCTTTATGGGAACGAAAAAGAGGAATCCGGGCTATCGCCCTTGCCTTTTTCCTTTTGTTTTGCGGACAGTTTCTCTCGTTTGGTGTCCGGTCGGAAAACCTCAGTGAAAAAGTGCTGCGGTTTCACATTCTGGCAAACTCCGATACGAAAGAGGACCAGGCGATAAAGCTCCAGGTACGGGACCGGATTCTGCAGGAGGCCGCCGGGCTGCTGGATTCGGTGGATTCCCCCTTACAGGCTGAGGAGATTTTGCGGGAAAAGCTCCCCTCGCTTCTGCAAAGCGCCCGGGAGACGGTTCAAAACTGCGGGAAAGAGCAGGAGATAAGCGGAGGGTTCTGCACCGAGTATTTTCCCACCCGCACCTACACCGACAGGGAGGGAAAGACCTATACGCTGCCGGCGGGGACTTACCGCTCTTTAACCATACGGATCGGTGAAGCAGAGGGGCACAACTGGTGGTGTGTGATGTTCCCGTCCCTGTGCCTCCCGGCAGTGAGCGAGAATGTGGAATCCTCTTTCACCCAGGAGGAAAACGATCTGATTCAGACGGACGAAACGGACTACCGTTTCCGCGTATGGGAGTGGACGCAGCAAGCGATTCAATGGGTACAGGAATGGCAATGGTAAAAAAGGACAGGGCTTTTCCTGTCGGGAAAAATCTGCTATGATTAACAAAAAGAAAGGAAGGCGCCCCATGCTGCACTTTATTCTGGGCCCCGCGGGAAGCGGAAAAACGGCCATTGCCCGCCGGCTTTTGGCGAAAAAAAGAGAAGAAGGGCAGGATGTTATGCTCCTTGTTCCGGAACAGTACTCCTATGAAACAGAGAGGGCGGTTTTGGAGCAATACGGTGAGGCCTTTTTTGCCGGCATCCAGATTACCAGTTTTGCGCGGCTCCCCGATGCCGTGTTCCGTCGTTATGGTTCAAAAAACGGGAGCCGGCTGGATGATACCGGGCGTCATATTCTGATGAGCATGGCGCTGGATGATACACAGGATTATCAGCAGATGCTGGGCGGCCACGCGGCCGGCGGTGAGCTGATCCGCCGGCTTCTGCTGGTGGAAAAAGAGATGAAAACCTGCTCGCTGCAACCCCATGACCTGTCCCAGGCGGGGAAAAGCTGCGCGTCCTCCGCCCTGCGGGAAAAAGCGGAGGAAACCGCGCTGATTCTCTCGGCCTTTGAGGCCTATGTGCAGCAGAGCTACCTGGATCCCCAGGACGACCTGATGCGTCTATGTGAGAGCCTGACGGAACATCCGGAGTGTTTTTCCGGAATCACTCTGATTCTGGACTCTTTTCACGGCTTTACGGAACAGGAGTACCAGGTCCTGCAGATTCTGATGCGCCGCTGTAAAGATCTGTACATAACGCTGTGCACAGACCGAATGGGATTGCTGCCGGGGGATGATTCGCTGTTTGCCCCCGTGTGCCACACCCTTGCGGTGCTGAAAAATATGGCCTCTCAGAATGGGATCCCCATCGCCGTCCCGCAGTATCTGACCGATAAGCCCCGCTATCAAAACAGCGAGCTCGCTTTTTTGGCGGACCGCTTTTTCCGCACGGGTCCACAGGAATATGAGGGTATTCCTGAACACATTCATTTGCTTCGTGCCGCCGGACGGTACGAGGAATGTATGGCGGTTGGCGCCTTGATTCGCCGCTGTGTGCAGGAAAAGGGATACCGCTATCGGGATATCACCGTCATTGTGCGGGATGAAAACGAGTATCAAAATGCTCTTCAGGCCGCTTTTGATCAGTATGAAATTCCCGTTTTTCTGGATCGCCCCGCTTCGGTGGAGAGCGAACCGCTGATCCGTCTGATTCTGGCTGCCTTTGATTGCGTACAGTATGGCTTTCGCACCGATGATGTGATGGCTGTATTAAAGTGCGGCCTGATTCCCATGTCCCTGGAGGAAATCGCCGGTATGGAGAACTACGTCTTTCTATGGAATTTGCGCAGCGGCGATTGGAAAACCGAATGGACGAAAAATCCGGCGGGGTTCGTACAGGATTTTTCGGAAAAGCAGAAACAGGAGCTCGCCCATCTGGAAGGCCTGCGCCGGCAGCTGATAGAACCGTTGATCCATTTCGCGGAAAAAGGAAAAGATCCTACCGGAAAAGAGATCGCCGCGGCGGTATATTCACTTTTGCAGGAGTATCAGATTGAAACCACCCTGCCCCAATTGGCCGAACAGCTGCGCCTCAGCGGCAGGCTGGAGGATGCCCGCCTGCAGGAACGCCTGTGGGAGATGCTGATGCAGATTCTGGACCAGACGGCGATGACGTTGGCAGAGAGGAAAATTCCGTTGCTCCGCTATCATTATCTTCTCCGCCAGATTTTCCGGGTGCAGCGGCTTTCCAGTATTCCGCAGCACATGGATGAAGTGACGGTATCAGTGGCCGGGCGCATGCGGGCCGGGCAGCCGAAGGTGGTCTTCCTCTTGGGGGCTGTACTGGGAAAATTCCCGCGGATCGTCGGGGAATCGGATGGGATGTTCAGTGAAAACGAGAGAAAGGAATTGATTCGCTGCGGGCTGAATCTGCACGATACTCTGGAAGAACGGATTGACCAGGAGCGCTTTTCCGCGTATACATCGGTTTGCTCCGCATCCGAGGAAGTGGTGGTTTCCTATCCGCTTTGGGATGGAAAGGAAGAAAATACGCCTTCGGAAATCATCACACAAATCCTCGCTCTTTTTCCCCGTTGCCCGATGGAAAACGCCCGGGATTTGCCGCTTTGTGTGACAGCCTCGTCTGCCGAGACCCTTCTGGCCCAATTTGCCCTGCGTCACCGGGATCATTCGGCCGTTGCGGCCTCGGTGCGGACAGCGGCTCAGCGTCTTCCCGATATTCAGTCGAGCGTGCAGGCCGTTTATGCGGCCTCCAATGGGGTGGAGGGGAAGATCCGGGATTCCCGTACCGCCCGAAAGCTCTTTATGGAGCAGAAAATCTCCGCTACCCAGATCGAAACCTACTATAAATGCCCGTTCCGCTATTTTTGCCGGTATGGGCTGCGCATAAAAGAACCCTTGCGCGCCGAGCTCAATGCGCTGCAATACGGCAATCTGGCCCATTATGTCCTGGAGCATATGCTTCCCCAGCTGGCAGAGAATCCATCGATTCAGGGTGATTCCCTGCAGGAAAAAGTGGATCAGTGGATGGACCGGTACGCGCAGGAGACGCTGGGGGGCCTGTCCTCCCAAACCGCCCGCTTCCAGGCGATGTTCCGCCACTATCGGGAGGTTATCGGTGCGGTAGTGCGCTATGCCGCGGATGAAATGCGCGCAACGGATTTTACCCCGGCGTATTTTGAACAGGAATTGGGGCAGGCGCCGGTGGATACGCTGAAAATTACGCTCCCCGACGGGGAATCCGTGGAAGTCGGCGGGAAGATCGACCGAATAGATCTGTGCCGGATCGGGGAGAAAACCTATGTGCGTATCATTGATTACAAAACGGGAAAGAAGGATTTCGAGCTCTCCCGCATGCTGTCCGGCATGGATCTGCAGATGATGCTGTACCTCTGTGCGGTTCTGGAGAATCATCTTTTTTCTCCGGCCGGAATTTTGTATATGCCGGTGCGGACAGATGGAAACGGGAAAATTGCGGACCGTATGAGCGGAATGGTGGTGGAGAATGATTCCGTTCTCACCAAAATGGACCACACCTACCGCGATGAGGGGAAGGGCGCATTTATCCCGGTGGGGAAGACAAAAGCCGGCGCCTTTGCCCGGGGAAGCCGCGTGATCAGTGAGAGCGGCATGAAAACAGCTCTCTCCTATACCCGCAGCCGGGTGGAGATTATGGCCAAAGAACTGTGCAAGGGGAATATTCAGGCGCGGCCCCTTCTGGTTCAGGAGCACGGTTGTTCCTACTGCCCGTATTACGCTGTTTGCGGAAAAGAGTATCAGAGATTCCCGGTGGAAAAGAACAAACAAAGCCCGGAGGAAACACTCAGACAGATGCAGGAAGAGATGAAAGAAGGTATGGCGGATGGCAACAGCATGGACCCCGGCCCAGAAGCTGGCTATTGACCGGCGGGAAGGTACGGTTCTGGTATCGGCCGCAGCCGGAAGCGGAAAGACAGCGGTGCTGGTTCAGCGGATGATCGAGCGGATCACCGACCCGGAGAATCCGGGCAATGTAGATCGGATTTTGATGGTGACCTTTTCCAAAAAGGCAGCGGCGGAAATGCGGGCCCGTGTACAAAAAGCGTTATCCGACCTCTTACTGCAGGATCCTGAAAATGGTCATCTGAAACAGCAGCTGCTGCGACTGCCGCAGGCAAAAATCAGCACCGTTCACAGCTTTTGCAACGACCTGGTTCGAGAGTTTTCCTCCTTGCTGCCCATTTCCTCCGATTTCCGCATTGCCGATGAGAATGAACTGGCTCTTTTAAAAGCGGACGCCATGGAACAACTGCTGGAGGAGTGCTATGCGCAGCCGACCGGGGAATTCCGGTTTCTGGCCGATCTGTTCAGCACTGACCGCAGCGATACCGGTCTGGAAAAAGTGATCGATCAGGTTGATGAGTTTTTGTCCTCCCATCCCTTTCCAAAATTCTGGATGGAGAAAACCCTGCAGCTCTATGATCCCCAACTGCCTGCGGAACAGACGGTCTGGGGGTGCAGCGCCATGCAGGACGCGCTGGATATCGCTCGGTATTACCAGGAAAGCATCCCTCTCTGGCTCTCGATTCTCGAGGAGGAACCGGAAATCTATGCCGCGTATGCAGATGTTCTGCTCGCGTTGCAGCAGGATCTTTCCCGAATTCCTGCGGACATCGACGGAATTTCCTGGGGGGAATTCCGGGAGAAAATGAGCGGCCTGACGGTGGGAAGCCCCAAAGCCTTCCGCGGCTCCATGGCAAAAAAGTATCCGACCGATCATCCCCTTCGCGTTATGATGAAGGGCCTGCTCGATCAGATGAAAAAGGATTTTCAGAAAATCGGTCAGGAAAGCGGTCAGGAAAGTGGGGATTCTCTCTGCCCGGCGGAAGAGGATCTGCGGGAAAGTGTGGCCACTTCGCGGAAAACCGCCGGGGAAATTTTCCGCATGGTGCTTCGCTATCGTGAGATCTTTTCCGGGCTGAAAGCGGAACAAAACGTGGCCGATTACGATGATCTGGAGCATTGGGCTCTTGCAATTCTGTGTATTCCGCAGCCGGATGGCTCCTTTTCCCGAACCGAGGCTGCCAAAGCCGTGGCCGCCCGGTTTGACGAAATTATGGTGGATGAGTACCAGGATACCAACGAGACCCAGGATACGATTTTCCGCGCCATTTCCCGACAGGAGGGCAATCTCTTTTTTGTGGGGGATGTAAAACAGAGCATCTACAGTTTCCGGCAGGCCATGCCGCAGATCTTTCTTCATTATCGAAAAGAGTTCCCAGCGATGACGGAGGAAACGGATTTGTACCCGGGAAGCATCACCCTGGACCGAAATTTTCGCTCCCGAAAAAGCGTGACGGATTTTGTCAACTTCACCTTTTCCCAGATTATGAGCGAGCATCTGGGGGATGTGTCCTATTCCGGTCAGGACCGCCTTGTCTGCGGAGCCGACTATTATCCGGACGGGGAAGGCTATGACCCGGAGTTCTGGCTGATCGACCGGGAACGCGCCGGTATGCCAACGGAGGAAGAGGATGCCGTTCTGGAAGGAAGGCTGATTGCGGAAAAGATCCATGAAATGCTGGATTCGGGTTTGATGATTACGGATAAGGCCGGTCAGCGCCGGGTGCGGGAGGGGGATTTTTGCATCCTTCTGCGCACCGTCAGCCAGCAGGCTTCGGTATATGCCCGAGAACTGAACCGCGCCGGCCTTCATGCCTCAGCCGGAAGTGAAGAGGATTTTTTCCAAACCCCCGAGATCTCTCTGATTTTGAATCTTCTCCGTGTGATCGACAACCCCACCCGGGAAATCCCCCTGCTGGGCGTGATGATGAGTGCCCTGTACGGAGTTTCCCCGGATGAAATTTCGCAGATGCGCCTGGAACACCCCGGGGTCAATCTCTATACCGTTCTCGTCCAAAGCCGGAAAAAATATCCCAAGGCCGATTTACTGCTGCAGGATCTGGAGGCCTATCGGGCAGCCGCGGCGGTTATGCGTGCGGATGAGCTGCTTCTTTATCTCTTCCGTACCACACGGATTCTCCCTCTGATGCAGGCGCTGCCGCAGGGGGAGGAGCGCAGCGCGCGGCTGTATCAGCTTTTGGATTTTGCCAGCCATTTTGAGGAAGGAAACCGCACCGGCCTGTCGGTTTTTCTGCGCTATATCAGCCGGCTGGAGAAAAACCGGACCGTGTCCCCGGAAAAAGCGGCGCCGGATTCGGAAAAAGGGGTTACGATCCTCAGCGTACACAAATCAAAGGGGCTGGAGTTTCCCATTGTAATTCTGGCAGGATGCGGCCATCGTTTTCACAATGAAACGGCGCCCGTAACTCTTCACGCAGATATGGGGCTGGGGGTTTTTGCAAAGGAAAAGGGCTGTTCTTTTGTCCGGAATATGATTTTGCAGAGAAAGCGGCAGGAGCAGTATTCGGAGGAAATGCGGATTCTGTATGTGGCCATGACCCGCGCCAAGGAAAAGCTGATCATGGTAATGACCGCCGATAAAGGAGAGGAAACTCTCCGGCGGATTTACACGCACAGCGGAATGGGGAAAACCCTTCCGTTTGTGGCCCTTCGGAATTGCCGCTGCCTGGGGGATTGGCTGCTTGCGTGTGTTCTGCGTCACCCGGATTCGGCCGGATGGCGCAGGGAACTGCATCTGGATAAGGGATATGTCCGCACGGAAGACGCGGGTTCAATGAAATTGTGCCTGCTGGCTCCTTTTGCGGAAAAAGAGGAAGTAAAGGGCGAGGAGATATCCGATGCGGAGCCGGTGGCGGAGGATGTGGAAAAAATCGTTGAAAAGGTTCGGTACCGCTATCCCTATCAGGAAATGACGGGAACAGAGACAAAAGTGACCGCCTCTGAAATTGCGGCCCGGGATCAAAAGGAGAGGGAACCGGTCTTTCTCCGCCCGCTGTTCCTCGCAAGGGAGAAAGGAACCGGTGCCGAGGCCGGAACAGCTGCCCATACCTATATGCAGTTTGTCGATTATCACGCGGCAGCGGAAGATCCGGTGGCAGAGGGAACTCGATTAGTCGAGCAGGGGTTTCTGACAAATGAACAATTTACCCTGCTGGATTTTTCCTCGATCCGCGGATTTTTCGAAAGCCCCTTGGGAAAACGGATGTTGAGGGCCGGAAAACTGTGGCGTGAGTACCGGTTTGCGGCCCGCATCCCGGCCTCGCTGATTCATCCGGAGTTGTTGAGGGAAGAGGCAAAATCCAGCCAGATCCTGCTGCAGGGGGCCGTTGACTGCCTGTTTGAGGAGGAGGACGGGTTGGTTCTGGTCGATTACAAAACCGATCACCATGTTACACCGCAGCAACTCTGGGAACGGTACCAAAAGCAGATTCAGCTGTATACCATCGCCCTGGAAAAAATCTTTGGCAAAAAGGTAAAAGAGAGGATGCTGTATTCCTTTTCCCTGCAGCGGCCCGTGTGGGATCCCGAAGAAATACCGGAAAATCGGTGAAAATTTTCCTTGTCCTGGTATTGACTTTCCGGAAGAACGCGCGTATAATCATTTAGGAAAACAAAGAAGGGCGAAATTCTCTCGTCCTCACCTGTGCAGTTCTGTCTGACACGGGTCAATAAAAAAGATCCTTTTCCTTTATGGGGAAAGAGTGTTCTTTTGCATTGACACGCGGGCAGAAACTGTCCGCGTTTTGTTTTTCTGTCAAGTAACAGAAACGTGTTTTGGAGGTGTTTGACCATTAGCACAAAGGAACTGCAGATCAATGAAGAGATCCGCGATAAAGAGGTGCGAGTGATTGATTCCGATGGCTCTCAGCTGGGCATTATGCCGGCCTCGCAGGCCCGCGAAAAAGCCTACGCCCGGAACCTGGATCTGGTAAAAATCGCGCCGCAGGCGCAGCCCCCGGTCTGCAAAATCATCGATTACGGCAAGTATCGTTTCGAACAGGCAAAACGGGAAAAGGAAGCGAAGAAGAACCAGAAGGTTGTCGAGATTAAGGAGATCCGTCTGTCGCTGAATATTGGCGAAAACGATTTCCAGACCAAGCTCAATCAGGCCATGAAGTTCCTGAAGAGCGGCAACAAGGTGAAGGCTTCCATCCGGTTCCGCGGCCGTGAGATGGGCCATCAGGATCAGGGCCATGTCATTATGACCCGCTTTGCAGAATCCTGTGCGGAAATTGCCAATGTGGAAAAGCCCGCAAAGCTGGAGGGACGAAACATGCTGATGTTCCTGGCCCCGAAACCCGTCAAATAATTATTAAGGAGGAGCAGTCATGCCCAAGATTAAATCGCACAGCGGCGCCAAAAAGCGCTTCAAGCTTTCGAAAAACGGTAAGGTGATGCGCGCCCACACCAACAAGCGCCATAAACTGAACAGCGCCATCAAGTCCACCAAGCGCAAGAGAAACCTGCGCAAGAACACGGTTGCCGATAAGACCAATGTCAAGGCAATCAAGATGATGATTCCCTACAAATAAGGGACAGTTTCGTAAAGTACGCTACGATTTGGAGGTAACATAGAATGGCACGTGTAAAAGGCGCATTAAGCACCCGTAAAAGAAGAAAAAAGATTTTGAAGCTGGCCAAGGGCTATTTTGGTTCCAAGAGCAAGCATTTTAAAATGGCCAAACAGGCCGTTATGAAGAGCGGCAACTATGCTTTCATCGGCCGTAAAGCGAAGAAGAGAGATTTCCGCCGTTTGTGGATTACCCGTATTTCTGCTGCTTGCAAGGCCAATGACATCAACTACTCCACTTTCATGAATGGCCTGAAGAAAGCCGGCATTACGCTGAACCGCAAAATGCTCTCCGAAATCGCAATTGCTGATTCCAAGGCATTTGCTGCGCTGGTTGAACAGGCGAAGGCTGCTCTGTAAGGATTGTTTTGCGCTCGGGGTGTATGAAACGCTCCGGGCGTTAACTTTTTGCCGGGCATTTGGCCAAGCACTGCAGTAGGAGCGAATCCATGCCAGAAACCACGTATATTACCAGCCGAAAAAACGAATGGATCAAAGAGATATCCGGGCTCGTGCGCTCCGCGGAAAAGCGGCATGCACAGGGCCTTTTCGTCGTGGAAGGAGCCCGGCTGTGTCTGGATGCCGCCCGCAGCCAGGTGCCGGTGCTGGCTCTGCTTTTTACTGAACAGGCTGAGGAAAAATACCGCACCTATGTACAACAAATCCGGGAAAAGGCGCAGCAGATCTGCTGTATTTCCCCTTCGGTGGCCGAGCTGATCAGCGATACGCGCTCTCCGCAGGGGATTTTCTGCCTGTGCCGGATGCCGACAGGGGAAGAGCGGAACACCCCAAAAATGCCGGATTGTCCGGGAAAATACCTGGCTGTGGAGAACATGCAGGATCCGGCCAATCTGGGGACGGTGTGCCGCACCGCAGAGGCGCTGGGAATTGCCGGTGTCATTTTATTGGGGGAGTGCTGTGATTTTTACAGCCCCAAGGCGCTGCGTGCCGGGATGGGGGCGGCTTTCCGTCTGCCCGTTTTCTTTTCTTCCTCCTTTGCCGCCGCCAAGCCGGAATGGGAAAAAGGGGGATTTGTCACCTTTGCCGCCGTGCCCGCCCGCGACGCACAGCCGGTCACCCATCTTTCTTTTCCCGAAAAAAGCATTATGGTGATCGGGAATGAGGGGAACGGTCTTCTCACCGAAACGATCGCCGGGTGTGAAAAGCGCGTGACTATTCCCATGCTGGGGCGGGCCGAGTCCCTCAACGCGGCGGCCTCCGCCTCTATTCTGATGTGGGAAATGATGCGCACGGCCGTACAGGAGGACGAAAATGATGGATGAACGCTGTCTGTGGATTTGTGCCCAGAAGGCTTTTGGAGCAGGAAGCCGCAAGCCCTCTCTGTTGTGCCGCCGGTTTGGCTCGCTTTCCGCTTTTTTTGCAGCGGGTCCCGCCGTGTGGAGTGAGATGACCTTTCTCTCTGAAAAAGAGATCGCGGTTCTGCGCTATTCCAATGAACAGCAGGCTACGGCACTGTTGCAGTATGCCCAATCGGTGGGGCAGCAGGTTCTCACACCGGCCGATGAGGATTACCCGCCGGCATTGCGCCCCTTTGAGGATGCTCCGGCGGTCCTGTTTGCACAGGGAGATCCGTCCCTTTTGCACGCCGAACTATCCATTGCGATTGTGGGCACCCGGAAAGCCAGCGAAGAGGGGAAGCAGACGGCGAAAATGCTCGCCTCCCAGTTGTGCCGGCAGGGGGCTGTGGTTATCAGCGGAGGAGCCCTGGGCATTGATGCGGCTGCCCATTACGGTGCCCTGGAGGCCAGGGGGAGAACCATCTGTATTCTTGGCTGTGGGATTGGATATCCTTATCTTGTTCAAAATGAAAAAATGCGCCGGGAAATTGTCCGGCGGGGTGGGCTTCTTCTTTCGGAGTACCCGCCCGACGGCGGCGTGCAGCGCGGAAATTTTCCCGTGCGGAATCGGTTGATCTCCGGTCTGTCCCGCGGTGTTCTGGTTATTGAGGCGGGCAGCAAAAGCGGTTCTTTGATCACGGCGCGATTGGCAGCCGAACAGGGGAAAGATGTATTTGCAGTGCCGGCGGGGATTCTGAATCCCAATGGTGCCGGTGTGAATGCGCTGATTAAGGACGGTGCCAAACCGGTGACGTGCGCCGAAGATATTTTGGAGGAATACCGGGGGATTACCCGGCCGGTTTTCACGACCCCGGAAAAACCCGCACCGGCTGCACAATCCAGCGAGGAAAAACCGGCCCTGAATGGCTTTTCAAAGGAAGCTATTCTCTTCTATTATGCATTATCCACAGAACCCCGCCATATCACAGAGATATGTGCAGAAACATCCCTCTCGATCCAGCAGGCCCTTTCCGCTGCGACCGAACTGGAGCTGATGGGGTTTATTCAGTCTTTTTCAGGAAGACGCTATGCAAAGGAATAGAAACATAAGTCTTCTGAAAGCCTTTTTTAGGAAAAGAGAAGAAGGTTTTCAAAAAACCTATTGTAACTGTTTCTGTAATTCAATGATAAGGTGGTTATCAGAGTGTCGAATCTTGTAATTGTGGAATCGCCCAGCAAGGCGAAGACCATAAAAAAATATTTGGGACCCGGTTATGATGTTGTTGCTTCCATGGGTCATGTACGCGATCTGCCGGAAAACCGGCTGAGCGTGGATGTAAAGCATGATTTTAAGCCCAAATACACCGTAATCAAGGGAAAAGAAAAACTGGTTGATGAACTGAAAAAAACGGCGGCCAACAGTGATAAAGTATGGCTGGCTACGGACCCGGACCGTGAAGGGGAGGCTATTTCGTGGCACCTCGCCTATCTGCTGGGGTTGGATACCCATGATGTGAACCGTGTTACGTTTAACGAAATCACAAAGAATGGGATTCGGGAGGGAATGGCTGCCCCCCGGTGCATTGATCAGGATCTGGTCGATGCCCAGCAGGCCCGCCGGATTCTGGACCGGTTGGTTGGCTATAAGCTCAGTCCCTTTCTGGCGAAGGTCATCCGTCGCGGACTGTCGGCCGGCCGTGTACAGTCAGTAGCGGTGCGGCTGATTGTGGACCGTGAAGAGGAGATCCGCGCTTTTGTTCCTCAGGAATACTGGACCATTGACGGAAAATTCCTTGCGAAAGGGGAGAGAAAGCAGTTTTCCGCCTCTCTCTACGGACTGGCAGACGGTACGAAAATAGAAATTTCCAATCAGGAGGAAGCCGATCGGATTCTTGCTGCCCTGGATGGGGCGGAATTCCGCGTGGAAAGTGTAAAAAAGGGACAGCGCCGCCGTTCCCCGGCCCCGCCCTTTACCACCTCCACCCTCCAGCAGGAGGCCAGCCGGAAGCTGGGATTTCAGGCCCGTCGCACCATGAAGGTAGCCCAGGAGCTGTATGAAGGCGTGGAAATTGCCGGAATGGGCGCCGTAGGTTTGATCACCTATATGCGTACGGATTCGCTGCGCATTTCAGAGGACGCGATTCGCGAAGTACGGGAGTATATTGATAATCAGTTTGGCGGCAAATATGTTCCGGATAAAGAACGTCACTTTAAAACCCGGGCCAACGCCCAGGACGGCCATGAAGCCATCCGTCCCACCTCGGTCGGGCTGCAGCCGGAGGAGATCAAGGGCAGTTTGACCAGTGACCAGTATAAATTGTATTCGCTGATCTGGAAGCGCTTTGTGGCCTGCCAGATGAGTAACTGCCTGATGAATACCACCCAGGCCAATATTCTGGCCGGGGATTACCTCTTTAAAGCCTCCGGCTCTCAGGTTACCTTCGACGGTTTTACGGTGCTGTATGAAGAGAGTACGGAAAAAGGCGGAGAAACCGCTTCCTATCTGCCGGTCATGGAGCCCGGAACACCCATTCGAGCAAAGGAATTGACGGGAAATCAGCACTTTACACAGCCCCCTGCTCATTATACGGAGGCCTCGCTGATTAAGGCACTGGAGGAAAATGGAATCGGCCGGCCATCCACCTATGCGGTAACCATCTCGACGATTACCGCGCGGGAATATGTCCGCCGGGAGGGAAAAAACCTGATCCCGACGGAACTGGGGGAAGTCTCCACAAAGGTGATGAAAGAGCATTTCCCCAAGATTGTGAACGTCCGTTTTACGGCGCAGATTGAAAACGAATTGGATGCCGTACAGCGTGGAGAAGAAAACTGGGTACAGACCCTGCACAATTTTTACGGGGACTTTGACAAAACACTGCAAAAGGCCAAAGCGGATATGGATGGCGTAAAGATTACGCTGAAAGAGGATCAGACGGATATTATCTGTGAGAAATGCGGCCGCCAGATGGTGGTTAAAATGGGCCGTTACGGAAAGTTTATCGCCTGCCCCGGATATCCCGAGTGCAAAAATATCAAAAAGTATGTAAATTACACCGGCGCGCTGTGCCCCAAGTGCGGCGGCCGGGTGGTTTTGAAGCGTTCGAAAAAAGGGCGCATCTTCTATGGATGTGAAAACTATCCCAACTGTGATTTTGTTTCCTGGGATGAACCCAGCCGGGAAACGTGCCCGCGCTGCGGAAAAACCCTACTGATCAAAAAAGGAAAGAATCCGAAGCTGTATTGTATCACACCCGACTGCGGTTTTGAAAAAACCGGGGAGGACGAATGATGGGCCCGGTAACCGTAATTGGTGCCGGTCTGGCGGGCTGCGAGGCCGCCTGGCAGGTTGCCGAAAACGGGTTTCCGGTAGAACTGGTGGAAATGAAGCCGAAAAAGTTCAGCCCGGCCCATCAGTCCGAGTTCTTTGCCGAGCTGATCTGCTCCAATTCCCTGAAGGCAGCCCGGGTGGAAAGCGCTGCGGGACTGCTGAAAGAGGAAATGCGGCGTTTGGGATCTCTGTTGGTGCCGTGTGCCGATGCCTGCCGTGTCCCCGCCGGCGGTGCTTTAGCGGTGGACCGTCAGCGGTTCTCGCAGATGGTCACGGAAAAAATCCGCTCGCATCCCAATATCACCGTCCGGCAGGAGGAGGTACAGCATATCCCCGAAGAGGGGATTGTCATCATCGCGACAGGCCCTCTCACCGAGGGGCCCCTGGCAGAGGAGATCTTCTCCCTCTGCGGGGGAAAGCTCAGTTTTTTTGATGCGGCTGCTCCGATCGTCACCGCAGAGAGCCTGGATCGCTCCTGCTGTTTTGCCGCCAGCCGTTATGATCACGGGGAGGACAGCGCGTATCTGAACTGCCCCATGAATAAAGAGGAATACGAGATCTTTTTGGATGCCTTGATTCACGCAGAACGGGCACCGGTTCATGATTTTGATGTACAGAATCCCAAAGTTTACGAGGGATGTATGCCGGTAGAGGTGATGGGGCAGCGTGGAAAGGATACCCTGCGTTATGGCCCGCTGAAACCCGTCGGTCTGCGGGATCCTCGCACCGGCCATCGTCCGTGGGCGGTTGTGCAGCTGCGCCGTGAAGATCAGGAGGGAACACTCTATAATCTCGTAGGATTTCAGACCAATCTCCGTTTTCCCGAGCAAAAGCGTGTTTTCGGGCTGATTCCCGGCCTGGCCCATGCGGAATTTGTCCGGTATGGGGTGATGCACCGCAATACTTTTCTAAATTCCCCGGGCTTTTTGGGAACGGATTATGCCGTTCTTTCCCGTCCCAATCTCTTCTTTGCCGGGCAAATTACCGGGGTGGAGGGGTATATGGAATCGGCCTCTTCCGGGTTACTTGCCGGGAAAAATGCGGTATGCCGGCTAAAGGGACTTCCCTCTGTCACCTTACCGCGGGAGACCATGATGGGGGCCTTGTCCTGTCATGTGGCCGAGAGCGCCAGCAAGGATTTTCAGCCCATGGGGGCCAATTTTGGTGTGATGCCGCCGCTGGCAGAACCCAAACGGGATAAGTTGGAGCGCTATGCCGCTTTGGCACATCGAGGATTACAGGCTTTGGAGCCTATTCGAACTATGTTGGAGGAGGAAGGAATACGATGAAAATTGTGGTAGATGCATTTGGCGGAGATCACGCCCCTCTGGAAATTTTGCGCGGCTGTCGGATGGCCATTGACGAGTATGATGTGGACATCCTCCTGACCGGAAGCGAAATGGTGATCCGGGAGACGGCGGAAAAGGACGGAATCTCGCTTGCACGTATGGAGATTTTTGACGCGCCGGAGGTAATTGCAACGGATGAGTCACCCAAATCCATCATGCGGGAAAAGAAAAACTGCTCGATGGCCGCCGGCCTCCGGCTCTTGGCCGAGGGGAAGGGCGATGCCTTCATTTCGGCGGGCAACAGCGGTGCACTGGTCTTTGGCGCCAATATGATCGTTCATCGAATCCCGGGGATTAAGCGTATTGCTTTTGCTCCGGTTATGCCCAAGCACGATGGCTTTTTCATGCTGTGCGACGGCGGTGCCAATGTGGAGTGCCGGTCGGACATGCTGCTGCAGTTCGGAATTATGGGATCGGCCTATCTGGATAAAGTGATGGGCGTCCCGAATCCCCGCGTGGGTCTTGCCAATGTGGGAACCGAGGATCACAAGGGCGGTACCCTGCAGCATGAAGCGTTTGAACTGCTGCAGAAAAGCGGCCTGAATTTCGTGGGGAACATTGAGGCCCGTGATATTCCTGCCGATGCCGCCGATGTGGTTGTGGCCGATGGTTTTACGGGAAATGTGATCCTGAAGCTCTATGAGGGTGTTGCCATCGAGCTGTTTGGCATGATTAAGGAGCTGTTCCAGAAAAATCTGAAGACAAAGCTGGCCGCTGCGCTGGTACTCAAGGATATGCGCGGCATGAAAAAGCGCCTGGATTACAATGAATATGGCGGAGCGCCCATCATCGGTGCCGCCAAGCCGGTGTTCAAGGCCCACGGCAGCGCAAAAGCCAAGACATTTAAAAATGCGATCCGCCTGACAAAAGCATACGTAGAGGGGCATGTGATTGAAGAGATCTCGGAGGCAATCGCATGCTTTGAAAAGGAGCATGGGGGACAGGTAGAATGAGAGATCTTGCGGAACTGGAAAAAAAGCTGCAGTACACTTTTCGCGATAAGGAGCTGCTCCGCACCGCTTTAACTCACTCTTCCTATGCCAATGAACATAAGGGAAAGGCAGTTTGCAACGAGCGCCTGGAATTTTTGGGCGATGCGGTACTGGGCGTCGTGGTAGCGGATTATCTGTATCTCCATTTCCCCGATATGCCCGAAGGGGAACTGACCAAAAAAAGAGCGGCTCTGGTTTGTGAAAAAGCGCTGTCTGGCTTTTCCCGGCAGCTGGGGCTGGGAGAATATCTGCGGTTAAGCCGCGGGGAACAGCATTCCGGCGGAAAGGACCGCAGCAGCATCCTCTGTGATGTGTTCGAGGCGGTTATCGCTGCGATTTATCTGGATGCCGGTATGGAGCGTGCCCGCGAGCACATTCTCCGGTTTGTCCTCCCGCAGATTAAGCAGGCGGGTACCCGCCCCTTTAAGGACTATAAAACCACCCTGCAGGAGATCATCCAGCAGAATCCGGAGGAAGAACTGCGTTATGTTCTGACCGGAGAAAGCGGCCCGGATCACGATAAGCATTTTACGGTCGAGGTCCATCTGAACAGCAATGTCATCGGAAAGGGCGGCGGGCGCAGCAAAAAGGAAGCTGAACAGCAGGCCGCACGGGAAGCCCTGGAATTGATGGGATATTGATGAAAAGCGGAAATCTTGCTTTTTTTGTTCCACATTTGGGCTGCCCCTATCACTGTTCTTTTTGCGACCAGACCTGCATTACGGGGAACCGGAGAATGGTTTCAGCGGATGAGGTCATCCGCACGGCCCGGGAGCAGGCCCAGGGCCCGGAAAACCGGGCAGCCCATACGGAAATTGCCTTTTTCGGCGGCAGCTTTACGCTGATTCCCCGGCCGGTCATGACAGAGTTGCTGGCAGCAGGTGCCTACTGTGTGCAGAATTTGGGGTATAAAGGGATTCGCCTTTCCACCCGTCCAGACGGAATTTCCCCGGAAATTATCAAAACACTCCTTTCTTTCGGTGTAACCGCAGTAGAACTGGGTGCGCAGAGCATGGAGGATGAAGTGCTGCGAAAAAATGGCCGCGGCCATACGGCGCAGGATGTGGTGGATGCGGCAGGACAGATCCGCAGCGCTGGGATCGAGCTGGGGCTGCAGATGATGACCGGGCTGCCGGGGGATACGGCAGAGGGCGCGCTGAAAACAGCTGACAAGCTGTTGCGCTTGTCACCAGCTACCGTGCGGATTTATCCGACTATTGTGCTGCCGGGAACCCTCCTGGCGGATTGGTACCGGCAGGGAGCCTATACCCCTCAATCCTTAGAGGAAGCGGTTTCTCTGTGCGCCAGGCTGATTCCCCACTTTGAGGAAAACGGATGCCGGGTAATCCGGGTCGGCCTGCATGACGAGACCGGTGTCCGGGATCATCATCTGGCGGGGCCGTATCATCCCGCTTTCGGGGAGCTGTGCCGCAGCCGGATCTATCGAAACCGGATGGAAAAACTGCTTTTCTCCTTTTATCCCGCTGGTTCTTATACCGTTTTTGTGTCATGTCAAGATCTTTCGATCGCACTGGGGCAGAAAAAAGAGAATCTTGCGTATTGGAAAGATTTCCATTATAATTTGCATGTTGTTCCGGATACGGCTCTGCCGCGCGGAGAGTTTCGCATTTGTTCGATTTAAAAAAACAGAAGGGAGGGGCACGCCATTTTTCTTACATCACTCGAGTTACAGGGATTTAAAACGTTTCCCGATAAAACCGTGCTGAATTTTGAAAAGGGGATTACCGCGGTCGTTGGCCCGAATGGAAGTGGAAAAAGCAATATCAGTGATGCCATTCGCTGGGTTTTGGGTGAACAGTCGGTGAAGACGCTGCGCTGTTCCCGCATGGAAGACGTAATTTTTGGCGGCACCCCCGGACGGCGGGCGCAGGGATATGCGCAGGTTGTTCTGAATATTGAAAACAAGGACCGCGCACTGGCTTTTGACAGCGACATAGTCTCGATCACACGCCGGTATTATCGTTCCGGCGACAGCGAATACCTGATTAACGGGGCCAGTGTGCGCCTGCGGGACATCAACGAACTATTCATGGATACCGGTTTGGGCCGTGATGGGTATTCCATGATTGGACAAGGGAAAATTGACAGTATTGTTTCCGCCCATTCTCAGGAACGCAGGGAAATTTTTGAAGAGGCCGCGGGGATTTCCCGCTTCCGTTATCGGAAAGAGGAATCCGAGCGCCGTTTGCAGAAGGCGGAGGAGAACCTTTTGCGCCTGGAGGATATCGCTTCGGAATTGGAAAGCCGTGTCGGTCCTCTGCAGGAGCAATCCAAAAAGGCCGAGGAGTTTTTGGCGCTCTCGGATGAAAAACGGACTTTGGAAATCGGTGTGTGGCTTTCCACGCTCAATCAATCAGGCCGTGTTCTCCGCGAACAGACAGACCGCATCACCGCTATCCAGATGGATTACGAAGCGGCACAAAAAGAAGTGGAATCCATGGCGGCTGCTCAGGAAGAGTGTTACCGTCAGATGAACCAGTGTACCTCTTTGGCTGAGCAGTACCGGCAAAAGGCTGCAGAGGCAGAAGAGGACGCCACCCGCTCGCAGGCTACCGTTCATGTGTGGCAGAATGACATTGCCCATAACGAGGAGAATATCGCTCGCATGGATGCGGATATCCGGCAGGCGATGTTCCACCGCGATGATATTGAAAAGGAGATCGCCGCAAAACTGGAGAGTGTGGAGGAAAAAACGCGGCGCCTGGAAGAGGAACGTACCCTGCAGTCCAATCTTTATGCCGAGCTGGAGGAGATTCGCCGGCACATGGACGAATCTTCTGCGCAAAATCTGGATCTCACCCGTGCGATTTCCGATCTGCGCGTGGCATGCGAAGAAGAACGCACTCGCCAGGCCTCGGCAGAATCTGCCATTCGGGAGATTCAGGAGCGCCGTGGATCGACAAAAGAGGCGGTTCGCGTCCGCAGAGAAAGAGCGAAAGAACTGGAAGAGGAGTACCGGGATCACTGCCAGATGATAAAAGACACCCGCGACCACATCCAGGCCCTGCAAAATGCGGTGGACGGATATGAACTGCGGATTGCTTCGCGCCGTGAGAAAGCTGAAGCAGCCAAAAAGGAGGCGGACCAGTTCTCTCTGGATGTGCAAGCCATGGAACGCCGGGTTCGCATGCTGGAGGACATGGAGAAAAACCTGGAAGGGCTTAACCAAAGCGTAAAGGGGATTCTCCGTGAAGCACAGCGCGGAACACTGACCGGCATTCACGGTACGGTTTCCCAGCTTGTGCATGTGCAAAAGGTATACGCAGCCGCGCTGGAAACCGCCCTTGGTCCCGCCCTGCAGAATATCGTGACGGAAAATGAGCAGGATGCCAAACGGGCCATTTATTTTTTGAAACAGAAAAATGCGGGGCGTGCAACCTTTCTGCCCTTGTCTACCATTCATGGGAACGAGCTTCATGAACCCGGGCTGGAGGAATGCCCCGGCTTTATCGGGATTGCCAGCGTATTGTGCGACTGCGATCCCATGTATAAAGAGGTTCTTCGCTCCCTTCTCGGCCGTGTGGCGGTAGCAGAAGATCTGGACAGTGCAACCGCCATTGCCCGGCGTTTTCGGTACCGGTTCCGCATTGTCACCCTGGATGGACAGGTCATCAACACCGGCGGTTCTATGACCGGCGGTTCTATGGTGCGCAGTGCTGGTTTGCTCAGCCGCCGGTCTGAAATTGAACAGGCAGAAAAACAGGTGCACACGCTGAAAGCAAAAGCGGACCTGGCCGCCGCCCGGGCAGCGGAATGCCAGAAATCCTTTGCACAGGCAGAGGCGGACCTGCTCTCTGCCAAGAGTGAATACAATATGGCGCGCGAGGAACTGTTGCTGATTGAAGGAGAGCAAAAGCGCAATCAAACGGAATCCGAGAGCATCCAGCAGCAGATTCAGGAACTGGAACAAGAGCAGCTGTCCGGGGATTCCCGCATTCAGATGCTGGAAGAGCAGAAGGAGGAAGCACAGGCCCGCCTTCTCTCCCTGACCGAAAAAATGAACCAGCACCAGGACAAACTTCAAAGCCTAACCAAAAGCCGCGACGCCCTGAGTCTTTCCGGAGAAGAACTGAATGCGAAGCTGCAAAACAGCCGTATGACGATTTTTACCATTGAGAAGGACCGGGAGACCTGCAGGGAAGAGGTACAGCGCAATCGGGAGCTGCTGAAAGATCAGGCGCAGCGTCGTTCTGATTTGGAAAAAGACAAGCTCGCCCGCGAAAAGCAGATTCAGGAACTGCGGGAAAAGATTGATGCCATGCATCATCATGTGGAGGATCTGCGCGCCGCCGCAGAAAAAAGCAGGGAAGACGCGCAGCATTCTCTGGAAGAGCGCTCAGCGGTTGAACAGAAAGCCGCCCAGCTGCGTGTACAGGAGCGCGCCATAAACGAAAAGAAGGAATCCATTGGCCATGAGTTGACCAAACTGACCGAGCGCAAAGAAACCCTGCAGAAGCAGTATGACGATATCATCAAAAAATTGTGGGATGAGTACGAGCTGACCCGCCGTGAAGCGGAGCAGATGGATATTCACATAGAAGATCCCAATGCGGCACAAAAACGGCTGCAACTTCTGCGCAGCAAAATCCGGACCCTGGGCACGGTAAATGTTGCCGCCATTGAAGAGTACAAAGAGGTCAGCGAGCGGTACCACTTCCTCACGGAGCAGATGGATGATATCCGCCGGTCCCGGGAGGAGCTGCTCCATTTGATCCGGGATCTGACAGGAAAAATGAAGGAGATTTTCGTTCAGCAATTCGCGCAGATCCGTCGGAATTTCTCCGAGATTTTCCAAAGCCTTTTTGGCGGCGGTTCCGCCGAGCTCTTCCTGAGTGATCCCGAAAACGTGCTGGAATGCGGCATTGAAATTACCGCCCAACCGCCGGGGAAAATTGTGGCCCACATCGAGTCGCTCTCCGGTGGGGAAAAGGCGCTGACAGCCATCTGCATTTACTTTGCCATTATGAAGGTAAATCCCCCGCCGTTCTGCATGCTCGACGAGATTGAAGCCGCCCTGGATGACGTCAACGTGGACCGCTTTGCTGCGTATCTTCGCCGCATGGCGGACCGCACACAGTTTATCGTGGTCACCCATCGCCGCGGCACCATGGAGGAAGCCGATACCCTGTACGGGGTGACCATGCAGGACGAGGGAATTTCCAAGCTCTTGCAGCTGCAGCTGCATGACGCAGACCGCTATATTTCAAATCCGTAATGCAATTGAAGGAGGTTGCTCATGGGATTTTTTTCTAAAATTCGCGATGGCCTGAAAAAGACAAGAGAGAATATCAGCAACCAGATCAGCCAGATGCTCCATTCCTTTACCAAAATTGACGATGATCTTTTTGAAGAGCTGGAAGAACTGCTGATTATGGGGGATGTGGGCATGAACAGTGCCGAACACATCTGTGAAAGCGTAAAAAAAAGGGTAAAGGAAACCGGTGAGAAAGATCCCCAGGCAATTATGGGGCTGCTGCAGGAGACCGTTTCTGAGATGATCAGTGGAAACCAGGAACTGCAGATTGGAACAACCCCCTCGATTCTTTTGGTTATCGGAGTAAACGGTGTTGGAAAAACAACAACCATCGGAAAGCTGGCTTTCCGGCTGAAGCAGGAGGGAAAAAGCGTAATTCTGGGGGCAGCGGATACTTTCCGGGCCGCTGCGATTGAGCAGCTGCAGGTATGGAGCGAGCGGGCCGGTGTCCCCATGGTGGCGCACAGCGAAGGGGCCGACCCCGCCGCTGTGGTATTTGACACCATCGCCGCCGCAAAGGCACGCCATTGCGATGTGATTATCTGTGATACTGCTGGACGGCTGCACAATAAGAAGAACCTGATGGATGAGCTGAGCAAAATCAACCGAATCATTGACCGAGAACTTCCAAACTGCGATAAAGAAGTACTGCTTGTGCTTGATGCGGCCACCGGACAGAATGCGGTCAATCAGGCCCGCGAATTTCAGAAAGCGGCGGGAATCACCGGAATCATCCTCACAAAGCTCGATGGCACTGCAAAGGGCGGTGTGGTCATTCCGATCCGGGAGGAACTGGGGCTCCCTGTGAAGTTTATCGGCGTAGGGGAGCAGGTGGATGACCTGCAGCCTTTCGACGCGGATGACTTTGCACGGGCACTGTTTGAGCGGCCGCAGGCATAAAAGGAGAAAAGATATGGAATATCGTACTTTTGTCATTGCCACGCATAACCAAAACAAAGTGAGAGAATTTCAAAGGATTCTGGCACCGCTGGGAATTACCGTGACAACCCCTGATCTTACCGAAGCGGAAGAAACCGGAACCACCTTTGCGGAAAATGCCCGGATCAAAGCGGACAGTGCCTGCAGGGAAACCGGACTGCCCGCCGTTGCCGACGACTCCGGATTGACCGTGGATGCGCTGAATGGCCGTCCGGGGGTTTATTCGGCCCGGTATGGCGGCCCCGGGGCCAGCGACGAGGACCGTGTTCAAATGATCCTGAAAGAGATGAGAGATGTTCCCGCCGGAAAACGGGGGGCCGCATTTGTCAGTGCCATTTGCTGCACCTTCCCCGATGGGAGCCGCATTGAGGTGGAAGGAGAGTGCCATGGGCAGATTTCCGATTCTCCTGCCGGAACCGACGGTTTTGGATATGATCCGATTTTCCTGTTCGGCACGAGAACCTTTGCACAAATGAACGGAGAAGAAAAAGATGCCCACAGCCACCGGGGAGCCGCCCTGCGAAAATTCGCATGCGCTCTGGAGGCAAAAAGTAAATCCGAGGAGAACTGAAGGAGAAAAAGCATGACAGTAACCAGTAAACAGCGCGCCTATCTGCGGTCTCTGGCCGCCAATATCGACACCATCCTGATGGTCGGGAAAGCCGGCATCGGCGATGACCTGATGAAGCAGGCTGCAGACGCCCTGACAAAGCGCGAAATTATTAAAGGAAAAGTATTGGAAACCGCTCCTGTCTCCCCGCGGGAGGCTGCCGAACAGATTGCGGTGGGAACGGAAAGCCTGGTGGTGCAGGTGATTGGCACAAAATTTGTTCTGTACAAGAAGAACGAGAAAGAGCCGAAAATTGTACTGCCCCGCGCTCCGAAAGGCGCTGAGCAGGCATGAGCCGACGCATCGGTGTTTACGGGGGTTCTTTCAATCCGATCCACAATGGTCATATTCACATTCTGCGGCAGTTTATTGCGCAATTGGGACTGGATCAGGTCCTTGTCATTCCGGATCGGACGCCGCCCCATAAGCCGGCGCCCGATCTGGCACCGGGTGAGGATCGCTTTCATATGTGCAGATTGGCCACTGCGGATATTCCGGGGGTCATGGTATCAGATATGGAACTAAACCGTACCGGAAAGAGTTATACCGCCGATACCCTGCTGGAACTGAAAAAACAATATCCCGCCGACCGGTTGATCCTGCTGATGGGAGAGGATATGTTCTGTACGGTGGATCACTGGTATCACCCGGAGGTTCTTTTTTCCTGCGCGGCCCTGGCCGCCGCACCCCGGGAAGAGAGTATGAGCGAGGAGATTCAAAACCAGCTGTATTCTCTCCAGCAGCGGGGGGTCGAGTCATATATTTGTCCAATTCCGTTTCTGCCAGTGTCCTCCACCCAAATTCGCGATTTGTGCCGGGAGGGAGCCGATATTTCCGGCCTCGTTCCCCCGGCAGTGGAAGCCTATATGCGTGAAAAACATCTATATGGTCTATAAAACAGAGAAAGAGGGGACAATGATGACCAAAAAAGAGATCATCGCAAAATACACCCCCATAATCCGCCCTCATCTTTCTGAAAAGCGGTTTCAGCATTCGGTGAATGTGGCAAAAGAGGCCGGAAAGCTGGCGCAAAAATATGGGGCCGATGTGGAAAAAGCGGTGACGGCGGGCATCCTCCACGATATTATGAAGGATACGCCCCCAGAGGAACAGTTGAAATTTATGGAGCAGTGGGGTATAATACTAACCGATGTGGAAAGGAATGCCCCGAAGCTCTATCATGCGATAAGTGCGGCCGGTTATCTGCAGTATGAACTGAATATAGAGGATCCGGAAATTCTGCACGCTGTGCGCTATCATACTACAGCGCGGGCGAATATGACACTGGTGGAAACCATCGTGTTTTTGGCTGATTTTATCAGTGCGGACCGCACCTATTCCGGTGTGGAGCACATGCGGGAAAAGGCATACCGGGATCTGTACGATGCGGTTGTGGAGGGTCTCGCTTTTACCATTGCGGATCTGGCCAGCCACCGTGCCCCTGTGCATCCGGATACCGTTGCGGCATTCAATCAAATTCTGCTGCAGCATGGTTCACACAAGAAAGGAAAATCATTATGACCCCCTGGGAAATGACAAAATGGTGCGTGACCCTTTTGAATGAGAAAAAGGCGCACAATATTAAAGCGATTCACATCGAAGATATTTCTTCATTGGCGGACTACTTTGTTTTTGCCAACGGTACCAGCACCACACAGGTAAAAGCGCTGGCCGACCAAATCGAGATGAAAGGCATCGAAATGGGAGTAAAACCCCATCACATTGAGGGATACCAGTCAAACTCGTGGATCCTTTTGGATTACGGAACCGTTGTTATCCACATTTTTACGGAACAGGCCCGCTCTTTTTATGACCTGGACCGGCTATGGCAGGACGGCGAAATTGTTTCGCTCGATTTCCTGCAGCATACGGATGTAGACTAAAGAGGAGGGCTCTTTGAATATGATCGAAAAATATGAACCGAAACGAATCGAACCCTATTGGCAAAAACGGTGGGAAGAAACCGGTGCTTTTCACGCGGTAAACGGTTCCGACAAACCGAAATTCTTTGCTATGATTGAATTTCCCTACCCGTCGGGACAGGGGCTGCATGTAGGACATCCCCGTTCCTACACGGCTATTGACATTGTGGCCCGTAAGCGCCGTATGCAGGGGTACAATGTGCTGTATCCCATCGGATGGGACGCTTTTGGCCTGCCCACCGAGAATTTTGCCATCAAAAACCATGTGCATCCGGCAGCTATCACCGCACAGAATATCGCGCACTTCAAGGCGCAGCTGCAAAGCCTGGGTTTCAGCTTCGACTGGTCCCGTGAGATTAACACCACGGATCCCGAATACTATAAATGGACCCAGTGGATTTTCCTGCAGCTTTTCAAGAAGGGCCTGGCCTATAAAAGCAAAACGACGGTAAACTGGTGCACCAGCTGCAAATGTGTACTGGCCAACGAGGAAGTCGTCAACGGCAAGTGTGAGCGCTGCGGCAGTGATGTGGTACAGAGAGAAAAAAGCCAGTGGA
The DNA here is from genome assembly GCA_022767925.1 of Clostridia bacterium. Classification (GTDB taxonomy): domain Bacteria; phylum Bacillota; class Clostridia; order Oscillospirales; family Acutalibacteraceae; genus Heritagella. Next base: position 45,045 of record JALENG010000033.1, read on the forward strand.
TGCTGAAGATTACCGCTTATGCGGATCGTCTGATCGATGATCTGGATCTGGTGGATTACCCGGAGCGCGTGAAAACACAGCAGCGCAACTGGATTGGACGTTCTCATGGTGCCGAAGTTGATTTCCCCACCACGGCGGGGGACAAGCTGACCGTCTATACCACCCGTCCGGATACCCTGTACGGCGTTACCTATATGGTTATGTCGCCGGAGCATCCTTACCTGAAGAATTGGGCCGACAAAATTGAAAATCTGGAGGAAGTCCGCGCTTATCAGGAAGAGGCCGCGAAAAAGTCTGATCTGGAGCGCACAGCGGATACCTCCAAAGAAAAGACCGGCGTATGTCTGCAGGGCGTTACCGCCATCAATCCGGTAAACGGAAAAGAAATCCCGATTTTTATCTCGGACTATGTTCTGATTTCTTACGGTACCGGTGCCATCATGGCCGTGCCGGCACATGATACCCGTGACTGGGCTTTCGCCAAAAAGTTCAATCTGCCCATCATCGAGGTGGTAAAGGGCGGAAACGTGCAGGAAGAAGCCTTTACCGATTGCGCCACCGGGATCATGGTGAACTCCGGCATTCTGGACGGCCTGTCGGTGGAAGATGCCAAAGTACGTATTAAAGAATATCTGACGGAAAAGGGAATCGGGCGCGATAAGGTCAACTTCAAGCTGCGCGACTGGGTCTTTTCCCGCCAGCGCTATTGGGGCGAGCCCATTCCGATTGTGCACTGCGATACCTGCGGTTATGTAGCCATGCCCGAAGAGGAGCTGCCGCTGCGGCTGCCCGAAGTGGAATCCTATGAAACGACGGATTCCGGGGAATCTCCTCTTGCCAATATGCTGGATTGGCGGAATACCAAGTGCCCATGCTGCGGCGGACCGGCTCTGCGCGAGACCGATACAATGCCCCAGTGGGCTGGATCTTCCTGGTATTTCCTGCGTTATACGGATCCGCACAACACGGAGGCACTGGCCAGCAGAGAAGCTCTGGACTACTGGACCCCTGTGGATTGGTACAATGGCGGCATGGAGCATACCACTCTGCACCTGCTGTACAGCCGTTTCTGGCACAAGTTCCTCTATGATATCGGAGTGGTTCCCACTCCGGAACCCTATGCGAAGCGCACCAGTCATGGGATGATTCTGGGATCGAATCACGAAAAAATGAGCAAATCCCGCGGCAATGTGGTCAATCCGGATGCCATCGTGGACGAATACGGCGCCGACACTATGCGTCTGTACGAGATGTTCATCGGTGATTTTGAAAAAGCAGCTCCCTGGAGCGATGAGGGCATTAAGGGCTGCCGCCGGTTTATCGACCGTTTCTATAATCTGCAGAACATCCTGCAGGAGGGAGGACTCCGCCCTGAGCTGGAGACCATCTTCCATCAGACCATCAAAAAAGTGGGCGAGGATATTGAAACGCTGAAGTACAATACGGCTATCGCGGCGATGATGACGCTGATGAACGCCGTTTATGACAGCGGATCGATCACCCGCGAGGAAATGAAGATTTTCACCCTGCTGCTGTGTCCCTTTGCCCCGCATGTCTGTGAAGAGGTGTGGTCCGTTCACCATCTGGGTGATGGGCTTTGCTCTCTGGCGACCTGGCCGGAATACGATGAAGAAAAGTGCCAGGAGGCCATGGTTGAGATTGTCGTGCAGGTAAACGGTAAGCTGCGCGGCCGCATGAAGGTGAGCGCGGACATTTCCAAAGAGGAGGCCCTCGAAGCTGCCAAGAAGGAAGAGAAGGTGGCGGCGGAGATCAGCGGAAAGAGAATTGTAAAAGAAATCTACGTTCCGAAAAAGCTGGTCAATATCGTGGCAAAATAAGTCCGCTTCAGAATTGAAAAGAGGTTTGTCTCCATACAGGAGGCAAACCTCTTTTTTGTGCCCCAATTTGGTATTTGGAAAGCATTTAAAAAAGATCCTGTGGGGAATTTCCCCACAGGATCTTTTCATCTTTTAGTCAATAGAAAATTACAGACCGGCACTCTCCAGGGCACTCAGTGTTGTCTCAAAATCCGCTTCAGTAACCAGAAGGGAAATCTCCACTTCCGAGGTAGTAATAATGCGCAGATCGGCATTTGCCTTGGCCGCAGCAGAGAATACCGCAGACGCAACACCGGGGGTATTCTTCATGCAGGGATCACTGACGGTAATCTTGCAGTTTCCGCTGCTGACGATGGTATGAATGTCCGACTCTTCATGGACCTTTTTTGTAAATCCGAGAATCTTCACCAGATCCGCATCGGAAATGGTAAATGACAGATCCGTATGGGCACCATGGGCAGGGGCCATGGAGATCATATCCACGTTCACACCCAGCTGGGCGATCTGATCAAATATTTTCTCAATTTCCGCCATATTGGCCGAGCAGCGCTGCAGGGTGACCAGTGTAATTTCCTGTGCTGTGTAGATCGTTGCGCTCATAGAAAATCCTCCTTTTTTACACCATTGCGGACATATCGTACAAACCGGCCGGTTTTTCTGCCAGGAAAAGGGCGGCATTTACCGCACCGCTGGCGAAAACCTCTTTGGACTGCGCGGAATGGGAGAGACGGATTACCTCGTTATTTCCTGCAAAGATTACCTCATGTTCCCCTACGATGGTACCGCCGCGAATCGAATGAATTCCAATCTCATTCTTCTCGCGTTTTTTCCGTTGCGAATGGCGGTCATACATATAGGAGACCGGAGAATCCAGACTGTCACGGATGGCATCCGCAATCATCAGAGCCGTACCGCTGGGGGCATCAATTTTCTGATTATGGTGCTCCTCGACGATCTCGATATCAAAATCGCTGCCCAATACCTGAGCCGCTTTTTTTGATAACTCAATCAACAAATTGATTCCAATGGACATATTGCGGGAATAGAAAACTGCGGTTTGCTGAGAAGCTTCTTTCAGTTCTTCCACCTGTTCAGCGGTATAGCCGGTGGTACACAGAACAATGGGTACCCGATGTTCTTTTGCATAAGCCAGCAGGGAAGAGAGGAGAGAGGGGTGGGAAAAGTCAATGATAACATCCACCGTTTCCTCTACATGGTCCACCGAGGAGTAAACCGGAAACGCTCCGGTTTCCCGGTCTTCCTGAAGATCCACGCCGGCCACAATCAGGCAGTCGTCCCGTTCCCCAACCAGCCGGGTGATTACACGGCCCATTTTTCCACAGCAGCCGCAAAGAAGAATCCTTTTCATTGTTTCACCTGAACCTTTTCTTTATCCTTGGAGTATCCTTTACAGCAGATGATGCCGTTTCATAACGGAGATTAGCCGCTCACGGGCCGATTCTTCCATTTCGATTAAGGGAAGACGGCAGGGGCCGGCTTTCATCCCCATCAGATTCATAGCTTCCTTGATCGGAATAGGATTCACATCATAGAAGAAAGCATCCATCAGGTCCACATATTCCAGCATAATCTCCCGGGCCGAAACCACATCATTTTTCAGCATATACGCACACAACTCGTGCATGGGGCGGGGGAGAGCGTTGGCAAAAACAGAGATAACCCCTTTTCCGCCCAAAGCCATCATGGCAAGCGTCTGATTATCTTCGCCGGAATAAATCGCCAGATCATCCCCGCACAGCGAATGCGTATAGGCCATAGCCGAAATGTTCCCGTTGGCCTCTTTGCATCCGGCGATATTCGGATGCTTGCTCAGCTCCAGATAGGTTTTCGGCTGAATATTCATGCCGGTGCGGGAAGGAACATTATAGAGAATACTGGGAATACTCACGCTGTCTGCAATGGCTGTAAAATGGCGGATCAGACCGGCCTGTGACGTCTTGTTGTAATAGGGGGTCACCTGCAAAAGCCCATCGGCCCCAATGGACTCGGCATAGCGCGACAGCTCAATTGCCTTGGCCGTGTTATTGCCGCCGCAGTTGCAGATTACCGGAATACGGCGATTCACATGATCCACCGTGAATTTCATCACACGCTTGTGCTCCTCCACCGTCATGGTAGAGGCTTCACCCGTGGTGCCGCAGGAAATAATGGCATCCGTGCCGTTTTCTACCTGGAACTCGATGAGTTTGGCCAGTGCATCATAATTGATCGCACCATCTTTGTGCATGGGAGTAACAATAGCAACGCCGCACCCCTCAAAGATTGTCTTCTTCATACTGCACATACCTTCTTTCTGTTTGCCAGATCGGTTTTAGTCAAGGTAACCCTTGACAGCGAGCAACTCGGCCATCAGTACGGCACCGCCGGCCGCCCCGCGCAGGGTATTGTGGGAAAGCGAGACAAATTTGATATCATACTGGGTATCCGGACGCAAACGTCCCACCGATACGGCCATGCCGTTCTCCAGGTTGCGGTCCAGCTTCGCCTGAGGACGGTCAGACTCGGTGAAATAATGGAGGAACTGCCTGGGTGCGCTGGGTAGATTCAGCTTCTGGGGTTCACCCACATAACTCTCCCAACGATGAATAATTTCCTCCAGGGAGACCTTCTTTTCAAAAGAGGCAAAAACAGCGGCCGTATGACCATCGGAAACCGGTACCCGCAGGCACTGGGCCGTAATGCTGGGAGAATCCGCATTGACAATGCGGCCGTTTTCTACATGCCCCCAGATTTTCAGCGGCTCCTGTTCCGATTTTTCCTCTTCACCACCAATATAGGGAATGACGTTATCGAGAATATCCGGGAACGTCTCAAAGGTTTTTCCAGCGCCGGAAATAGCCTGATATGTGCAGGCCAGCACCTTGGTCACACCCAGATCGCGCAGGGCGTTGACTGCCGGCACATAGCTCTGCAGGGAACAGTTGGATTTTACGGCGATAAATCCGCGCCGGGTACCCAGACGCTGCCGCTGGGAGGGAATGACCTCGGCGTGCTCCGGGTTAATCTCCGGAATGATCATGGGGACATCCGGCGTACCGCGGTGGGCCGAGTTATTGCTCATCACCGGACATTCTGCCTTTGCGTATTTTTCCTCCAGCGCGCGGATTTCCTCTTTTTTCATGTTAACCGCACAGAAAACGAAATCGACCATAGAGGCGATTTTTTCCACATCCTGCTCGGCATCCAGCAGCACCATGTTCTCCATCGTGGCGGGCATGGGGGTTGCCATGGCCCAGCGGTTCCCCACGGCCTCTTTATAGGTTTTTCCCGCAGAACGAGAAGAGGCCGCCAAGACCTTGACATGAAACCAGGGATGATTTTCCAGCAGCGTTGTAAACCGCTGGCCGACCATTCCTGTCGCACCGATAATGCCGACATTATACTGTTTATCCATCTTCTTTTCCTCCAACCTCAGGCAAAGATTCCAAAATCGACGGGGAAACTTGTGTTTATGAAAAAAACCGGTTGAAAACCGGTCATCAATTCCATATAATAGTACTGAGCGTTCTGAAAAAGGGAATCCCCCTTTTGAAAACAGAAAAGAACCATTCCATGGATCTGATGGACAGAAATGTAACTTTTCTCATAAAAAAGTCTGCCACCGCCCGCTTCCTTCCTCATAGGCAGAATATTTCATTAGTAATTGTATCATACCATGACACCTTTTTCTTGTCAATTCCCTACCGAATTACGGATCACAAATAATCGGTCAAATTTGCCGGAAATTTCCGTTTGTCCTTCACCTGTCTTCATCCATCGGAATTGAGAAAGATATAAATTTATGCAGAAAGAATGGATTGTTTTGCAAAAAGAAATGATGAAAACCTCAGATTTTTCCTATGATCTCCCTAAAGAATTGATTGCCCAGACCCCTGTGGAACCCAGGGATCACTCCCGCCTGATGGTCCTGCACAAAGAGAGCGGGGAAGTAGAGCACCGCCATTTTTATGATGTGATTGATTATCTGAACCCCGGCGACTGCCTGATTGTAAACGACAGCCGCGTGCTTCCTGCCCGTTTATATGGACAAAAGGAAGGAACCGGCGGCCATATGGAATTCCTTCTTCTCCAGAATTTGGGCAATGACCAGTGGGAAACCCTGGCCAAACCGGGAAAAAAGGCGAAACCCGGCACAATTTTTACCTTTGGGGACGGAAAACTGCGGGCCGTTGTCAAAGAAGTAAAAGAAGACGGAAATCGGATCGTACAGTTTTTTTATGAGGGCAGTTTCTATGCCATTCTGGATGAAATCGGGCAAATGCCGCTCCCTCCTTACATTAAGGAAAAACTACAGGATAAAGAGCGGTACCAGACTGTGTATTCCCACGAAGTAGGTTCCGCTGCTGCTCCTACGGCCGGGCTTCACTTCACCCCGGAACTGATGGAAAAAATCCGCCGGAAGGGAATCGCCATTGGTTTTGTCACTCTCCACGTCGGGTTAGGGACCTTCCGTCCGGTCAGTGTAGAAAATGTGCTGGATCATAAAATGCACGCCGAGCACTACTCCATGCCGGCAGAAACGGCGGAATTGATCCAAAAAACAAAGCAAAACGGGGGCCGTGTGATTGCAGTGGGAACTACCAGCTGCCGCACACTGGAGTCCGTGGCTGCTCAGCACGGCAGAATCTGTGAATGTGAGGGCTGGACAGATATCTTTATTTACCCAGGATTTCAGTTCAAGGTGCTGGATGCCCTGATTACCAATTTCCACCTCCCCGAGAGCACGCTGGTTATGCTGGTATCCGCCCTGGCCGGGAGAGAGAATATTCTGCATGCATATGAAACCGCTGTGAAGGAGAAGTACCGCTTTTTCAGTTTCGGTGATGCCATGCTGATCGAGTGAGGACCTGTTTTGTAAAAACCGTGTTCTCTGCGCGACAGGGCAGAGGGAACAGAGAAAAATAGAGGGAGAAGAAACCATGTATCAACTGTTGAAGAAGGAAGGCGCTGCGCGTCGGGGTGTGTTTTCCACCGTTCACGGGGATATTCAAATGCCCGCTTTTATGAACGTGGCCACCTGCGGCGCGATTAAGGGTGCGGTTTCCGCGCTGGATTTAAAGGAACTACACTGCCAGGTGCAGCTTTGCAATACCTATCACCTCCATCTCCGCCCCGGGGATGAAATTGTGAAAAAACTGGGTGGCCTTCATAAAATGACCCGTTGGGAGGGCCCCATCCTGACAGACAGCGGTGGGTTTCAGGTATTTTCGCTGGCAAAGCTGCGCAATATTAAGGAAGAGGGCGTCACGTTTGCTTCGCACATCGACGGCCACCGGATTTTTATGGGTCCTGAGGAGAGCATGCGCATTCAGTCCAATCTGGGATCTACCATCGCCATGGCGTTCGATGAGTGCGTGGAAAACCCTGCGGAATACAGCTATTCCAAGGCCTCCTGTGAGCGTACAACCCGCTGGCTGGTGCGCTGCAAAAAAGAGCTGGATCGTCTGAACTGTCTGCCGGATACGCTCAATCCCCATCAGATGCTGTGGGGGATTAACCAGGGATGCACCTATGAGGACATCCGAAAAGAACATATGAAGCAGATCCGCGAGCTGGACCTGCCCGGTTATGCCATTGGCGGACTGGCGGTGGGGGAACCGGCGGAAGTGATGTACCATGTGATTGAACAGGTAGAACCCCTGATGCCGGCCGACCGTCCTCGTTATCTGATGGGCGTGGGAACCCCCGTCAACATCCTGGAAGGTGTATACCGCGGGATTGATATTTTTGACTGTGTGATGCCCACACGCAACGCACGGCACGCCCATATTTTTACCATGCAGGGAATTCGCAACATAAAAAATGCCAAATACGAGCTGGATGAAAGCCCGCTGGATGAAGAATGCAATTGCCCCGTATGCCGGAATTTCTCCCGTGCCTATCTTCATCATCTGTTTAAAGCTGAGGAGATGCTGGGAATGCGCCTGGCAGTTATGCACAACCTTTACTTTTATAATACGCTGATGGAGAAGATTCGTTCCGCATTGGACGAGGGTTGCTTTGAAGCTTTCTATCAGGAAAATGTGAAAAAAATCGGGAATCGGATATAATTTTCTTGCAATCTCCTATTTTCCTTGTTATAATCAACGTGTTGCTTGAATACTAATTTGGAGGTAACTCAGACATGATGAATTTTCTTCCCCTTGAAGAAGCTGCCGCAACTGATGGCGGCTCGATGTGGATCATGATTGTGATCTATGCCGTCTTTATCGGTGCCCTGTATCTGATCTTCTTCCGTCCGCAGAGCAAACGGAAAAAGAAAGAGGAGCAAATGCGGAAAAACGCTCAGATCGGCGATGAAATCACAACCATTGGCGGCATCTGCGGCCGTATTGTAGCCATTAAAGAGGATACTGATACGCTGATTATCGAGACCGGTTCCGATCGCAGTAAACTGCGTGTGAAGCGCTGGGCGATTGGCAGCGTGGATACCATCCATGATGACGCCGAGTAATTCCTGACGGGTTCCTTTTTCTTTTATACACCGGATGGCATGGACTTCTCTTTTCCGGCATATATACAGAATAGATTCAGGTTCTGTATACATGTTGGAAAAGGGAGGTTTTTCTTTTGCTGCAAAACGGATGGAAACAGAATATCAGGACCCTTCTGTTCGGATGGATTTTTGCCATTCTGATTTCGGCCCTGCTTTTAGGAATTGCCGCTGCCATTTTGGCTGCCGCTGGTACTTTGCCATCGTCTCTTTTTTCCCCGATTGTTGTCATTTGCACCAGCGCCGGCGCTCTGCTGTCGGGATTCTGGGCGGGCAAGAGAAACCGCTCCCGCGGGATTCTGTGGGGACTGCTCTGTGGCTTTCTCATGCTGCTGACGGAAGTTCTGATCGGCGTGTGGCTGATGGTTCCCTCCTATCAGGATGGGCAAGCCGTCACGAAGGCTGCCGCCATGCTGATCAGCGGTGCCATCGGCGGAATTCTCGGTGCAAACCATACAGAAAAAATCAAATAAGGGCTTTTCTTCCTTGGGGCAGTGTGCTATAATAAAGACAGCGTATTTATTGTTTAGTTGAAACGGAGGGATTCTTTGTGAAACAGATTAAAACTCTGAATCAGGCCAATCTGAAGGAAAGCGCCGTAAAGGGTGGCTGCGGCGAATGCCAGGCATCCTGCCAGTCCGCTTGCAAAACTTCTTGCACGGTTGCCAACCAGAAGTGCGAACACGCTGATAAATAATCGGTTTTCGTACCAAATATCAGGGCGCTAAGGGACAGCTTTGTACTGTCCCTTAAATTTTGTGTAAATGGAGAAATTTTCTATGATACATATGTATGAGCAGAACGGGTACCGCATTGTGCTGGATACCAATTCCGGTGCCGTTCATGTAATGGATGAAATTCCCTACAAGCTCCTCTCTTATTTTCCGGACCGCATTCCCGAGCAGCTTCCGGAGGAGATCCGCTGCGCCATGGCTGCGGTTTATCCTGCGGAGCAGGTAGAGGAGGCTTTTTGCGAACTGCAGGAGCTGCAGAGAGAGAATATGCTGTTTTCGGCCGATGAGTATGCAAAATTTGCCGATATGATGCAGGCGGCCCCCATCAAGTCCATGTGCCTGAATGTAGCCCACGACTGCAATCTGCGCTGTGAGTACTGCTTTGCCAGTAAAGGGGATTTCGGCGGAGAGCGGATGCTGATGCCCCTGGAAGTGGGGAAGAAGGCCATTGATTTTCTGATTGCCCATTCCGGCAGCCGCCACAATCTGGAAATGGATTTCTTTGGCGGAGAACCGCTGATGAACTTTGATGTGGTAAAGGAACTGGTTGCCTATGCCCGCAGCAAAGAAAAGGAATACAACAAGAATTTCCGGTTTACCATTACCACAAACGGACTGCTGCTGGATGACGAAAAAATTGAATTTATCAACCGTGAGATGTCCAACTGCGTTTTGTCGCTGGATGGCCGGAAAGAAGTGAATGACCGGCTGCGCGTCCGTGTAAACGGGGCGGGCTGCTATGACCGCATTGTGCCCCAGTTCCAAAAGCTGGTGGCCACCCGCAATGGCAAGGATTACTATGCCCGCGGAACCTTCACGAAATATAATCTCGATTTTACCGAGGATGTTCTGCATATGGCCGATCTGGGATTTGACCAAATCAGCGTAGAACCGGTTGTTTCAGATGAAAAACTGGATTACTCCATTAAAGAAGAGGATCTGCCGCGCGTGTTTGAAGAATACGACCGTCTGGCAGAAACGATTGTGCGCGACCGCAGGAACGGCAAATACTACAACTTTTTCCATTTTGCCATCGACCTGAATCAGGGACCCTGTGCCATCAAGCGGCTTCGGGGATGCAGCTGCGGCAATGAATATGTGGCGATCACCCCGGAGGGCGATATCTATCCCTGCCATCAATTTGTGGGAAATGAAGAGTGGAAAATGGGGAACGTGATGGATGGTTCCCTGGACGTTGAAATGAAAAAGCGCTTTGCCAAAGCAAATGTATACGCCAAGGAAAAGTGCCAGAACTGCTGGGCTCGTTTTTACTGCAGCGGCGGCTGCAACGCCAACAACTGGGAATATGAGGGGGATATTCTGAAGGCTCATGATATTTCCTGCCAGTTGGAGAAAAAGCGAGTGGAATGCGCGATTATGATTCAGGCAGCCCTGGCGGATCAGGAAGACTGAGTTTTCCCTGCACAGTTGTGTCTGCCCGAAAGAAGAACAGTTTGTAAACAGAATATAAATTTTTCATTTCTTGTTCTTTTTGTGCAAGAATTTCCTTGCATGCTTCTGATTTTTCGGCTATTATATGGTAGTACCGAGGAAAAATAGAGGGGCATATTCCGTCTCCCCGACGCATAAGGATGAAGAGAGCTGCTGACAGACAGCAGGATTCTTACGAAATTGCGGGGCGATGGACATGCTGAAAATTACCGGATACCACAATCGGGCATTTCCCAAAAAAGGAGCGATTCGGGGGGCTGTTTCCCGCCGATTAGCATGGATGCAGCACCATAAGGTCTTTGTTCTTTTCTTTTTCGGATACCTGGCTGCTTTTTGCTGCGGCACATTTTTCCATGAGGAAGGAGAGAGCTTTTCTCCTTTACTGCAGACCAATTTCCTTTCCCGTATGCAGCAGCCATTTTGGATGGGTTTCTTGTCTTTCTTTGCCATTGTTTTTCTCTGGGAGATTGGCTGCTTCCTCTTTGGACTATCCCTGTGGGGATGGCTGTTTTCGCCGTGGATGCTCTTTTTCCGCGGCTACGGCGCCGGCGTAGTGGCGGGAAGCATGGTGACCTGTTATGGTTTGGGCGGGGTTTTCGGTTTTCTTCTGATTTTTCTTCCTGGTATGGCGGTAGAGGCATTCGCCTTTCTTCTGGAAACAGTGGAGAGTACATTCTGCTCTTTCTCGTTCTTTCGGAATCATAGTGACCGATCCTTTCTCCGCCGGTTTATCCGCCGAACCCTTATTACGACACTGATTTTGCTGATTTCTTCTCTTTTGCAGTTTTTGGGGTGCCTTTGGTTCGGTTCATGGTTTTTATCACAGTTCGTTCTGTAATCTCTGCCGGTTTGATCGGCATTGGGCTATGTCTCGGTGTGGATTTGACCGGTTAAGAGTGAGAAGAATATGTCCTTTCATTTCTTTGTTTAGGAGCTGATTTCCCTTGTCTATTTTCAGTGCCCGTTTTACCAGACCCGGTCCAGGTGTCAGTAAGGATGAACCGGAGAGCCCTGCGATTGTACGGTTCTTTCAGATTTTGGGGCGCAAGTTCTCAAAATTTATCCAGTTGAATTTGCTTTTTCTGATTCCCGCTGTTATTACAGCCGCGCTTTGCATCGGTCTGCTTTTGCTACCGGGCGTTCCGCGTCTGGCGCTCTCTCTGAATCTTTCCGGGGGCGAACCTTTTATTTTGAATCTTTACGAGATGTACCTGGTGCCGCTGCCGCTGGTTCTTCTGTATCCGTTTACCGCCGGACTTACTTACGTAACCCGGAATTTTGTCCGGGAGGAGCACGCTTTCATCTTCTCCGATTCTGTGGAGCAGATCAAGAAGAATTTTAAACAGTTCTTCCTCAATGGGCTTTTGCTCTATGCTTTCTATGTGATTTTCTCCTTTGCTGCCCTTTACTATTCCCAAACCTTAAGCAGCTGGTATTCGTGCATTCCGCTGGGCCTGTGCTTATTGATGTTTGTTGTCATGATCTTCGCCCAGTACTATATGCCGGTTATGCTGGTTACCTTTGAATTAACACTAAAGCAGGCCTATAAAAATGCGTTTATCTTTGCACTGGTTGGTCTGGGCAGGAATTTTCTGATCACCATTGTCTTCCTGATCCTCGCTTTCCTCTTCTATATGAGCGATATTATGGGGCTTACTGCTCTGCTTACCATTTTCTTTGTGCTGTTGCTGTTCTTTTCCTTCTGTTCGTATGTGGTCAATTTTGCCGTGTATCCGGTTATCGAGCGGTATTTGATCGAACCCTACTACAATCAGGGCAAAAAGAAAGCAGCACCAGCAGAAGCGAGCACACCGGCCGAATTGGAAGACAACGAATTCCTTCGCGATGAACTCGACGAGGAGTACGAAGAAAAGAAACCGGAATTCGTCTACATTAACGGAAAACTGGTAAAAAGAGAAGTGGCAGAAGCGGAGCAACTATTTATGGATGCTGGCCGCGAGCGCGAGAATAAAAAGTGAGAAGAATCCGCCTGATTTTTCAGGCGGATTTTTTTCGCCCTTTTTGCAGAATCTTTGCAGAAAGAAAGAAAAATAATATTGAAGGACTCAAATAAAACATGTATACTATGGATATACATAGCATTGAGGTCGGGATTATGCCCATCTCATTATTCTTTTAGAAACCAGGTGGAGTTTTATGAAACATTCTCGCAGAAATCACTATTCATCGTATCAACAAAGGAGACGGATCCGCCATGCTGTGATTCTCTCCACAGCTGCCATACTGGTAGCTCTGGTTGTGGCCGCTGTGTCGCTTGTTTTTCGCAATCGTTCTGCCCCGATTGAGGAGGAGAGTGCATCTTCTGCCGCTTCGTCTGTCTCGTCTGAATCCAGTGTATCTGAGTCCAGTGTGATGGAATCCGGGAACTCGCTTTCCTCTGTCTCCTCCGAGAGTTCCTCCTCTCAAAGTTCCCAAGAGAGCAGTACCGGTCCTTCGTCAGAATCCTCCGTCCAACCGTCCGGAAATGATCTGCGCATCACCGACCGGCCTAAAATGAGCGTACTGGGGGATGAGGAAAAAGTTATTTACCTGACCTTTGACGATGGTCCCTGTGATACTACCCGTGAGCTGCTGGCACTGCTGGCCCAATATGATGCAAAGGCTACTTTCTTCGTTTGCTGCCAGACAGCCAATCAGGAAAAATATATCGATACCCTGAAGGACTGCTCTGACCAGGGGCATGCCGTAGCCGTTCACACCTATTCCCACAAAATGGATGAAGTTTATTCCTCTCCGGAAGCCTATTACCAGGATTTCCTCAAAATGTATAATCTCATCGAGGAGGTAACCGGAAAAAAACCGGCCAACTTTTTCCGTTTTCCGGGCGGAAGTAAAAACAGTTATAACGAGCGTTCCCGGAAAGCGATTGTTGAAGAAATGGTGGGGCGTGGCTTTATCTATTATGACTGGGATGGAGATTCGGGCGATGCTTCCGGAAACCATGTCCCCGCCGAAACCATCTATCAAAATGTGATGACCTCTATCCATAAGGGCTGCAATCTCATTCTTCTGCACAATACTTTTGGAAAAGAAACAACTATTGAGGCCCTGCGCCGGATTCTCCCGGAAGCAAAGGCAGAGGGGTACACCTTCAAGGCTCTCGATGGCACGCTGGATCCCACGCATTACTATATTTTTACCGCAGATCTCTTTATTGATGCGGCACTGGACAATTCGGATCTGCAGCTGAGCGACTGGAGAATGGCAAAACTGGAAAACCAGTGAACACCGTCCCATTGCGCCAGGTTCATGAAACAGGCAAAATTCTATCGCAAAATACACCAATCAAAAAGAACCTGTATTCTCCCCATAAACGGAGGCATACAGGTTCTTTTTATTTGGGATCATTGGGAAAACAGAGAATTCTTATTCCTCATCGCTTTCCTTTGACTCGGGATAAACAGAAGTGTAGGCCAGAATATCCATATCCCCATCGTAGACTTCCACATCAATCGGTGTTTTTTCCAGCCCGGCAAATTCATCGTACAGACACACCAGATTCCAAACAGCCTTGCAGATCACTTCATCGTTCCCACTGCCATAGGAGATGCTCTCGGCGTAAATGGTCAGAACGGTTAATTCTTCATTGATGGACAGGGAATAGACCGAATCAAAATCATCGTCATCATTCAGCTTTTCCACCGATTTCCGAACATTCGCCTTCAGATTTTTCAAAAAGACTTCGTAGTCACTTTTATAAAACGTATACAGATACGTTTTATCCCCGGTTTTCTCCACGGAGATGGCCCCATATTTTTCGGCGTCTTCCTCTATTTCCGAAAATTCGGTGTCTCCAAAATAACTGACACTGACTTCCACCTGGACTTTTTCTTCCTCTGTCTGTGAAGAAAGGTCAGAAGAGGATTCCGAAGAGGATTCTTCTGAAGAATTTTCCTCCGGCAAGCTAGGAGAAGGATCCGGAGTGGGGGTGGGGGGGATACTCTCCACCTCTTCCGATTGTTCAGATAGAGAAGATTCCCCGGAGCTCTCCTCGGCACTTTGGCAAGCGGTAAAAATCAGCATAGAACTCAGCAGCAACGCAAAGAATAATGCAAATCGTTGTTTCATAAATGGTAATTCACTCTCCTCTTTCAAAACAAAATGGGGAAGGGCACATCTTTTTGCGGCCATATCTATATACTGAGTATACCGCAAACGGCAAAAATGGGCAAGTTTTTTTCAAAATCGCTATGGTAAACAACAGGAAAATCATGTATACTGAGAAATATAAGCGAGAAAAAGGGAGAAGTTTCAAATGTATGGTGCTATTTTGGGGGATATTGCCGGCTCACGCTTTGAATTCAGTCACCCGCAGGGATTTTGCGCCAAAAAAGAAGTTCTTTTTGCCCCTTCCAGCCGCTATACAGATGATACGGTTATGACTATTGCAACCAAATACGCTGTGCTGACCGGTACTTCGTATGCAAAAGCCTATGGCTCTTTTGGACGCCGCTATAAAAAAGCGGGATACGGCCCTTTATTCCTGACATGGCTTGATAACCGCAGCGAGAAGGGTTATAACAGCTACGGAAACGGGGCCGCCATGCGTGTCAGTTTTTTGGGACACTACTATAACAGCCTGAGGGAAGTGGAAAGGGAAGCAAAGAAAAGTGCAGAATGCACCCATAACCATCCGGAGGGAATTAAAGGGGCTGTCTGCGTGGCCGGTTGCGTGTTTCTGGCCGAACACGGGGCAACAAAAAAACAAATTCTGCACTATGCAAAAGAATTTGGATATCATAAATTGTACCCTTTATGGGTACGGCGACCTTTTGAAAAATTCGATCTGACCTGTCAGCACTCAGTTCCTCTTGCACTGCGCTGCTTTCTGGAGAGCAACAGCTGGGAGGAATGCATCCGCAATGTGTACAGCGTCCACTGTGATACCGATACTATAGCAGCTATTGCCGGTGGAATTGCCGACTCTTTTTTCCACGGCACTGGTTTTGAAGAAGAACGCCTGCTCCGCCATTATTTAGTGAAACCCACCGCCCAGGGAACCACTGATACTTTTTTGTATGATTGGGCCGTAAAGGAATGGAGGAATCCGACTTATGATCGTTGAAACATATCAGTCCCCGGTTGTCAAAAAGACACTGGATGAAGGGAAAACCTATTACGCTTTGCCGAGCATCAATCTGGATAAAGCCTACCGCTGTTTAATTGATATGCTTCATCTGGACTGCCAATGCCCGATTTTCGGCGTTCTTCGCGGATACAAGCAATGCACAAATGGGGCAGGGACCAGCAGCATTAAGCTGATTCTGGATGTGCCGGATGAAGAAATCCACCTCACCGAATATGATGATTGGGCCGAGTTTCTGCACAATATGAAATATATCAATCCGGTGAATTACCGCTCGGTAAATCCCACGTATCTGGAATCACTGCCGCAAAAGCATCTGGATGAAATTATCGAATCGCTGACAACTCCCCGGCCTCCGAAAAAATATAAAATTCCACAGGTTGTGCTTGAGCGAATTGATCCTGCTTGGGTGATCGGTTCAGAAGTACCCGCCGCCGATAATTCATTAGTGGATAAAATCAAGGACCTTTTTCAGCGATAAATTAATAGAAGTAAAAAGCAGGATTTTCCATAGAGAATCCTGCTTTTTCATTTGGGCATCCATTTTTGGTATTATGATTTTTTCTTTTTGACAGAAAAATTTGCCAGCGGATTGGAATTTGCCGCCTTTTTCATTTGATCATCGGACAAGTGGGTATAGATTTCTGTCGTTCCAAGATTTTCATGCCCCAAAATGTCTTTCAGCACACGAATATCCACATTCCCGTGCTGATACATCAGGGTGGCCGCCGTATGCCGCAGTTTGTGTACCGAGTATCCGGCGGACATCTCGATCCGATCCAGATATTTTTTCACAATGTATTGCACGGTTTTGGGGCTGATCCGCTTTTTCAAACGGCTCAAAAACAGGGCGTCTTTGTCCTGCACTCCATCTTTGGGACGGACGGCAATATACTGATCAATTGCGTCTAAACAGGCCTGATTCAGGTAGACAATCCGTTCTTTGTTTCCTTTTCCAAGAATACGGACGGTCTGACTGTGATGGCGGATATCCGAGAGATTGATGCCTACCAGTTCCGATAACCGCATGCCACAGTTTAAAAATAAAGTTAAAATACATCGGTCACGCTCGGCATCCGGGCCATCCACCGATTGGATCAGCTCCATACTTTGCTCTAATGTCAGGTATTTGGGAAGGGATTTTGCCCGCTTGGGTGATTCGAGGGCTTCCAAGGGATTGGCCTGCAAAAGACCCTTCTGATCGGTCAAAAATTGATAGAAACGCCGCAAACTGGAAGTTTTCCGCAGCCGTGTATTGGCCGTATTTTGGCGATCAATGACAAGATAATTCATATAAGACAAAACCGTTTGAAAATCGACCGCCAATACCTGATCGTTGGATACCGCAGCGGCATCAATTTCCTCAAACGGAAGATCGGATGGCACATCATGCAGACATTCTTTGCGATAATAGCGAAAAAAGGTGCGCAAATCCACGCCGTATTCCCAAACCGTTTTCGGCGAGCGGCCGCGTACGGTAAGCTGGTACTGCAAAAATTCCGCCGCCAAAGCGGGAATTTGTAGAAGTATATTTCGGTCAAATGTACGAAGATCTGTAGGCATATTGGAAATTCATCCGAATAGCCGGCCGGTCGTAAACTGTGCGGCAAAACCCGATAATCCATTTAGTCAAATGTTTCCATACGGGTGTATTATCACAATTATCACATAGGATGCAGATCCAGCCGAATTCGTTTTTCCTCCCTCCTGAATTATACAAAATTTTAATTTTGTATAATTCAGTATATCAAAAACCGGGAGCGAAGTCAATCCTCTCTCCCGATTATTCTATTTGGCTTATGGGCAGTAGCTGGATCGGCCACAATAAACCTGGCATAGACAAAAATGCAGATCTACTTTTTATGGGCCCGGTAAAATTGGGATTTAGGCTTTTATGGCAAACCGTAACCACGAAATGATATTCTCGTTATTACCCTTTTTCAGTATCCAGTTTACTACATCCAGTTTGGACGACACTTTGGCTGTCATCGCAGGATTCAATTTCTCAAGCAGCTCCACCATTTCCACCTGGGACTCTTTTCGTATTTTTTTGAGCAATTCTGTATCCTTCAGTTTTCTTTCGGCTTCTTCTCTGGGATATCCCTGCCCAAAAGGTTCAGAAAACAGCGCTTGAATGGTTGCTTTGCAATTTTCGGTTCCCTTCCAGGTATAATCTTCTCCCAAGGGCAATGAAATCGCATTGCCGTTATTGATCTGCGCAAACAGATAAGCATCTCGGGGTGACGGTGCATATCCACAGATAACCCCCGGCATGCTGTTGCAGGCAAGCATCATCCCCTGGCCTGAGGAACACCCGGTAATAACAAAATCAATGGATCCGCTTGCCAGCAAAAGACCTATGGCAACAGATATTTCCATGTATGAATAATTAACTTGCTCATTTAAGTAGCAGCCAAAATTTATAACCTCATGTCCTTTGGCACATTCGCACGTTGTTTCATACAGAAGGTGATTCTTCTCCTTTTGGGAACTTGCCTGTATAATTCCGATTCTCATTTTTTCCTCCAGGCGTAAATTATGCGCTGCCGAACTGTGCCAAAATTATAGCATACCGGGAAAGCGGTTTCAAATCTCTTTCGATGATTTTCTAAAAAGGAATCCCGGCTGGCAGCTTTAAAGCCAGGAAACTGCCAAGAATCCGGGTCTTCGGTATTCTTGACAGCTTCCCGCTCTCAGCACTTTTCGATGACCAAAAGGGACTTTTATTCTCCCGCTTTTTTGACTAACGATTCTGTGGGCTTCTATTCTGTTCTGTGGGCTTCTGTAGTGAAATTTCCCTTAACAAACGCTCTCCTGATGCGTTATTCCTGGCGCAGTGCATCCACCGGGCGCATATCCGCGGCCCGTTTTGCCGGCCATAGACTGAACAATACGGCACTTATAATGGACAGGAAAACCGCACTGATCACAATTTCCGTGCGGATGTGCACGGTAATCCCAAAGGAAACCGCCAGAATTCCGCACACTAAAAGTCCCACGGCAATTCCTGCAGCGGATCCCACTCCGGAGAGCAGCAGCGCTTCTGATAAAAAGTCCAGCATGATCCGGCCTTTTCCTGCTCCCAAGGCCTTTTTAATTCCAATTTCCTGTTTCCGCTCCTGAATGGAGATAAACATGATCGTCATAATGCTCAACGAGGCTACCAGCAGAGAAATTCCGCCCACCGCACTAAAAACCAGCGTACATAGGTTCAGAATATTTTTTAAAGATTCTTTTTGTCCCGCCAGATTCCCCGCACTGTATCCATCCACTCCAACGACCCGGTTCAATTCCTCTACCACTTCTTCTCCGATCCAATCAGCCGAAACACCGTCTTCCGTTTTGACGGCAATCTGATCAAAATTGGAACGTCCGCTGTACAGCTGCATGGTCGTATACGGAAGATAGATAAAACTGGGAATATAGCCGCTTAACAGATTTTGCAGCAGACCGGTTCCCGTTTTTACCACTCCCGCCACAGTAAACGTGTACGATTCATTCCCAATCTCTATTTGAAGCTGTTTTCCCACCGAATCAATGGTATCGAAGGCCTGCTTGGATAATGACTCGTCGATCAGGCAGACATCGCGGTACTGCATACAGTCACTGGCATTGAATACCCGGCCGGCCACAATCTGCAGCGAAATGATATGATCTGCACGGTAGCTGACCCCCCACAGCATCGACTCACATTCCACATCCCCGGCCGCTACTTCTCCCGTCTGCATAAGGACCGGAGAAGTGTCGGCCACCCCTTCCATGGAATTGATCCGGAAGAGTTCTTCCTCGCCCAGGGGATCAAAACGGGTGTCTTCCGATGTGATCATCAGGCTGCTCAGTCCCAGGCTCTCCATTTCATTGCCCAGCATATCAGTTCCATACTGGGAGATGACGCCAATCAGAATCACCGAAGCGACACCGATCAGAATTCCCAGCATGGTGAGAAAAGAGCGGAGTGGTTTTCGAAAAAGCACACGAATGGCTTCTCCCATCGAATCAATCATGCCGTTGTCTTCTCCTCTTTTACGCAGTACACCGGGGAACCGGACCGACAGTTTTCCGGCTCTAAAATGATCCGTTCCCCGTCCAGCAATCCGCCGGTAATCTCCATTCCCTCTTTGTACTCCTCTCCCGTTTCCACATCTCTGCGAACGGCTGTCTGATTGTTCTCGGCGACGAAGACATACGAAGTTCCCTCCTCATCCTGACAGAGCGCCTCCATCGGAATGACCAGGCAATTCTCCTTTTCTGCCGTTATAATCTCTGCACGGGCACCGTATCCGGGTTTCAGCACCTGATCAGGGTCCTCCGGTATCAATATGACCTCGAATACCGAGTCTTTTCCGGCCGTAGAGGCCTGTGTAACGGCACTCGAGCTGATACGGGAGACATTGGCCGATAGTGTGGTATCACGAAATGCCTCTCCGGACAGCAGCGCATACTGTCCGCAGAATACCGCGGCTATCTTTTTCTCACTGATGGAAACACGCACTACCAGATTCTCATTATCGGCAAGTGAGCAGACCTTCTCCCCTTCGTTCAGGATATCACTCTCCTCTGCACAGACGTCTGTCACCGTGCCGTTCATCGGGGACAGAATGGTGGTGCGCTCTTCCAGGGCCATGAATTTATACCAGGTTTGGCTTTTATCCAGATGAATCCTTCCGGCTGTCATCAGGGCAGAACGCAGGGTATCCCCGTAATCCCCCATTTCGGCGATCCTGTCCTCTCCCACCATCACAACCTGGCAAAGGGGTTCCCCCTTTGCCACCTCATCCCCCTTTTCCACATACCATTTCTCAATCCACAGGATTTCTTCCGCTTTGACCGTCTCTGATCCATTTCTCTCCACCTCACCCATACAGTATACCGTTTGGTGTGCGGTCTGTGGATGAAGCACCATCGTTTTCACTTCCGGAATCGAGGATGAATACCAATATCCGCCAGCCATGATCCCCAAAATTACAAGCACCGTGCCCAAAAGTAAAACACCATATTTTTTCATCGATCTCTCCTCCTGCCTTTCTATTGTGGCAGAAGAACCGGAAAAAATACGGTGTTTTTTCTTTTATACACAGGCAGCGGAAACAGCCTCTCGAACAGAACGGATCCCTATCAGTTCCATGTTCTCCGGTACCGAGCGCAGCCCTTTTAAATTGTGCTGGGGCAGAATACAGCGGGTAAAGCCGAGGCGGGCAGCCTCCATAATCCGAGCCTGTGCCTGCGAAACCGCCCGCAATTCCCCGGCCAGTCCGATCTCTCCAAAGACAATCGTATCCTCCCGAATGGGTGTATCCTTCAGGCTGGATACTAACGCCAGGGCCACCGCCAGATCGGAAGAAGGCTCGTCCAGGCGCAGCCCACCAATCACATTCAAATAGGCGTCCAGATTGGAAAAATAGTAACCGCCGCGCTTTTCCAGAACCGCAAGCAGAAGATTCATCCGGTTATAGTCAAAGCCCGTGGACATTCTGCGCGGATTTCCAAAACCTGTTGTCGTGGCCAGGCCCTGAATCTCTGCCAGAATCGGACGGGACCCTTCGATCACACAGGTCACACAGGTACCGGAAACATGAAGGGGCCGGCCGGCCAGCATTGCTTCCGACGGGTTTTCCACCTGGTGAAGTCCATCCTCATTCATATCAAACACGCCGATTTCATTGGTGGAGCCATACCGGTTTTTGACAGCCCGCAGGATCCGGAAGGACATTTGGCGGTCGCCCTCAAAGTACAGCACCGCATCCACAATATGCTCCAAAACCTTGGGCCCCGCCACTGCGCCGTCCTTATTGACATGACCGACCAAAAAAACGGGAATATCCAGCGTTTTGCAGCAGCGCAGCAGGAAATTTGTGCATTCGCGTACCTGTGTGACACTTCCCGGTGAAGAATTCAGCTCGGTGAGATTCATCGTCTGAATCGAGTCAATAATGACCAGATCCGGCTTTTCCGTATGGATTTGCTCGGTCACGATCTGTACATCGGTCTCCGTCAGGATCAAAAGGTTTTCGCTGTCCACTCCCAACCGCAGTGCCCGAAGCTTAATCTGCCGGGCGGATTCCTCGCCGGATACATATAAAACTTTTCTCTCTTTTCCGAGACTCTGGCAGATCTGCAGCAGCAGCGTGGATTTTCCAATACCGGGATCTCCGCTGAGAAGATTGAGGGATCCTTTCACAATTCCCCCGCCGAGTACACGGTCCAGTTCCGAAAAACCGGTTTTGTACCGCTCTTCTTCCGATGTGCTGATCTGGGAAATCGGCATGACCCGATTCATCCGGTGAGAAGATGGCTTTCCGGCAGAAACAGGGGCCGCAGAAGAAGCCAATTCTTCTTCCAGAGTGTTCCACTCGCCGCATCCGGGGCATTTCCCGTACCATTTTGCTGTGGAAAACCCGCACTGGGAACATACATACATGGTTTTATTCTTTCCTGCCATAGTTCTTCTGTCTCTCCTGTCTGCATGATAGTTTCATCATACCACGATACAGAGGGGATTACAACGCCGTTTTCCCGAAGAAAATCGACCAGCCCGCTCATAATACAGGCGGCCGCTTTTTGCTGATACACCGGATTTTTCAAGTTGGATAAATCCTCTTCGTTCGAGAGAAACCCGCATTCCACCAGAACGGCCGGTACTTCCGCATGGGTCAACAGGTAAATGGAGGAATCGGCTTCTTTGCACTGGCGTGTATTTTCAGGCTGCAGATGCTCGATAAAAGCTTTTTGAATGCACTGCGCCAGGGCTTCACTGTCCGCATGATTGGGAGAATAAAAAACCTGGGCGCCCCCATAGCGGCTGTCTGAAAAGTGGTTTTGGTGGATACTGATGAAAAGGCACGGCGCATTTTCTTCAATCATTGCAAAGCGGCGATAGATATCATCTGCTTTCCTTTCGCGCAGAGTCTTTAGCGAGTCATCCCCCAAATCCACATCCGCCTCTCTGGTCATCACCACGCGAAACCCGGCGGCTTGCAAATAGCGCCGCAAATACAGGGCGATTTGCAGATTGATATCCTTTTCCATGGTACCATCGGATGCCTGCGTCCCGCCGTCCTCCCCGCCATGTCCCGGATCAATCAGAATCACTTTGGGATTTTCGGCGAGAGAATCCGCCTGGCTGGACAAGCTCTGCATGGATTGGAGGCTCTGATAACAAAACAGGGCGAGAGCCCCTAAAAAGAGAAAGAAAAGAAAAGTATCAGAAATGGAGTGCTTTCTTTCCTGCATAATTCCCTCCCTGACCAGCTGCGTGCTTATGCTTGCGAGATGAGACTGAGTCTGCTATAATATATATAATACATAGTTATATAGTATGATTTTAAAATAACAGAGTGAGGCTTATCAAATGAAAATTAATGAACTTTTTGCCAGCAAGAAAGTTACCTTTTCTTGCGAAATCTTTCCTCCCAAAATTGGGATGGATATTCATCAGATTGATCATGTCATTGATGAGATTGCCCCGATTCACCCTGATTTCATTAGTGTGACCTGTGGGGCCGGCGGCAGTACAAAGGGGCACACCAATCAGATCGCCGCGCAGATTCAGGAAAAATACGGAATTCCCACCCTGGCACATTTAACCTGTGTCTCCAGCACACAGGAGGAAATTTCCGGAGAGCTGCAGGATTTGCAGCAACGGGGGATCCACAATATCCTCGCTTTGCGCGGGGATCTTCCCAAGGACGGCCAGTTTCCGGCCGGGAATCACTATCACTATGCCAGTGAATTGATCACTGAAATCCGCAAAAGTGGAATCGACTTCTGCATTGGCGCTGCCTGTTACCCGGACGGCCATGTGGAGTGCGCCAGCCGGGAGACCGATATCGACTATTTGAAGGAAAAAGTTGCCTGTGGCTGCGATTTTCTGACCACCCAGATGTTTTTTGACAACAATGTCCTCTATAATTTCCTATACCGTACCCTCGCGAAGGGGATCCATGTTCCGATTATCGCGGGTGTGATGCCCGTCACCAATTATAAGCAGATTGATCGCTCCTGTAAGCTGTCTGGTACTACTCTTCCCACCCGTTTCCGTCGTTTGGCCGAGCGTTTTGGCGATGATCCTGCCTCGATGAAGCAGGCCGGAATTGCGTATGCAACCGAGCAGATCATTGATCTGCTCGCAAATGGTGTGAACCACATTCATCTATACACCATGAATAAACCGGAAATCGCCCGGAAGATCAAAGAAAATCTGTCGAGCATCCTGGGATAAAGGTATGGATAAGCTGAAAATTCGAAGAGAAGAGGTTTGGCGGTACCTGGGGGCCGCTTCTCTTCCCCACGACTCCGCTCTCGCCCGGAAAATTGAAGAGGCCTGTGAAAAGCTCGATCAGATCGCAGCACCGCGGTGGACCTCTCTGCGACTGCCCCTCTCCTTTGAGAAAGACGGCGTCCTTTTCATCGGAGAACAGCGGTATATCAGCCACGACTTAACCCGTCATCTACATCACTGCCGGGAGGTTTTTCTTTTTGCTGCTACGCTGGGAATCGGGGTGGATCAGTGGATTCGCCGCAGTGAGATTACCGATATGTCCATGGCCGTGATTTTGCAGGCCTGTGCCGCTGAAGCGATCGAGAGTTGGTGTGACCGCTGTGAAGAATCCCTTCTGCAGGAGGCCCGAAAAAATGACCTGTATCTGCGCCCCCGGTACAGCCCCGGGTATGGGGATTTTTCCATCGAATACCAAAGCCAGCTGCTCCGCACCCTGCAGGCTGAGAAGAAAATCGGATTGACGGTTACGGAAAGCTGCCTGATGCTCCCCATGAAATCCGTTTCCGCTGTCATCGGCCTTACCTCCAACCAGGAAAGCTGCCATATTCACAAATGCGCAGCTTGTTCCAATACTACTTGCCCTTTCAGAAAGGTATGATTTTTCATGATTCAGACATCGGCCCATCCTTTGTGGGAAAAATTGGGGAAAGTGCCCCTGTTTATTGACGGGGCAATGGGAACCCTGCTTCAGGAAAACGGACTGGGCGCTGGGGATATCCCGGAACTGTGGAATCTCTCTCGTCCGGAGGTCCTTTATCAAATTCACTCGGACTATCTTAAAGCCGGGTGCGATATTCTGGAAGCGAATACATTTGGCGCCAATCGGATTAAGCTGCACGGTATGGCGGATACCGAAGAAGTGATCCGTGCTGCCATATCCATTGCCAAAAAAGCCGCCTCCGACTGTGGCCGCCCGGCCCTTGTTGCCATGGACATCGGCCCCACCGGGAAACTGCTGAAACCCATGGGAGAGCTGCCGTTTGATGAAGCGGCCGCTGCTTTTGGAGAAGCGGCCCGGATCGGTCAGGAGAGCGGGGCGGATCTCATCCTGATCGAAACCATGAGCGATACACTGGAGATGAAAGCAGCCGTTATCGGCTGCAAGGAAAACAGCACCCTTCCTGTTTTCGCCAGCATGATTTTCGACGAAAAAGGGAAACTGCTGACCGGCGGTGACATCGCCGCCGCCGCTGCCCTGCTGACCCAATTGGGTGTGGATGCCATCGGCATCAATTGCGGCCTCGGCCCGGAACAGATGGTCAAACTGCTCCCCACCCTGCGCGCCCACACGGACCTGCCCCTTTTCGTCAACCCCAATGCCGGCCTTCCCAGACGGATGGGTGGAAAAACGGTGTATGACGTATTTCCACCGCGCTTTGCCGCCTGTATGGCGGATTTGATCCGGGAAGGCGCCTGGGTTGTGGGCGGCTGCTGCGGTACCACACCGGCCCATATTCGTGAAATGGTTCGTGTTTGCTCCTCCCTCCCCCTCTCCCCGCTGCCCCAAAACAATGAAACCATTGTTTCCTCGTATGCCAAAACGGTCTCTTTTGGTGCAGTTCCCCTGCTGATCGGTGAGCGAATTAACCCCACCGGAAAAAAGAAGCTGAAACAGGCGCTGCGCGATCACGATATCGACTATCTTTTGCGCGAGGCGGTCACCCAGCAGGAAAACGGTGCGGACATTCTGGATGTCAATGTGGGGTTGCCCGAAATTGATGAAAAAGCCACGATGTGCGAGGTGATCGATCAGCTGCAAAGCGTGACGGATCTGCCCCTGCAGATTGATACTTCCAGTCCCGAGGTCATGGAGGCCGCTTTGCGCCGGTATAACGGGGTAGCACTGGTGAACTCGGTAAATGGCAAGGAAGAGGTTATGCACGCCATCTTCCCCCTGGTCAAAAAGTACGGCGGCGTTGTGATTGCCCTTACCTTAGATGAAGAGGGCATTCCGGAAACCGCAGAAGGGCGCCTGCGCATTGCAGAAAAAATTCTGAAAACGGCGGATTCCTACGGCATTCCCCGGAAAAACCTGGTGGTAGACGCCCTGACCATGACCATCAGCACGGGAAAAGAGGCGGCCAATGTCACATTGGAGACCATTTCCCGGCTGCACAAACAGGGCATTTATACCTCTCTGGGCGTTTCCAACGTGTCCTTCGGTCTTCCGCAGCGGGAAATTATCAATTCCATGTTTTTCACAATGGCCCTGCAGAATGGGCTGTCCGCAGCCATTATGAACCCGAACTCCGCCGGAATGATGAATGCCTATCGCTCTTATCTGGCATTAACCGGGCTGGATGAAAACTGCAGCCGGTACATCGCCCACTACTCGGCGGTTCCCACTGCGGCCCCGGCGCCGGCCAATGCTCCGGGGAAAGAGATCTCCCTTGCCCAATCCATTATCCGCGGTTTGAAGGAGAGCGCCTATGCGGCAGCGGCTGCTGATGTAAAGGAAAAGCCCGCACTGGATGTGATTCGTGAGGAACTGGTTCCGGCTTTGGACACGGTGGGAAAGGATTATGAGACCGGAAAGCTCTATCTGCCCCAGTTGCTGATGAGTGCCGAGGCCGCCAAGGCTGCTTTTGAGGCCCTGAAAAATGCCATGCAGGCTTCCGGCGATACGGCGCAGGTGGAAAAAGGAACCATTGTGCTGGCTACGGTCCAGGGAGATATTCACGATATCGGAAAGAATATTGTAAAGGTCCTGCTGCAGAATTACAGTTTTCATGTATTGGACCTGGGAAAGGACGTCCCTCCCCAAACGGTTGTGGATGCGGTGGTGCAGAACCATGTTCAGCTCTGCGGTCTCAGTGCCCTGATGACCACAACGGTGGAGAATATGGCCCGCACCATTGAACTGCTGCATGAACAGGCCCCCTGGTGCAAAATTGTGGTGGGCGGCGCGGTTTTGAATGCAGAATATGCGGCCATGATTCACGCGGATCACTATGCCAAAGATGCCATGGAAACCGTGCGATATGCCGAGACCATTTTTTCCTGAGGGAATTTCACAAAAAGCCACCCGAATCCTTTTAAAAGGATTCGGGTGGCTTTTTATCGAAAGAAGAGAAGGAAATTATACCATTTGATTCATCAGGATTCCTGCCGCTTTTCCTCGATTTTCTTTTCAATTGCGTGGACCACCGTTTCCAAAACCTTTACGCGTGCGTAATACTTGTCATTTCCTTCGACAATAATCCACGGAGCATAGGTCGTCGACGTGCGAAGCAGCATCTCATTCACCGCTACCTCATACTGATCCCACTTTTCCCGGTTGCGCCAGTCCTCGTCTGTAATCTTCCACTGCTTTTCCGGTGTGTTCATGCGCTCGGTAAAGCGGCGCTCCTGCTCATCCTTATCAATCTGCATCCAGAACTTGAGGACAACCGCCCCCGAATTGGTCAGATGATGCTCCATCTCATTGATCTCGCGATAAGCGCGGCGCCATTCCTCTTCTGTGCAGAATCCCTCGATCCGTTCCACCATCACGCGGCCGTACCAGGTACGGTCAAAAATCGTGATATGGCCGTCCTTGGGCATATCCTTCCAGAAGCGCCACAAATAGTGGTACTGCCTCTCGGTCGCATTGGGAGAAGCGGTGGGATGCACCAGATATCCCCGGGGATCCAGGTGGCTGGTCAGCCGTTTAATGGCGCCACCCTTCCCACCGGCATCCCATCCTTCAAATCCCAGTACCACCGGGATACGCAGCCGGTACAGCTCATTATGCAGAAAACTCAACCGATTCTGCAGGGCTTCCAGCCGTTTTTTGTACTCCTCGCGGGTCAGCTTTTTCGATAAATCCACCCCAGAGAGCGCCCCGGAGCGGAACTGCTCGGTATCGGCCGGCTTCTCTTTTTCCACAGCAGCCTTTTGCTGGCGGCGGTCCAGCTCGTATTGCAGGCGGTCCGCTACTATGCTAATGATCTTTGCCGCCGCATAATCCCGGTGTTCGGCTTCCACGATCGTCCAGGGAGCGTAGTCCGTATCCGTTTTCTGCAGCATCTCCTCGTTCATGGCGAGGTATTCCTTGTATCGCTTATTCCGCTGCAAATCCTGGGGGGAAACACGCCAGGCCGTCTCCTCATTTTTCAACAACTTTTGGAAGCGCTTTTTCTGCTCTTCCCGGCTGATATACAAAAACAGCTTAATAATCACATAGCCACCGCTGGTCAGCTGCTCCTCAAAGCTGCGGATATCCTCGAAGGCCTGCGGCAATGCCTTTTCCGGCGTGCGCTTTTCAAAGCGATCTGTCAATACCGTACGATACCAGCTGCGGTCGAAAACGGCAATCTGCCCATTGGGCGGAATTTTCGTCCAGAAGCGCCACAAAAACGGGTGCATGGCCTCTTCTTCGCTCTCTTTATTGACCGCATGTACCACAAAGCCACGCGGATCCAACGCCTGAATCAACCGGTTAATCTGGGTCCCCTTCCCCGAAGCACCCAGACCCTCGAAAACAATCATAACCGGGATGCCGGCCGCTTTACAGGCCCGCTGCAGCACGGCCAGCCGTGCACTTTCCCGCTCGTAGACCTGTTTTTCCTTCTTTTTATCCATCTTTTTCGATAAATCAATTTTTTCCAGCATGGTCTCTCTGCCTTTCAAATGCCTGCTTTTCAAAACAGACTTTTTCTAATTATAGCATACTTCCTGAAAAAGTCGATAGTTTCATAAAAAAATCATTCAAAATACTTACATCGCTATATTTTCCAAGGAATATTTTCCAAGGAATCTTTCACCATTTTTTTGGGAATCCTCGGTTTCCAGTTGAAAAAGTTCCATATTTGCTGTATGATAAGTATGGACAACTTTCACAAGATTGCTTGTCCTTAATCTCTAGTACTGGGAGGAAATTTCCATGCGTTTTGGTCATTTTGATGATGCTGCCCGGGAGTATGTGATTACCCGCCCGGACACCCCTTACCCCTGGATTAACTATCTGGGAAGCGAAGATTTCTTTGGCCTGTTCTCCAATACATCGGGTGGATACTGTTTTTATAAAGACGCCCGTATGCTTCGCTTAACACGTTACCGTTACAACAATGTGCCCACGGATGCGGGCGGACGGTATTTCTATGTGAAAGACGGCGACAGCGTTTGGACCCCCGGCTGGCTTCCGGTAAAGGCAAAGCTGGATTCGTATGAATGCCGTCATGGTATGGGGTACTCGGTGATTTCCTCGAAAAAAGACAATCTGTCTGTAAAACAGACCTCCTTCGTCCCCCTGCACCACACCTGTGAGGTCCACCGGGTTACGCTGAAAAACGAGGGAACCTCGGAAAAGACGATTCAGCTTTTCTCTTTCATCGAGTTCTGCCTGTGGAACGCTTTTGACGATATGACCAATTTCCAGCGCAATTATAATATCGGCGAAGTGGAAGTGATCGGAAGCACCATTTACCACAAAACCGAATACCGGGAACGTCGGAATCACTATGCTGTTTTTTCCGTGAATGCAGAGGTAGACGGCTTTGATACGGACCGTGAGACCTTTATGGGCCTTTATAACGGTTTTGATCATCCGGACGCCGTTTTCGAGGGAAAGAGCCGCAACAGCATTGCCCATGGCTGGGCACCGATTGGGTCCCACAGCCTTTCCTGCACCCTGCAGCCCGGCGAGGAAAAGAGCTACATTTTTGTGATCGGGTACTGTGAAAATCCGAAGGATCAGAAATGGGAAAGCCTGGGGGTTATCAATAAGGCCCCGGCCAATGAACTGCTGTCCCATTTCCAGACGGATGAACAGGTCGATTCCGCCCTGCAGGAGCTGCACGATTACTGGGATGATCTGCTGTCGAACTACCATGTGCAGAGCAGCGACGAAAAGCTGGACCGGATGGTAAACATCTGGAACCAGTACCAGTGCATGGTTACCTTTAATATGTCCCGTTCTGCCTCTTATTTCGAATCCGGTATTGGCCGCGGCATGGGCTTCCGGGATTCCACCCAGGATCTGTTGGGCTTTGTGCATCTGATCCCCTCCCGCGCCCGCGAGCGGATTATGGATATCGCCGCCACCCAGTTCGAGGACGGCAGCTGCTACCATCAGTATCAGCCCCTGACCAAAAAAGGCAACATGGATGTGGGCAGCGGCTTTAACGATGACCCCCTGTGGCTGATTTTCGGGGTGGCTGCCTATATCAAGGAAACCGGTGACTGGACGATTCTGAACGAAATGGTTCCCTTTGACTGCGATGCCAGCAAAGCACAGACGATGATGGTTCACCTGAAGCGCTCGTTCGACCACGTTGTTAATCACAAGGGTCCCCACGGTCTGCCGCTGATCGGCCGGGCCGACTGGAATGACTGCCTGAATCTGAATTGCTTCTCGGATACCCCCGGTGAGTCATTCCAGACCTGTTCGAACTTTGAGAGTGGTGTGGCCGAATCGGTGTTTATCGCGGGTATGTTTGTCATGATCGGCCGCGAATATGAAGAGCTGTGCCGCCGTACCGGATTGATCGAAGAAGCGGATTATGCACAGCGTGAAATCGAAGAAATGTATAAGGCCACGCTGGATGCCGGTTGGGATGGCGCCTGGTTTGTGCGCGCCTACGATGCGTTCGGTAAGAAGATCGGTTCTCACGAGTGCGAGGAAGGAAAGATCTTTATCGAGAGCAACGGTTTCTGCGTAATGGCGGGAATCGGCGTGGAAGAAGGGCTGGCTGAAAAAGCCCTGGATTCCGTCCACGAGCTGCTCGACTGCGAATACGGCACGGTCCTGAACTGGCCGGCTTACAAGCAATATTACCTGAATCTGGGCGAGATCTCCTCCTACCCCTGCGGTTACAAGGAGACCGGCGGTATTTTCTGCCACAACAATCCCTGGATTTCCATTGCCGAAACCGTCATCGGCCGCGGCGACAAGGCTTTTGAGGTTTACCGCAAGACCTGCCCGGCCTATCTCGAGGATATCAGTGAAATCCACCGCACAGAGCCGTATGTATATCCCCAGATGATCGCCGGTAAGGAATCCGCCAAACCGGGCGAAGCGAAAAACAGCTGGCTGACCGGTACGGCTGCCTGGACATTCTTTAACGTCTCTCAGCACCTGTTGGGCGTAAAGCCCCAGTACGATGGGCTGATGATTGATCCCTGCATCCCGTCGGACAATGCCGGATTCACCGTTGACCGCAAATGGCGCGGCGGTGAATACACCATCCGTGTGGAAAATCCCAACGGCGTGCAGAAGGGCGTCGCCTCGGTGGTTGTGGATGGAAGGGCCGTCGAAGGAAATGTGATTCCGGATTGCGGAAAGGGTCATCATGACGTTGCGGTCGTGATGGGCTGATCGTCTGTTCTTCCCCTTATCCGGATATCGATTCTGATCAAAAGACCGCAGGCACCCCCAAAGGTGTCTGCGGTCTTTTGATTGGAGAACATTTTTATAAATACGGGAGTTTTCTCTTTCCTCTGTCAAAAAGAGATCCGGTGTGCTATAATAATCCTGCATTTTTTCTTGGAGGAAAATTTCTTATGGTTTTTCCATCATCCTTTTTCTGCCGCATGATTGCCTTTGATTTGGACGGTACCCTTCTGCAGCGGCACTCCGTTTTGTCAGAAAAGGCGCGCGCCATGCTGGAGCAGGCCGCCGGGCTAGGGATTCTCCCAGTTCCGGCCACTGGCCGTATGTTCACGTTTCTGCCGCCCTGCCTGACCGAATTGCCCTTTCTGCGTTATGCGATCACTTCAAATGGCGCGGGGGTCTATGATCTTCTGAGCGGCCGCTGCCTGTACAACAACCCCATTCCCCCGGACCGGGCCGCTGAACTAGTGCGTTTCTTTATTGCCCGGGATCTGTGGGTGGAGTGCTATATTCAGGGGCAGGCCTGGATTGACGCGGCTACGTTTGAAAAAGGGCCGGCTTATTATGGTATCCCGGAAAGCAAGCGGCTGTTTGTAACCAAATCCTATCGGATTGAAAAGGACCTGCCCGCTTTCCTGAAGAAAGAGAAAAAAGCGGTGGAAAAGATTAATCTGCCCTTCCTCCCCTTTTCCCAGCGGACGGAATTATGGGATCGGATGCGTGCCGCCGGGGATGTCACTCCGGTTTCCTCGGTGGACGACAATATGGAAATCAACCGTCTGGGCTGCCACAAGGGTGATGGCCTGCGCCATCTGTGCGAGGTACTGAGCATCCCTTTGTCCCAGGTGTTCTCGATGGGAGATAACGGAAACGATATCGAACTGCTGCAGATCGCCGGGCTCTCGGCCGCGATGAAAAACGGCACCCCCGAGGCCAAGCGCACCGCTCATCTCGTCACCGATTTCTCTTGCGAAGAGGACGGCGCTGCGGATTGCCTGCAGCAGCTGCTCCAGCAGCAGATGACCCGTAAGGGCTCTTACAACCTACCATAAAGGAGACACATACCCTTGAAAACCAAAAAGAATGCCGCCGATTATTCCACCAATCAGGCCTTTCTCCGCCTGCTTATGTGGGTCATCCCGCTGGAAATTGTCACGAATATCGCCCATCCCTTTACCCCCAAGCTATTCACCTCCCTGCACATGCCGGACTACATGTTCGGTGTTTCCTTTGCCAGCATGGCACTAGCCTCCTTTCTGTTTGCCCCCTTTTGGGGAAAAACGGCCGACACCCACGGCCGCGCCCGGTGCCTGTGCGTGATGTCGCTGGGATATGCTCTGGGCCAGCTGCTGTTTTCTCTCTCTACAACCATATGGGCGCTGGTTCCGGCCCGGTTCCTGGCCGGTTTCTTTGCCTGCGCCAATCAGGTGTGCAGCATGGCCTATGTCAGTGATATCACCACACCGGATAACCGCGCCAAATATATGTCCTATCTGGCAGCCACCATCACCGTTTCCTGTGCCACCGGATATTTGCTCGGTGGGGTGCTGGGGGATCTCTCGATTTCTCTCGCTTTCCTTGTTCAGATCATTCTCATGGTTCTGCTGGGACTGGGGATTCTTCTCTTTCTTCCGGAGAGCTATCAAGCCGATACGGACCGGCAAACACCCTACCAGCCGTTGCAAATTCTGCGGCAAAACAATCCGATACGACTGTTGTCCGGTTCCGGCAAATTTTTGAATGGGCCCGTCGCGGTCTTTCTTGCGGTAACCTTTTTGGCCAGCTTTGGTACTTATGCCTTTGATCAGGCGTTCAATTATTATATCAAGGCGGAATTGGATTTTCCCACCACGTATAACGGTGTGATTAAAGCGAGCGTGGGGTTAATCGGGCTGCTGATGAACGTCACGGTAACGGTGTGGCTCTCCCATCATACCAACATCCGGCTGAGTGCCGTCGGTATTTTGGCGCTGTGCGGTGTTTTTGCCCTGTCGGTCGCCATGGTGGGCAATCTGAATGGCTTTTTGGGCTGCTCCATTCTGTACTATTGCATCAATGCCATGTATCTGCCGGTGCTGCAGTCTCTGGCAACCCGCTGCGGCGCCAGAGAAAACAGCTATGGAATCCTCGCCGGTATGTTCAACTCCACCCGCAACCTGGGGATGATGGGCGGAGCCCTGTTTGCCGGATTTATCTACATGCTGGGCAGCCGCCTCCCCTTTGTCTGGACGGCAGTTGTCTTCACCCTTGCCGCCGGTTTTATGGCCATCAACTTTGTCCAGTTCCGCCGCAGGGAAGCCAAATAATGGGCCGGCAATCCTTGAATTGCCTGAAATCTTATAAAAGCCGTGGAAGATGCATTTTTCCACGGCTTTTATCCGTTTCCCCACCAGGAAAAACAAAGACATGCCCCCACAAATACCGCCGCATCTCCCAAAAGCGCTGCGGGAAGGACCCCGCGGTCCGGTTTTTCCCCAATGGCCCCATAATAAACCGATAAGGCATAGAAGGTCGTCTCACTGGATCCCATCATCACGCTGGCAATCCAACCCGCAGGGGAATCCGGCCCGCTTTGCTGTAAAATGGAGGAGGTAAGGGCGGTACTGCCCCCTCCGGAGAAAGGCCGCAGAAGAAAAAGAGGAATTACTTCCCGCGGAATTCCCAGTGACTGGAGAAACGGGGCCAGCATCGCGGTCCCCAGATCGAACAGCCCCGATACCCGACACATTTCCACAGCCGTCAGCAGCCCGATGAGGGTGGGAAGAATTCGCACACACGTCTGCATTCCCTCACGGGCTCCCTCCAGAAAGGCATCGAACACCGGTATCCCTTTGATGATCGCCCCCAGAAGGATCAACGCCATAAACCCCGGCATCACCCATGAACCGATTTGCTCCATTATCCCTTTCTTCCTTTCTGTATCAACCAAAGGGCCAGGCAGGCTGTGCACAGGGAAAAGAGGGTGGTCACCCATACCCCCGGCAGAATGCCGGCCGGATTTTTCGATCCCGCCGCCTGGCGGAGAAAAAGAACAGTGGTGGGGATGATCTGCACAGAGGCCGTGTTCAAAACAACAAACCGTGCCCTTGACCGGCACAGCCGTGTATTCTCCCCCTCTTTCGGGCTGCTGCGCATCCTTTGCATCGCCTGCAGGCCAAAGGGGGTAGCCGCATTGCCCATCCCCAACAGATTCGCAATCAAATTCATCGAAACTGCCTGCATCCCCTTTTCCCCAATTCCCGTCAGAAAGCGGGAGAGGATGGGGCGTACCCCCTGCGCGAGCTTTCGGGTCAGCCCGCTTTGCCGTGCCACTTCCAGCAGTCCGCTCCACAGTGCCATTCCTCCCAGCAGCTGCAGGCTGAGGGTTACCGCCTGGGCGGCGCCGTTCATCATTCCACTCCCCACTTCTTCGATCCGGCCGGTTATCCCCGCACAGAGGACCGCTGCCAAAATCAGAAGGGGCCATATCCGGTTCATCATTTTTCTCCCTCCCCCCTTTACCTATATGTGTTTTTTTCTCATTCCATTCGTGTGACATTCCTTCCCCCAATATTGACTTTTTTCGACAAAACGGGTATCCTGTGAAGAACAACTTTACTAAATAAAGTAGGATAAAGGAAGAGAAAAATTATGAAAGCAACCGGTATTGTCCGCCCGATTGATCCGCTGGGACGCATTGTTCTGCCCAAAGAGCTGCGCAATCACCTTCACATTAAAGAGCGGGATTCCCTGGAAATCTTTATGGATGGAGAAAACATTGTTTTGAAGAAGTACGAACCCTGCTGCATGTTTTGCCAGAGCATGGACCATCTGGTTTCTTTCCATGGAAAGCAGGTATGTGCCGCCTGTATCCGCGAATTGGGAAATTTGCCGGAGAAATAAGAGGAAAACAAATTTCCTCCCCGTCGAGTCATTGATTTTCTTCCCTTTTTATGGTATACTCTGTCTTGCCACTGAATAAGCCGGTGTGGCGGAATTGGCAGACGCAAGGGACTTAAAATCCCTCGATGGCGACATCGTACCGGTTCGAACCCGGTCACCGGCACCAAAGAATCCCCATGGAATTGTATCAGTTCCATGGGGATTCTCTATTCTGATGTGTCAATCAGCTATTTACTTTCCCCTGTCTTTTTCGAAATAGTCCATTTGCTCACAGAACCATTTTGGGGCAATACGCCGCTTTCTGATCCGAATAATCACTGGTTTCCACTCACCACTTTCTTCGCACAGATCCATATCTCTGGAAAGAACATGCTTTTCGAGGGGATCGTTTGCACCCATGATCGTGTTCCAGCAATCCAAATACCCGCACCCATAACTCCTGCGGGCACAGAAAATTTCTAATCTTTACTTTGGAAAGGAGTCGATTCCCATGGATATTCCCGTGCGTTTTGCTGAATATGAGGATCTTCCCGCCGTCAATCAGATCCGCCGGCAGGTGAATAGGGTTCACTGTCAGGGGCGGCCGGATATTTTTCGCCCCGGTTTTTGTGAGGAGATACAGAACCTTCTGTACGAGCGGTTTTCGTCCGATCAATCCGATGTGATTGTGGCCCTGGTGGAAGACAATATCTGCGGCTTTGCCATAGTGGAGTACAGAACAAAACCCCTGTCGCCCTACAGTCTGGAACGGCGCTATTATGAGGTGGTGGAATTCGGCGTTGATGAAAAACACCGGCGCAAGGGGATTGCCACTGCACTGGTCGCTTTTATGAAAAAAGACGCGGTGAGAAAGGGATTTCCCCGCATGGAGCTGGATATGTGGGAATTTAACGAGGGCGCCCTGAAATTCTATGAAAATGCCGGTTTTCAAACCTACCGCCGGTATATGGAGCTCCCCCTCTCCCCGGCAGAGGAGGAAAAAACGGCACAAAATCCTATGGAGTGACCTTCGTATGCCGCCTGTTGTCTGCGGAGAAAAAACGGAATCCACTTTTCCCTGCACAATCTCTCCATTCATGAAAAAAACGCAGTTGCCTCTCCCCGATTTATCGGGAAGGGAACTGCGTTTTTCTTTGCATCTTTTCATTCAGCCAAACAATTTTTTCTGCTTTGCCAGGATTCTCTGACGACGGCGCTCCGTTTCCTCCGCATCAATGTGGAGATTGCCATCATCGAAATGTACCTCGCCGGCGTCTCTGTGCGCCGTGTGGAGGATATTACCGAGGCCTTGTGGGGCAGCAAGGTATCTCCAGCCACCATCAGTGAACTGAACAAGAAAGCCTATGTGCACATTGAGGATTGGCGAACCGCCCTTTGCAGGGCGACAAATATCCATACGTCTATGTGGACGCATCTACCTGCGGCGAAACTGGGGCGGAGAGTACGAAAATGTCGCAATTCTGGTGGCAATTGCGGTAAATGAGGACGGATATCGAGAGGTTCTGGGTGCTGCCGAGGGCATGAAAGAAGACAAGGCCAGCTGGGTGAATTTCTTCCAGTGGCTCAAAGGCCGTGGACTGGACGGCATGAAACTCATTGTTGGAGACAAGTGCCTGGGAACGCAGGAAGCCGTGGGTGAAGTGTTTCCCGACGCCAAATACCAGCGCTGCACGGTTCATTTTTACCGCAATGTGTTTTCCGTTGTTCCTCGTTCAAAAGTAAAATTAGTGGCTAAGATGCTCAAGGCGATCCACGCTCAGGAAAGCAAGAAGGCCGCTCGTGAAAAGGCCAAAGCTGCGGTGGCCCAGCTGAAGGAAATGAAACTGAAAGAGGCTGCCAAAAAAGTGGAGGACAGTGTTGAGGACACGCTGACTTACTGTGATTTTCCCTATGAGCACTGGACTCGGATCCGCACCAATAATGTACTTGAACGGCTGAACCGGGAGATCCGCCGCAGGACCCGTGTGGTGGGAACCTTCCCGGACGGCAATTCTGCCCTCATGTTGGTCTGTGCCCGCCTGCGCCATGTGGCCGGTACCCAGTGGGGCAACAAGAAGTACATGAATATGAAGCACTTAGAGGCAACTCTGGAAGACGTCTCTATGGCCGGCTGACCTCTTTCAGCTGGAGTCTGCAAACTAATTTGCGCATAACTCTTGACAGCACCGTTTTGCTTCGATACATTCCCACTGATCGCTAACCGGTACAAGAGCAAAGCATCTTCTCTGTTCATTCGTTAACTCAAACATATCCATCCACCCTCTTTTTTGAGTATAAAATAACCGTCATTTCCTTACATCGAAACGACGGTTATTCTTTGGTGCGAGGGAGGGGACTTGAACCCCTATGAGCGTAATGCTCACTAGAACCTGAATCTAGCGCGTCTGCCAATTCCGCCACTCTCGCATATTCGCTTTTCTGTGATCGCTCACAACGTTTAAAATTATAGCACGACTCTTTTTCTTTGTCAACGATTATTTTTTAAAAGGCGGCAAAAATTTGCGCTCCTCTTCCTGCCGCCTTTTCCCTCATTCTTTTTCCAGATAATCCCGCCGGAAATCCGCCAGCGTTTGATATTGCTTAATGGAGATTCCCGTTGCTTCATAGCATTTTTGATACGTTTTCTCCACTCTCTCCATTTTTTGCGGAAGACTCCCAAGATTGTCAAAGGAGAAATCCTCCAGCAGATCAAAATCCGGGAGACCAAAGAGCTCTTTCATCTCATCGCAGAAGCTCTGTGCCCCAATCAAAGCATCAAAAGCAGCATTTCCATCCTCTTCTTTCAGGGCCCTCGCTATTTTATTAACATAATTGCTGTGGAATTCCTCCAGAACCCCCTGGATAGACGGATTTTGAGCCCCGGCGCCCGCAATGGATTGCTCGGTCTGTTCCCAGAGATTCTGAACACAGGAAAGCAGCTGCCCGGCCGTTTTCTCCATCGCTTCCCTGGTTTTTCGGGCCGGAAGTTCCTGGTACAGGACTAAAAAGGAATCCGGCCTGCAGGGCAAGGCGGCAATTTCCTCCGCCTCCCTCCGGGAACTCCCCTTCAGGTAGGAATTATTCATCTGAAAAACGGCTGCTGCCATTTCGGCCCGAAGCAGACCGGCCTGGTACCGGCACCTGCCCAGGGATTGGGCCCTGCACAAGTCCCCAAAAATCCGGCGGCCATTCTCCACATGAACCCGGGCGCGCCGTAAGCTGTCCGCATCCGGTGCGGAGGCGGCAATCTTTTCAGCCTTCTCCTGCAGGCGGAGAAAGCGCTCACGGTCCTTTTGACTTCTCACATAGAAAAGCTGCGGATCGATGATGTGAGAAACCATGGTATGGGGAGCGAAACTCGCCATTTGCTCCAGATCCTCCCATGATGTACAGTAAATATCATACCCGATGCCATCGAGAAGAAAACAGGTGCCGATAGCATGTCCGCGCTCTGTATCGCAGACAATCAGCAGATCCAGATCACTGAATTCATCATAGGCACCCCGAAAATAGGAACCGGTGCCTCCAATCAGGGCGATATCCTCCGAAAAGTCACGTTTTGCCCGTTCGATCACAGTTTGAAGAATGCCATCCTGCCGCTTTTTGATGTTTTCCCGTTGGTTTTCCGTCATTTTCCTTTCCCCCTCTTTCCTTAACCTGCTTTTCTTTCCCGGCTATCCGTCAGAAGAAAAAAGCGGTTATGCTTCTTCCCCTGGATCCGAGGCCACCACGGTACGATAGGTTTTCCACCGGCCGCTGAAGAAGTAAATGGCCCCCGGAATCGCAGTTCCATAAGCGGCCAATCCATATCCCAGAATAAAGCCGAACAAGCCCATGTTCCAGGCAATGCCCAACAGATAGCTGAGCCCAATGCGGAGAACCACGGCATCCAGCATGGCAAAAACCAGGGTCAGCCTCGCATTGCCCAGCCCCTGAATCAATCCGCCGGTTCCTTTCATAATGGCCATGGCCGGGAACGACCACACAATGGCATAAACAAAGGTGGGCGCCAACTCCAGCACCGGGGGATCGCTGGTAAAAATCCGGAAAACCGGCTCGGGAAAGCAGAACAGGACAACTGCAAAAAGTGCATACCAGACGACACTGATTTTCCAGCTTGTCCAGACAATGCGCTTCACCCGGTCATATTTTCCTGCGGCTTTATTCTGGCCGACCATGGAGGAAACCGCAAAACTGACCCCCAGAGAGATCTTGTTGGCGATATCATCCACTTTCAACCCCACGCCAAACACCGCCGAAGCGTGAACGCCCACGGAATTAACCAGTGCATTCACATACATCATAGAGATATTGATCGCTGCGCTCTGCATGGCAAAGGGAATACCCAGAGACGCCAGCTTTTTGGCGATCTGTCCGTCGATGCGAAAGCTGGATAATTTGAAGTCGAAACCAAAAGCCTCTTTCCGGCGATGCAAAAACCACAGCGCAAATAGAAACGAGGCCCCCTGCCCCAAAATGGTGGCCAATGCGGCCCCCATCGTCTTCCAGCCGAACCCGGCGACAAACAGAATATCCAGCACCATGTTGATGACCGATGCAATTGCAATAAACAGGAACGGATGCCGGGAATCCCCCATGCCGCGCAGAACGGCGGAAATCATATTGTACCCATATGTAAAGAGGATACCGATGCTGCACACGATCAGATAATCATAGGCCAGGGAAAAGGATTCCGTCGGGGTATTGAGCAGCCGGAGCAGCGGTTCTCCGAACAGAAGCCCCAGAACGCTCATCACAATTCCGAAGAGGATGGTGATGGTAAACAGCGTGCCAATAGTCCGGTTCAGCTTCCGATTCTCGCCAATCCCGATCAGCTGGGAGATATACACCTGCCCGCCTGTGGAAAAACCCAGACAGATCATGGTCATGAACATAAAAACCTGACTGGCAACCGATACGGCCGATAAGCCATAGCTGCCGACCACCTGGCCGACCACAATCATGTCCACCAGCGCATACAAAACCTGCAGCGCATTGGAGATCATAAATGGCACGGCAAAACGAATCATCTTCTTTGGGATACTTCCCTGTGTAAAATCGGTAACAAGCTTTGTTTGACTCATAGTGTCCCCTCTCCGGCGGATCGTTCCGTCTTCCATTTTATTTGTAAACGATTATATCATACTTTCCTCCTCTTCCCTATTGCCGTTTTTCATAAGAGTGACCGGCACTTTCTATGAGAAATAACCACGACTTTTTATTCTATTTTCCAGTTTTTCTCTGCTTTTTCCCTTTTTTCCTCAGCATATCCTCTTTTCGCTTTCCCTTTTGTTCCCGTTTTTGGGGCACATTTTTCCCCTCCTGCTGCAACTGACGGTAAACCCGCAGCCGCTGCGGATCCAGTTCACCGTTTTGAATCGCCCTTTGTACGGCGCAGCCGGGCTCGTCCTCATGGCGGCAATCGCGGAACCGGCATTGCGTCGCCAGCGCCCGAATTTCGGGAAACTCATCCTCCAATCCCGTGGTAATTTCCCACATGATCAGTGTGCGCATACCGGGGGTGTCCATGATATATCCGCCCTCCGGTAAAGCGAGCAGCTGACGATGCGTGGTGGTATGATGGCCCCGGCCATCTTCCTCCCGGATCCCGCTTACCTTCATGGCGGCATTCCCCATCAGCGCATTGACAAGACTGGACTTTCCCACCCCGGAAGAGCCCAGCAGAACCGCCGTTTTTCC
This sequence comes from Clostridia bacterium, assembly GCA_022767925.1. Classification (GTDB taxonomy): domain Bacteria; phylum Bacillota; class Clostridia; order Oscillospirales; family Acutalibacteraceae; genus Heritagella. The sequence goes on from JALENG010000033.1 coordinate 85,841, forward strand.
CCCTCGGAAATAGTCCCGTACAGCCGGAAGTCCCTCTCCGGTTTTCACGCTGATTATGTGAACCTCTGCACCGGGAACGGCCGCCCTTGCCTGCTGAAGATAAGGGACTGCATCCGGTACCAGGTCCGATTTTGTCAGGATAACCACCGGAATGGCACCGGACTGCCAGGCCAGTGTGCCGTAGCGCTCCAGCCGCTTGACATTAAAGTTCTGATTCATGGACTGAAGAAGAAAAACATAATCAAAATTAGCCGCTATGGCCTGTTCCCTGGCACCGGGATAGGGATCCCTCCGTGAAAAAAAGGAGTGACGGGGAAAAGTGTGCAGAATCAGGCTGTCTCCATACACATTTTCCTCGATTTCCACCCAATCGCCAACGGTCGGAAACTCCTCATTCCCCTGGCCATAATAGATACCGGCTTTCAGTTTGGCAAATCCCGTTTGCCCATTTTCAAAAAGGATCTCAAATCGTTCTTTGTGTACGGCCGTAATCCATACCTTCTGTTTTTTCAATGGCTGTTCCATATTTCCTCGCTTTCTTTCGCTTTCCATCCTTGCCAATGGGCAGAAAAAGGCCGCAGAGGACAGGACCTTTCTCAGGTCTCCACTCTGCGGCCATCAATTATAAGCGCAAAAGGCACACCCCTGCGGGTGTGCCTTCTTCTTCACAGAAAAAATCACAGGATCACAAAAGGTTCTTCCAAACGGCAGAAAAAACTTCTCTGCCCATTATGCGATTTTACCAGAGAGCCTCCTCCCAATAAATAACCGACATCGCCATCTCTCCTCTCGCACTGGAATTCGGCAACCTTTGCACCTGTTCCTACTATAGCATGGGAAAAACAAAATAGCAAGAAAAAAACTGAAATTTCCCGTTATACGGCTGCTTCCTTGTTGATCGCATCAATAAAGGCCGGGATTAGCTGCTTCTTGCGGGAAACCACACCTTTCAAAAGTGCACTGCCCTTTTCCGGCAGACAGCCGAACGCCTCCTGCACCAGATTATCGGCCGCCTCGCCGTAGCTCATCAGCAGGGTGGATTCCTCCACAATATTGGTCAGCATAAAGAACATCATCGACAGGCCGTGTTCCTTACAGGACCGCTCCAAAAACGGGCGCAGCCGTTTTTCGATACCGGCAAGCTCGTCTGCACTCATACTGTTAATCTGCCCCACACCGAAAGAGACATCCCCGAATTCGAATTTCTTATAATCCTGATAAAAAATCTCCTCCGGTGTTTTGTCCTTCAGGTTGCTGCCGGCTGTAAACATCTCGATACCAAAGCTCTGGCAGTCAATCCCCGCAATGGAGCTGAGATTTTCTGCGGCCATCCGGTCCAGCGCCGTACAGGTGGGCGACCGGAACAGCAGGGTATCGGACAAAATGGCACTGCACAAAAGCCCCGCAATAGGGACCGGAATGTCGTACCCCTTCTCGCGGTAGATCTCATATATAATGGTAGCTGTACAGCCCACCGGCTCGTTCCGGAAGAAAACAGGGGCCATCGTTTCCAGCGTACCGATGCGGTGGTGGTCGATAATCTCCCGGATCTCGGCCGATTCAATATTCTCCACCGCCTGGGTCCGCTCGTTGTGGTCAACCAGAATGACCGACCGCCGCCGGATCCCCAGCAAATTCCGCCGGGAAATCATGCCGATATAGTGGCCGCTTTTGTCCAGTACCGGAAAATCGCGGATCCGTGTTTTCTGCATGGTATCGCGGATATCATCCGTATAATCCCCGGGATGAAAAGTGATCAGATCCTTTTGCCGCATAAACGCCTGCACCGGCATGCTCTGGTTAATCTGCCGCGCCACGGTATAGGTATCCAGCGGCGTGACAATCACGGCACAGTGATTTTCCTGGGCCAATTTGCAAATCACCCGGGAAACCTCGGCACCCAGGCAGACAATAATGCAGCCGGCCCCCGATTCAATCGCGCTGAGCTGGGATTCATAGCGGTTTCCCATAATCACCAGATCATCTTTCTTGATGTAGTTTTCCATCACATCCGGGTTGGCCGCCGCAATCAGTACGTTTCCCTTTTCAAAAACGGCATCGGGGTCCCCCACGACCATTTTAGCTTCCAGCGTCTCCAGTATGTTGCGGTACGGCGTACGGGCGCGGGAAAGAATAGTGCTGTCCTGTTCCTCCATGTAGGAGGTGGCAATATCATTGATGGTAATCAGCCCGCTGAGAATATTCTCTTCCGTTATAATCGGAAGGGTAACGGCGCTAAGTTCGGCCATCATGTTCCATGCCTTTTTCAACGATAAGGTGCGGGAAACACCGGGAACTTTCCGGATTTCCATATCGCGCACACGGGTACCGATATTATTCAGATACACCGGCTGGCGCATTCCAAAGCGGCGCAGCACATAATCGGTTTCCGGGCTGATCTGTCCGGCCCGGGCGGCCACATAGCGGTTGCCGTCATTCTCCCGGTTCTTCAAATCGGCATAGGCAATGGCCGAACAAATCGAATCGGTATCCGGATTGCGATGCCCCAATATGTAAACAGATCGTTTCTCACTCATTGCATAAAACCTGCCTTTCGGCGTAAAGATGAAATCTAGTATACCACATTTTTCTAAAAAAGCAAGAAAAGTACCTGGACCTTAAGGCTCGCGGGGAATCATCCGCCCGCCATACCGCAGGGCAAAAATGCGGCCATCCGCTTCCCTTTCCAGCATCACATCCGATACGGAATTCTTCCCCTCCAGCAGGAGCGTATCCGGTGACACCGGGCGGGATGGAATCACGCGGCCATCCGCCAGAAACCGCAGCCCTCCGTTTCCATCCGGCTGCAGTTCCAGGTTCTGTCCCTCGCCCCCTGCATACCGGCCGACGGCCTGCTGAACCGGGAAAGAACCCCAGGGAAGGGTCGCCAATTTCCGGCGGGGATCCTTCCACCTTTCTCCGCGGCAGAGGCGCAGAATCCCCTCCCCCATGGCGGATACTGGAACCCCTGTTGTATTGCACAGGACGATTACAGCCCGGTTTTCCTCCGGCATATAGGCAAAATAGCTGGATATCCCCACCAGACTTCCACCATGCCCGAGAACCGTGGGCCCCTGTTCACTGCGGCTTAACGCAAATCCGTAGGAGGCGCCAAATCGGTACCGGACGCGGGGCGTTTCCATCTCTTTCAGCCAGGTCTCTCCCAGCAGGGAAATTCCTTCCTCCGTTCTTCCGCGGCGCAGGTAAAACCGCACATAGTTTTCCATATCGCGCAGAGTGGAGCGCATGGCCCCGCCGCCGTGAAGCACAAAGGCATTTTCATAAAAGGAGTGCCCACCGGTGCAGGTTCCATCCGCTTCCACCTGGTAAAGGGTATTGTGGTTTTCATCCAGCAGAGGGCTGACAAATTCACATCCGCTGCGATCCATATGCAGCGGTGCTAACAGATGTTTTTTCACATATCCGGCATATGAATCACAGTCACCAGCCCTATGAACAATTTCGGAGAGGAGACCAAATCCATCGTTACAGTAGCTCATGACGGTTCCGGGTTCTCCTGTAAACTGTGTCTGCCGGTTCAGCCGGTCACAGACCCGTTGGGTTCCCATCTGGCTTAACAGATTGTTATAAGCCAGCTCTCTTTTCCCGTCCTCATAAATCCCCAGTTCGCCCGCCATATCGGGAATGGTCAGCCGTGACAGGGGAAAAAATCCCCCGCTGTGGCAAAGAAGGTGCCACAGTCTCACTGGGCTTCGGTTCGGGGGATCCCTCCACTGCGGCAGATACAGGGATACGGGAGCCTGCAGAGAGAGGTTCCCTTTTTCACAGAGCTGCAGAATGGAGAGAGCCGTAAAAGATTTGGTAATGGAGGCCAGTCCGAAAATGGAATCGGCGTTTATTTCCTTTTTCTCTTCCCGGTCCCGCCATCCAAAAAACATACGACGAGGTTTATTTTCTCCCTCCAAAATCGAAATCGCCAGACCTACCGCCTGTGTCTCCTGCATAATGGCAGAAACACGGCGGCAAATCTCTTCTTCTGCAAATTTCCACTGGGTATGAATCATATCTTTTCCTCACTTTTGGGGCTTACGCAGAATTTTGCCCAGCCGCTGATCGGTCTGCTCTCCATCCCGCACCGCAAACTGGCCTTCCATCAGCACATGGAGAATGCCCTTTGGCTTTATACAGGGGTTTTTGAACGTGTTGCAGTCGGTAATCGTATCCGGATCAAAAACCGTGATATCAGCGATTCTTCCCTCTTGCAGCAGTCCACGATCCCGAATGTCATTGATCTCACAAGGGCGGCGGGTAATACGGGCCACAGCCTGCTCCATTGTGCAGAATTCCTGCTCGCGGACCAGGCGCAGGAACCGGGGAAAGGTCGCATAATTGCGGGGATGCTGTTTTCCCCCACTCTTCTTTTCATCGAAGGGGAAGGCTGACCCGTCGGATCCAATGGCAAAATCATTCTGCGCCAGCATAACGGCTACATCCTCTTCGCTCATGCCAAATCCGATACACCAGGCTTTCCCGTTCGAGCGTACGGTCAGCTCCGCCATAGTCTCGGCCATGGAAAGTCCCATCTTCTGGCTGACTTCCCATAGGGTACAGCCGTCTGCCTGCGGGAAGGTTCCCGCTGTATTCACAATAATGTATCCCTCGCCCTCTTCCTTTGTGGAAAAACGCTCCGCGAGAAAATCCAGGATTTCCTGCCTTCTCTCTCCCTGTACGGCCGCGACCGCATGAGAGATTCCTCCCTGGATGGACCATTTGGGGAAGGAATTGGTGATTCCGGAAGAGGATGCCGTGTAGGGATATACATCGGCAGAAACCCGAATTCCCTCCCGCTGAGCTCGATGAACCAGTTCGGCAAAATAGGGCGCCATCCCAAAAGCGGATTTTCCGCCCGCCTTAAAGTGGGAGATATTCACCCGCACACCGCTGGCCCTTGCGATGTGGAACATCTCTTCCAATGCTTCGGGAGTGCGCTCATTCTGATAGCGCATATGGGAATGTACCACTCCACCGTATTCCGCGACAACTGCGCCCAGGGTATCCAATTCCGTTTGGTTTGAAGAGATTCCGGGAGTGTATCCCAATCCTAAAGACATTCCCCATGCCCCGTACTCCATCTGCTCCCGCAGCAACCGGGCCATCAGAGAAAGCTCTTTCTCGGTGGCCGGGCGGTTTTCATATCCCATCACGCCCACGCGCAGGGCCCCATGACCGATCAGAGGAATCTGATTGGTACCCATTTGAATCCCATTTTTCTGCAATTTCTCGGTAAATTCCCGGAGACTGGAGGAGGCAAACGGTGCATATGCATCCGCGTATTCCATAAGGCGCTCCATCCCATCCAGCGGGCAGGGATAGATGGTACTGCCGCACTGGCCGGAAACCTCGCTGGTCACCCCCTGCAGCAACTTTCCCTCGCACCGGTCATCCTCCAGAAAAACCGTATCGCTGTGGGAATGGTTATCGATAAAGCCCGGAGCCACGGCCAAGCCGTGCAGATTCACCACCTCATGGGCAGCCTCATGGATGGACGGAGCCACCTCCTCAATTCTGCCATCCCGGATGGCAATATCCCCCTCATAGGAAGGTTTTCCAGTGCCGTCCATAATTCTTCCATTTTTCAGAATTCGGTCATACATATCCATTTTCTCCTTTTTTCTATTCTCTCTTTTGAAAAAGCCGCAGATCCACAAATAAAAGAGATCTGCGGCTGTCTTTATGAAAACACAGGAGATTCCTGATCCTTTTTGGGCCAGCGCCGGCGTACCACCAGAAAACAGGTCAGATGCGCCAGAGTTGTCACAATCCAGGAAATGGCATAGCAAAGATACAGAGTTTCCAGCGTACGTGACCACTGAAATACCGTACAGATCCAAAGAATTCGCAGTCCGCAGGCACCTGCCAGCGATACCACCATGGGCATAACACCATACCCCATTCCGCGCAGGATTCCGCAGAACACATCCATTAATCCACAGAAAGCATAAGTAGAGGAAACCAGTGATAGCCGGATCATTCCATATACGATCACCTGAGGATCGGAAGTGTACAGGCCCAGCAGCACATTTCCGCAGAGATAAGCCCCTATCCCCAGTATTATACCGGTAAGTCCGGCGCAGAACAGGCACTGCAGCAAAATACGGTTGATCCTCCCATACCGGCGCCCACCCATATTCTGGCTGGTAAAGCTGACAGCAGCCTGATAAAAGGAGTTCATGGCCACGTATACAAATCCCTCGATATTGGCGGCAGCCGTACTGCCTGCCATCGCAGTGGAACCAAACGAGTTAATCGAAGACTGAATCAATACATTGGAAAGGGAGAATACGCATCCTTGTAAACCGGCCGGCAGACCGATTCGGGCAATGTCCCGCAGAGCCGCCTTCTTCACACACAGCTTTTTGATTTCCAGGCGGCACATGGTATCACTTTTCATCAGACAGCGGACAATCAAAGCCGTGGATACGCACTGTGAGAGAACCGTGGCCGCTGCTACGCCGGCAACCCCCCAGGAAAAAACAATGACAAACAGAAGATTCAGGACTACATTCAGAACACCGGCGATCATCAAAAAATAGAGCGGTCGGCGGGTATCGCCCACCGCACGGAGAATCGCACTGCCAAAATTATACAGCATCATGACCGGCATTCCCAAAAAGTAAATCATCATATACAAGACCGCCTGGTCAATCACATCCGACGGCGTTCCCATCAGCAAAAGCAAAGGCCGCGCAAAACACAAACCCACTATAACCAGAATCACACCGCCGAGCAAGCTGACCATGACAGAAGTATGAATGGTATCCTCCAGCCGGTCATAATCCCGCGAGGCGTAATAACGAGCCACCAGAACATTGGCACCAATGGAAAGGCCCACAAACAGATTGGTCAGCAGATTGATTAACGAGCCCGTTGAGCCAACGGCCGCCAGGGCCGTATCCCCAGCAAACTTTCCCACAACGATAACATCGGCTGCATTAAAAAGAAGCTGCAGGATACTGGACAGCATTAGCGGAAGCGAAAACAAAAGAATCTTGGGAAGAAGGGCCCCCGAACACATATCCATTTCATAATTTCTTTTCCGCATTGCCACGAAAAACCCACTCCCTTTCCCGGGCAAGTCCCGGATATACATTGATTTTCGGCACTCCTATTGTACACCGGCCCCTGCCAAAAAGAAAGCACCTAAAAAAATTTTTATCGCTTTCTCTCTCCTTTCAAATCAGGGCCAGGCATCGCAAAAGATAAATCCAGGCTGTAATGGTAAAGGCGCTGAGCAGAGTCGTCAGCATGACAACACTGGCGGTCAGCACTCCTTCATGCCCCATATTGCGGGCCATCACAAAACCGCTGACCGTGGTAGGCGATCCCAGCATAATCAAAACGGCAACCAGCGCTTCCTGCCGGAAACCGCACAGTACCGCTGCCGGCAGAAAAATGGCCGCAAACCCAATCAATTTGAGGAAAGACGCCGCCGCGGCCGGTTTTGCTTTTTGCATAGCCTTTCTTCCCTGGAACGAGGCACCCATGGCAATCAACCCCATCGGGGTTGCCACATTTCCCAGCGACCCCGTCATTTTCCCCAGAATTGCGGGCATAGGAATACGCAGCAGCGACCACAACAACCCCGCCAGAATACCGATCAGAATGGGATTTTTTATAACGTCCAGGCCGGTCTTTTTCCAAAAGGCGCGGTCAAACCGGCGGCGCTCCGGCCGAAACAGCGCGAGCACCACCACGGCCATCACGTTGTACAGCGGTACACTGCCGATAATCATCAGCGGGGCCATTCCAGCATTGCCGTAAATATTCTGGATCAGTGCGATCCCCAGCAGAGCTGCACTGCTGCGATACGAGGCCTGAATAAACTCCCCCTGAATCGACCGGTCGCGCAGAAAACAGGAAAAAAGGAAGGCCAGCAAAATACACAGCAGGGTAGCTCCAAAGCAATAGAGGACAAACGAGGTATCCCACGATTTTTGGAAATCCACCGTTGCCAGATCAGAAAACAAAAGCGCCGGCAGAGCGGCCCGAAACACAAAGGAATTGATTTTTGCAGCAAATCCCTCTTCCATCCATCCTATTTTGCGAAAGAAGATTCCGAGCAGCATCAGGCCAAAAACCGGAAGCGTTGCGTTCAGGCTAAAAATCAAATTCTCCATGTTTCCTACTTCTCCTCTTTCTTTTTTTCCCAAAGGATTTCCATTACCGTGATGTCTCCATCCACCAGTTCTTCCCAAATCGGCAGCTCCCCTGTGGGATCAGGGGCAACAGCCCAGTATTTTTCCGCTAAAAGGAGATTCTTCTCATGATCCACCCCCGCCGAAAAGCACAGATTGGCGTTGCCCAGAAAACGGCGGCCCCAGATGCTCAGTTTTACAATCTGCAGGACCTCACGCCCCCAATCGACAAACCACCGGGCCCATTTTTCCGCCTGCTCCATCTGTTCGGAGACATACAGGCAATGAAGGCGGGAGGGGAGATCGGGAAAACGGGCAACACGCACTTCTTCCAGTGCCAGTTCGCGCAGAGCCACCATGGTGTGATGCGGGAGTTCTTTTTCCCTCCACTCTTCCGGGTGCGCTTTAATCTGCCGGACGTCCTCTTCTTTCTCCTTCACACGGTGGAACACCCCATTGGGATGCGCCCTGTCAAAGTGAATCCGCTGCCCCACCTGCATAGGACGCGAGGTTACCACATGGTATGCCGCAAATTCCTGCACACAGGAATCCCTCTCTTCACTCATCTTCCTTACTCTCCTTTTTCATACGATCGTATACGCGCACGGCATTGCGCAGGGCAATCTCACGGCGATCACCGCACAAAATCTGATTTCGTGCTTGCTGCAGAAGCGCCCCCATGTGCTTGCCGGGCGGAACGCCCCGTGCGAGCAGCTCTTTCCCTGTAGGAAAGGGTTTATCCTTTACAATATTGTTATATACCTGCATCCGTTCCCGCCAAAACTGCTGTTCTTTCTCAAAAGCAACCGGAAGTCCTCTGCCTTTACAGTCTGCTTGCGCCAGCAAAAGAAGATCCGAAGGATCCTCCACCCGGTCAAGAAACAGATTGGTTCGACTTTCCCGGGAGGAGGAAAGAGCCATAGCGCCGGGCCGCATATGATTCTCCGTCCAATTGAGTACCCGTTTTTGTATGTCCCCCGCTACTTTTAGCCGGGAGAGCATCGCTTGGGCCAGGGGAATCCCCGCCTGCTCATGACCCAACGACTGAATTTTTCCATTTCGCAGCTGGGTGGTCGCCGCTTTTCCCAAATCGTGGGTACAGGCTGCCAGCATCAGATCGTACGGATGATGAGCCTTGTCACGCAGAAGGGCTGCCTGGTCTAAGACCATCAGAGTGTGGGTATACACATCCCCCTCGGGATGTGCGTCCGGCCGTTGCTCTACCCCCACCAAATGGCTGATTTCCGGGAACCACTCGTGTAAATGATCCATCTGCCGAAGAGACTGAAAAAAGAGAGAGGGTTTCTCAGCTTTCAGCAGCACCTTTTTCAGCTCTCCCTCCACCCGTTCCCCGGGTAAATCGTTCACCGGAATTTGGCGGCATAATTCCAGTGTCTGCGGTGCAATCGCAAACTGGAACCGGGCGGAAAATTGGGCGGCACGAAACACGCGGAGCGAATCCTCCTGAAAAGAGGCGGGACGGATGTGGCAAATCCTTTTTTCTTCCAGATCCTTTCTTCCGCCGTAGTAATCCAGCACCTCACCGGTCAGCACATCCTGCATCATGGCATTGATGGTAAAATCCCGGCGGGAACAGGCTTCTTTGGGATCCATAAACGGATCCGGCCGGATTTGAAAAGCGCGATGGCCCTCTCCGTTTTTTCTCTCCCGGCGTGGAAAAGCAAAGTCTACGTCAACACCGGCTACTTTGTACACACCAAAGGATTTTCCCACCAGATCCACCGGCCCCAACCGCTGAAGAATTTCGAGCAGCTGCTCCTGCGAAATTCCATAAATCTCTATATCCAGGTCCTTGCACTCATATCCGGTATATTGATCCCGCACACAGCCGCCCACAAAGAAAGCGCGGCCACCTGCCTCTTTGATTCTCTCGGCGGCCCACCGGGCGATTTTTCTCTCCCTTTGCACAGAACAGCCTCCTTTTTTGCGGTTTTGTGTCCATTATACGTTCTGCCGCCTTTTCTGTAAAGAACAGATCAGGAAAATGCGCGAAAAAAGGGAGTACAGAAAACTGTACTCCCACTTCTCTCGGTATTTTAGTACGGATTTCCGGCATCCATGCGGTCCATCCCAAAGAAAGACAGCGCCTTTTGAATGGTTAGATCCCAAAAACGCCACTCATGGCGGTAGCCGGGAATGGATTCAAACGTGGCATCCAGCCCTATTTCTTTGGCGTACTCCCGGAAGTCGAGGAATGCCTGATACAGCATATCATCCTCTCCACAGGCAAAGTACAACCGCGGTAGTTCACCGGTTCCCGCTTTTTCTGTCACAATTTTCCAGGTGTTTTCAGGGGAATTCAGGAATGCCTCCATGTTCTCATAATTGTGAGAGGCCTTTTCCATGCGCGCCCACATTCCGGGCTCGCACTCCGGCATGGTGGCAAAATTCCGGGGTGTACCGGAAAGCGCCGCCGCCGCCGCAAACTTTTCCGGATGACTGAATGCATACACGCAGGTTCCCCGGGCGCCCATGGACAATCCCGCGATAAAATTGTCCTCCCTTTTATCCGAGGCCGGGAACCATCCGTAGATCAGGGGCATCAGCTCCTCAAAGAAAAAGTCGTACATCGCATACCCCGTGCCGAAGTTCGGCCAGTTGGCGTAGTTGGCGTTCATGCCGCTGGGGCAGACAACGATCAGATCTTTCTCGCAGGCATACACTTCAATATTGGATTTGCGCAGCCAGTCGGTGTGATCGCCATATGTACCGTGCAGCAGCCAGAGCACCGGGTACTTTTTCTTCCGGTCATAAAACTTTTTCGGTTCCTCTTCCCAGGGTTTATCCGGCAGGATCACAGTGATCTCCGTATTTCCGCCGAGATACTGACTTTGAAAATTCATATTTACCAGGGACATCGTTCCTCATTCCTTCCACTAATTGTCTCTTTTCCTAAAAGCATCCAATGAACGAATACAAATTTATTATATTCTACGAGAATTTGTGGAGCAAGCCGCCGGTTCTTGCAAATTTTCCTACTCTCATATCAAAATTATGACAAAACAAGAGGCTGGCAATTGCCAGCCTCTTTTTTGTTACAAATTTCTTATTCCGCTTTCGGCTGAATTTCTCTGTGGAGAGATTGCAGCGACTGCACCTCGCTGCTGCCATGCTTTTTCACATAGTGAATGCCATCCGCGGCGGCTTTGGCGGCGGCCACCGTCGTCATATAAGGCGTTTTTGCCTTAATGGCCGCCTTGCGCAGATAACTGTCGTCATTCATGGCGTCCTTATTGCGGGGGGTATTGATTACCATCTGGATGGAACCGTTGGTGATCAGGTCCAGAATATTGGGACGGCCCTCCACCAGCTTTTTAGCCTTCTGCGCCTGAATACCGGCCGCTTTCAGCGCAGCATAGGTTCCGCTGGTGGCCAGAATGGTAAATCCATCCGCCGCCAGGCTTCTGGCTACGTCCAGAACCTCGTCCTTATCCTTATCGTTGACGGAGATGAGCACCGTACCCTCCAGCGGCAGCTTCGACTGGACCGCTTCCTGTGCTTTAAAGAAGGCCTCGCCATAAGAGCGGGACAGACCCAGCACTTCACCGGTGGAACGCATCTCCGGCCCAAGGATGGGATCCACCTCCTGGAACATATTGAACGGGAAGGCGGCCTCCTTAACCCCATAGTAGGGAATCTGCTGCTCTTTCAGGTTTTCAATGGGAGAGGGGCGCCCCGTCAGTTCCGAGGTGATGATCTCGGTAGCCAGGGGAACCATGCGGATATTGCACACCTTCGAGACCAGAGGAACCGTACGGGAAGCACGGGGATTGGCTTCGAGCACATACACCTTCCCATTCTCAATGGCATACTGCATATTCATCAGGCCGCGCACATGCATTTCCTCCGCAATTTTTCGGGTATACTCCTTGATAATCGCCACATTTTCCGGCGAGATATGCACAGAGGGAAGAATGCAGGCCGAGTCACCGGAGTGCACGCCGGCCAGCTCAACATGCTCCATAACGGCGGGAACAAATGCATGGGTGCCGTCACTGATGGCATCCGCTTCGCACTCCATGGCATGATTCAGGAAACGGTCGATCAGAATCGGCCGGTCCGGAGTTACACCGACAGCCGCGCGCATATAACCGGCCATGCTCTCGTCATCATACACCACTTCCATTCCGCGGCCGCCCAGCACATAGGACGGGCGAACCATCACCGGGTACCCAATTCCGTTGGCGATGGAGATGGCCTCTTCTACGGTAGTGGCCATACCCGATTCCGGCATGGGAATTCCCAGCTTGTCCATCATGGCGCGGAACAGGTCACGGTCCTCTGCCAGATCAATCACAGCCGGAGAGGTACCCAGAATTTTCACTCCGTTCTTTTCCAGATCCGAGGCCAGATTCAGAGGCGTCTGCCCGCCAAACTGTGCAATAACACCCAGCGGCTTTTCCTTTTTATAGATACTGAGTACATCCTCCAGTGTCAGCGGTTCGAAATACAGCTTATCGGAGGTATCATAGTCCGTCGAGACCGTCTCGGGATTGCAGTTGACAATAATCGTCTCAAACCCGAGCTTTTTCAGTGCCATGGCGGCATGGACACAGCAGTAGTCAAATTCAATGCCCTGCCCAATCCGGTTGGGGCCGCCGCCCAGGATCATGATCTTCGGCTTCCCCTCGCTGGCAACACTCTTGTCCGGCGCATTATAGGTGGAGTAGTAATAGGCGCTGTCCGGCGTTCCACTGACATGGACGCCCTCCCAAGCCTCCTCCACTCCCAGGGAAATGCGGTGATTGCGGATATCCTCTTCCGGGATTTCCAGCAGCTGGCTGAGATACTTATCCGAGAATCCATCCTTCTTTGCCGCAATCAGCTGGTCATCCGGGGGCAACTTCCCCTTGCTGACCATCAGGGCTTCTTCTTCCTCAACCAGTTCCTTCATCTGCTCGATAAACCAGGTCTTCACCTTGGTGATTTCAAAGATCTCCTCGACCGTAGCGCCCTTGCGCAATGCTTCATACATCAGGAAATGGCGTTCACTGGACGGCGTGATCAGCTGTTTGAGAAGCTCTTCCTTGGAAAGAGTATCGAAATTCTTCGCGTGGCCAAGGCCATAGCGCCCGGTTTCCAAACTGCGGATCGCTTTCTGGAAGGCCTCTTTATAGGTTTTCCCGATGCTCATCACTTCGCCGACCGCACGCATCTGTGTACCCAGCTTATCCTGGACTCCCTTGAACTTTTCAAAGGCCCAGCGCGCAAATTTGATCACCACATAATCGCCGTCCGGCACATATTTATCCAGCGTGCCGTACTTGCCACAGGGAATATCCTTCAGGGTTAAACCGGCCGCCAGCATGGCAGAGACCAGGGCAATGGGGAAACCGGTCGCCTTGGAGGCCAGCGCCGAAGAACGGGAGGTGCGGGGGTTGATCTCGATAACCACAATCCGGTCCGTGACGGGATCATGGGCAAACTGCACATTGGTGCCGCCGATTACCTGCACT
>JALENG010000048.1 GCA_022767925.1 Clostridia bacterium
GACTGTTTGGCGGCTGCTGTGGGACGGATGGCGGTCACCTGCGTGAACTAGTGCGGCAGCTGGGGAAAGAACCTCCTTTTGCCGAAAATTCCGTGTCCACAGGGAGAACCGGCTCTTGACAGCCGGTGAGCCTTGTGTTACGATAAAGAAAACCGATGAGGAAGAATAGTAGATTTTCTTATTTTTCTTTAGCAGAGAGCCGGGGCGGGTGGGAACACGGCAGAAAAGGAAAATCGAATGGACTTCTGAGGGCAAACAGAAAGAGAGTTATGGGCTTTCAAGTATGGGAGACGGAGCGGGGCACTTCGTAAACAACAGCCGGCATAGGAAAGTATGCGCAAAGTGGGTGTATCTTCTGGATGCACCAAGCCGGGTGGCACCGCAGGATGTGAGAAATCCTGTCCCAGCAGAGTTTTTTGGCTGGGGCGGGATTTTTTTTATTTTCCCGTTTTGCTCCACTTTCCGGCATTCCGGTGTGCGGTGGATAAAAATCCTGCTCCCCTATTTTATTTGTGAAAGGACGAAGGAAAAATGGAAAAGATCCCCTACAAAATCTATCTGGAAGAATCGGAAATGCCGAAAAGCTGGTACAATCTTCGCGCCGATATGAAGAATAAACCGGCGCCGCTTCTGAATCCGGCCACCCATCAGCCGATGAAGCCGGAGGAGCTGGCGGGCGTTTTCTGTGAGGAACTGGTCAAGCAGGAGCTGGATGACACCACTGCGTATTTTGCCATTCCCGAGGAGATCCGCAATTTTTACCGGATGTACCGCCCCTCTCCGCTGGTGCGGGCCTATTGTCTGGAGGAAAAACTGCAGACGCCGGCCAAAATTTACTATAAGTTCGAGGGGAACAACACCAGCGGCAGTCATAAGTTGAATTCCGCGATTGCTCAGGCGTATTATGCTAAAAAGCAGGGGTTGAAGGGTGTGACCACCGAGACCGGTGCCGGCCAGTGGGGCACGGCGCTGTCCATGGCTTGCTCGTATTTTGGGCTGGACTGCAAGGTATACATGGTCAAGGTTTCCTATGAACAGAAACCCTTCCGCCGTGAGGTTATGCGAACCTACGGCGCTTCGGTCACCCCGTCGCCGTCCATGGAGACGGCAGTCGGCCGTAAAATCCTTGCAGAGCATCCCGGTACCACCGGAAGCCTGGGATGTGCAATTTCCGAGGCTGTGGAAGTGGCGACCAGCACCGAGGGATACCGTTATGTGTTGGGCAGCGTGCTCAATCAGGTGCTGCTGCATCAGTCGGTGATTGGATTGGAGACCAAAGCGGCCCTGGACAAATACGGGATTAAGCCGGATATCATCATTGGCTGCGCGGGCGGTGGTTCGAACCTGGGCGGTCTGATTGCTCCCTTTATGGGAGAAAAGCTGCGAGGCGAAGCGGATTACCGGTTCATTGCCGTGGAACCGGCCTCCTGCCCCAGCCTGACGCGGGGCAAGTATGCCTATGATTTCTGTGATACCGGTATGGTTTGCCCGCTTGCAAAGATGTACACTCTGGGCAGCGGCTTTATTCCGTCGCCGAACCATGCGGGCGGTCTGCGTTACCATGGAATGAGCTCCACGCTGTCGCAGCTGTATGCGGACGGCCTGATGGAGGCCACTTCGGTGGAGCAGACGGCGGTCTTCCAAGCGGCCGAACAGTTCGCCAGAGTAGAGGGAATTCTGCCCGCACCGGAGAGCTCGCATGCGATCCGGGTAGCCATTGACGAAGCGCTGAAATGCAAAGAAACGGGCGAGGAGAAGACCATTGTGTTCGGCCTGACCGGAACCGGGTATTTCGATATGGTGGCATACGAGAAGTTCCATGACGGAAAAATGGTCGACTATATTCCCACGGATGAAGAGCTGCAGGCCAGCTTTGCTAAACTGCCCAAGGTTGAATAATCGGGCGGACTTCTTTACAAAATAAAACCAGGCAGGTCTCTTTCGAAAAGCCGAAAGAACCTGCCTGGTTTCTTCATTCTATGGAAAGTTTATCGAGGCCAGCGCAGGCGTTTTTCCATCAGTTCGGGGAAAATCGTGTGGGGTTCCTGCTGATACCAGTAGGCCACGCTGGCCACATCGTCCTGTCGTTCGAACAGGCCCTTGTGGCATACGCCGATCTGCTGGATGGTCACCCGGATATCTTTTTCAAAACAGATGGGATCCGGGAGATGCCAGCGGTAAAAGCCGCGCATGGGCGGGCAGTCATCATTATGATAGTCGTTGTGAACCAACTCGTCGTGGGCGGAATAATAGGGATAACCGAGGAACGGAGTGCAGTAGGTCTGTTCCACGGTTTTTCCATCCACCTGATGGGCAAAGCTCCACGAACCGCCGAAATAGTCCTCGGTTCCCGTGCCGCAGATGGTCGGGTACTCTGTGTCGCCGTCCAGATAGAATTTAACTTCTCCCTCTCCCCACCAGTACCGCTCCAGGGTGGTCAGCGCCAGATAAGTGCCGATGTACTGGCCGCGCCCATGAACTCCGTCCAGAATGACATAATCCTGCTGCAGCTGGGTGTACCGCTGGCGGCGCCACTGAGCATGGAAATACCCGGTGTTCGCCGGAAGTTCCTCGCACAGGCAGTAATCCACCTGATAGAAGAAAGCGGGGATGGGGTTGTCGTGCTGGTTTTCCAGGGTGATTTTGGCCTTTTTGGCAAAGGGCATACGGAAATAGCAGTTGAATCCGCGGTTGGGGATCACGGAAACAGGCATCGAAGTGACCTGACATTCCCGGGCAAAACCACAGCAGAAGAAGTCACCCAGCGGGCTTTCCACCGAAGGGGTTTCCTCCCCGTCCCAGTACATACGCAGCACCAGATCGCGCAGCACATTGCTGTCGGCCTCGGTCGTCTTATTGGTTACAGTGATCCAGATATGAGTGATAAAGCCGGGGCCGTCCATTTCACACAGGGTTACGGTATCGCCGGGATGGATATCCGTCAGACATGGGCTTCCTTTCCGGGAGGGCCCCAATGGGCTGACGGCCATTCCGCCGCGTCCCTTTTCCCCGGTGGGGTTCTCGGCGTTGATGGAGCGGGAGCGCCAGTTTTTTAGCTCTGCTGCGCCGCTGAGAAGGTCATAAAACATGGGAGAGCATCCTTTCTGTATTTACAGTTTCTGGTTAAATTCCACCTTTTCTCCGTTAGGCCCCAGAATGGTGAAGAATTTCACACCGTTGTAGAAGGGCAGGAACTGGATTCCCTTTTCGGGATCGCAGATAGTGTAGCTGCCGTCATTCACAATGGCTTCGTACACTTTTTCCACATCAGTCACATTCAGCGCGATGTGGTCAATCGCACCGGGAACGCCCACGGCATTGGGGTTGATAAAAGTCTCGAACACACAGTCTCCCAATTTCAGAAAGGCCAGACCGATCTTTCCTTCCCGCTCGATTTTCCAGTCGATGGAGAAGCCCAGCCCCTGATAGAATGCCAGGGTGGCCTGCATATCTCTGGTGGGAAGACCGATGTGCTGCATACCGGTGATGTACTCGCTTGCGTTCATAAAAAAGAACTCCTTTCATATGGCCATAAAACGGCCTGTCTTTCCATTTCAGTCTACCGCAGACAGACCAAAATTTCAATCCAAATTTCTGACAAAAATGAAAAAAAGCGAAACAAGGCACTATTGCAAATGATTTGCAATAGTGTTACAATAAATAGGCAAAAGAAAAACCATTTTTCTTGGCTTTTTGCAGCAAGCGGTGTATAATAAATTGTTAGACCCATGTTTTTATCGGACAACAGAGTGTGCCCGATGGTGGATTGAAAAGGAAAGGTGACTGTGATGACAAAAATTGATATTTTCTCCGGTTTTCTGGGTGCCGGTAAAACAACCCTGATTAAAAAGCTGATCAAAGAGGCTTATGCTGGGGAGAAGCTGGTTCTGATTGAAAATGAATTCGGCGAGATCGGAATTGACGGCGGCTTTCTGCAGGATGCCGGCATCAATATTACCGAGATGAACTCCGGCTGCATCTGCTGCAGCCTGGTTGGTGACTTTGGGGAGGCTCTGCATCAAGTGCTGGACCAGTTCCACCCGGACCGCATTCTGATCGAACCCTCCGGCGTGGGAAAGCTGAGCGATGTGATCCGCGCCGTACAGAATGCCGAGACGAAGGGCGCACAGCTGAACGGATTTACAACGGTAGCCGATGCGCACAAGTGCAAAATGTATATGAAGAATTTCGGCGAGTTCTATAACAATCAGGTCGAGTTTGCCAGCACCCTGATCCTCAGCCGTACAGATGATATGAGCGAGGAGAAGCTGGCGGCGGTTGTCGCGCTGTTGCGGGAGAAGAACGCCAATGCGACCATCATCACGACGCCCTGGGATCAGCTGGACGGCAAGCAGATTCTGGCAGCCATGGAGCAGAAGGACACCCTGCAGATGGAGTTGCAGGAGCTGCTGAGGGCCCATGAGAAAGAAGAGGATGACGAGGAATGCGGCTGCCACGATCATGAACACCACCATGATCATGAGGAGGAGCACGAGCATCATCATCACGACCACGATGAGGAATGCGGCTGCCATGATCATGAACACCACCACGATCATGAGGAGGAGCACGAGCATCATCATCACGACCACGATGAGGAGTGCGGCTGCCATGATCATGAGCATCATCATGACCATGAGCACCATCACCACGATCATCACCATCATCACCATGCGGACGAAGTGTTCACCAGCTGGGGACGGGAGACCACCCATGCGTTTACCAAAGAGGAGATCGCCGGTGCGCTGGCGGCTTTGGACGATGCAGAGCGCTGCGGAATCGTGCTGCGGGCCAAGGGAATTGTGGCCGGCGAAAATGGCGAGTGGATTCATTTTGATTATGTTCCCGGAGAGAGCAGTGTGCGCACCGGTTCTGCGGGCATTATTGGGCGGATCTGCGTGATCGGCTCGAAGATGAACGAAGAGGTGCTCAGCGGCCTGTTCCATCTGGCATAAAAAGGGGGAAATAGGATGGAAACCATTCCGGTTTATTTGTTCGTCGGTTTTTTGGAATCAGGGAAGACCCGGTTTATTCAGGAGACCATGGAGGACACCCGTTTCCACAAAGGGGAGAAAACCCTCCTGCTGATGTGTGAAGAAGGGGAAGAGGAGCTGAATCCCTCCCGGTACGAGGGCGGGAACGTCTTTATTGAATACCTGGAGGAAGAGGAAGATCTTACCCGGGAAAAGCTGCAGGCATTTGAAAAGCAGTACGGCTTCGAGCGTGTGGTGATCGAATACAACGGGATGTGGATGCTGCAGCGACTGATGGAGCAGATGCCCGATTCGTGGCAGATTTATCAGTGCATGATGACGGCGGACGCCAATACCTTTGTCGCCTATAACCAGAACATGCGCGGTCTGATGGTGGATAAGCTGCAGGTGTGTGAGCTGTGTGTGCTGAACCGCGCCAATGAGAAGGTAGACCAGCAGGCCATTCACAAAATCATCCGCGGTGTCAGCCGCCGGGCCGATATTGCCTATGAATATAAAAACGGCGATGTGGTTTACGATGATATCCAGGATCCGCTGCCCTTTGACCTGGATGCGCCGATCATTGAAATTGAGGACCGGGATTTCGCCCTGTGGTACCGCGACGCCAGCGAGGAGCCAAAAAAGTACCAGGGGAAAACAGTCCGCTTTACCGGGATGGTGTGCAATTCGAAAAAATTGCCCAAAGGTACGTTTATCCCCGGCCGTTTTGTGATGACCTGCTGTGTGCAGGATATCACATTCATGGGTTTTCTGTGTCAGTATCCCCCGTGTGAATCCCTGCCGCAGCGCAGCTGGATCCGTGTAACGGCGAAGGTGGATGTGAAGTTCAGTCCGGTCTATCGCGGGAAGGGACCGGTTCTGCAGGCTATCCACATTGAACCCGGCCAGGCGCCGGAAGAAGAGGTCGCTACATTTTATTGAGTGACCTTTTGATAAGAAAAAAAGATACGTGAAGGAGAAAGAATTCTTCTTCACGTTTTCTTTTTGGGGAAACTTGCCGAAGTTTGCGGTTTGAGTAAAAATCATGTTGCATTCGTGTAAATTTTCGCTTACAATGGAAAACAGAATGGAGAAGAAGTAGTATAAACTAAGAAAAAATGAGAGATAGGATGTGCCAAAAATGCAGGTATCGGATGTAATTGGACTGATAGGCGGCCTGGCGCTGTTCCTGTACGGTATGAAGATGATGAGCGACGGCCTGGAGCTGCTGGCCGGTTCAAAGCTCAAATCCATTTTGGAGAAAATTACCCGGAATAAGTATCTGGGAATGCTGGTGGGCGCCGGAATCGCCGCTGTTATCCAGAGCAGCAACGCGACGATTGTGATGACCTGCAGCTTTGTCAATGCGGGTTTGATGAGCCTGCGGCAGGCGGTGGGCGTGATTATCGGCGCCAAAATCGGTACCACGATGACCGGACAGCTGCTCACTTTGAAAATTGATCAGTTTGCGCCCATCATTGCGATGATCGGCGTGATCATGATCATGTTCCTGAAAAAGAAATTTATTAACCACCTGGGTCAGGTGATCGCCGGTCTGGGCATCCTGTTCCTCGGAATGAGCACCATGAGCGGCTCGATGGCCGGGCTGAAAACTGTGCCGGAAGTGGCACAGTTCCTGTCCTTCATCGCGAATAATCCGCTGCTGGGTGTGCTGGTGGGTATGGCTTTTACCGCAACCATCCAAAGTGCATCGGCATCAGTGGGCATTGTGCAGGCCATGGGCGCCCAGGGAGTCCTCACTCTCGCCCAGGCGGCGCCCATGATTTACGGCATGGATATCGGTGCCTGCATCAGCGCCATTCTGGCCTCTTTCGGCGCAAAGCGGGAAGCCAAACGCTCGGCCTTCCTGGCGGTTATTTTCAGTACATTGGGTGCTATCATTTTTGTAGTGGCCTCGCAGTTTATTCCATTTGAGACCTGGATTGCCAATCTGACGCCGGATGAACCCATGCGGCAGATCGCCAACCTGAACACGATCTTCAATGTAGTCAGTATGATGATCCTGCTGCCCCTATCGGATTTCATGGTGAAAATTGCCGAGAAGATCATTCCGGACGGGCCGGAAGAGGGTACCGAAATGCGGCTGCTGCATATTGACCAGCATGCCTTTGGTGCGGTCAGCATTGGGGAAGCCCAGGTGGATGCCGAGGTTTCCCGTATGTTCCACCTGGCCCGCGAGAATTTGAGCAGTGCCATGGAACTGCTGCTGGGAGAGAAGGACCATGATCCGCAGGAGCTGGAGAACAACGAGGAACTGATCGACTACCTGAATAAAGAGATTACCCACTGCCTGGTTCGCCTGAACGCTATGGAACTCAGCCGTAAGGACGCCCTGCGTCTGTCCGGTATGTACCATGTGCTCAGCGATATTGAGCGCATCGGCGATCACGCTATCAATATGGTGGGGTATCATAAGTCGTTCTTGGAGAGAAATCTGGATTTTTCCGATACGGCAAAACAGGAGTTGCGTACCCTGACGGATGAAGTGCTGGTGGTCGTCGATTCGGCCTATGACCTGTTTATCGGAAAGAAGGGAGTCACACTTCAGCAGGTGGAAATCGCCGAGCAGCAGGTGGATGACCGCGTGGATGAATGGGAAGTTACCCATATCCGGCGGCTGAATTCCGGCCTGTGCAATGCCGATGCCGCGCTGCTGTACAGCGAAGTGCTGACAGACCTGGAGCGTGTATCCGACCACGCCCTGAACATCGGCCAAGCGGCCGAGTATCATCGGTAAAAAACGGCCGCCTCTTTCTCCTTTGACAAAAAACGGCCCGGATCCATGCAACAGCACGGATCCGGGCCGTTTTCACTTGTAACAGGTTTATCCGTTTGCTTTTTCTTCCGCCATGCGCAGCGCCAGCGCTTTAATTGCAGAGAAGGTCTCGGAGCTCATGGCGTGTTCCATGCGGCAGGCATCTTCAGCTGCCACAGAGGGAGTTACGCCCAGCTGTGTCAGCCAGTCCGAGAGAAACGTGTGGCGCTCGTAAATCATCTCGGCAATTTCCCGGCCAGCGGGTGTCAGGGTGATGTACCCGTCGCTGGCCATCTTGATATAGCCGTTTTCGCGCAGGTTCTTCATAAAAATACTGACGCTGGGTTTGCTGAAGCCCAGCTCATTGGCGATATCAATCGAGCGCACCATACCGTTGCGATGCTGAAGAATGAGAATAGTCTCCAGATAGTTTTCCGCTGATTCATGAATTTGCATGGCAGGGCACCCCTTTCCAAGATGATTACTTCTACTTTACCATATTTTCCGCGAAAAAACAAATGAAATGCGGTTGTTCTTTACAAAATGCAGCAGGTCTCACACAGCGGCTTGCGCATTTTTGTAAAACGGTCCGGGTCGGCGGTTACCCCGTCGGCCGCATAGCCCAAAACCAGCAGATTCACCGGCACCAGCTGCGGCGGCAGAGAAAAGGACTCGCGCACCAGATCCGGCTGGAAATGGCAGATCCACAGCGTCGAGAGTCCCAGCTCGGTTGCGGCCATCATCATCTGGTCGGTGACAATTGTGGCATCGATTACCGCTGCATTCATGCCGTCATAGGGGCGAACCCAGGCCTTTGTGCGGTCAGCACAGACCAACAGCACGCAGGGGCCGTCGTGAATATTGGCGGCTTCCCTAATTTTCCCCAGAGCCTCCTCGCTCTGCAGGGCATAGATATACTGGGGTTGATTATTGCAGGCGGTGGGAGCTTTGCGACCGGCCTCCAGTACTTTTTGCAACAGCTCGCTGTCCACCTTTTTGTCGGAATAACGGCGCACGGAAAAACGTGCATCCTGACATTGGGAAAACGTCATACATCTTCCTGCCTTTCTCTTGGATGATTTTTTCTTTTTCAGCATAACACAAATCCGTGAAAAGGGAAAGAGGCTTTTTCCTTGCCTTTTCAGGGGAATCCGCTATAATAGAGAAAATGACAGAGAGGAGAGAGCCCCTGTGCTTCGTTTTCTTCCGACGCAAATGCCCCGCATTACGTTTTTGGGCCGTGTGAATTACCGGGAACCGTGGTGCCATTTTCACCGCGTCAGTCCCGTTTATATTTTGTACTATATTCTCTCCGGGGAGATGTACTTGCGGGAGGGAGAGGTAGACTATGTGCTGCACCCCGGCGAATACCTGTTATTGGAGCCGGGACTGGAAGTATATGGCACGAAAGCAGCCAGCTGTGACTACTATTACGTTCATTTTGAGCATTTCCAGTTTGAACAAGTGGATCTATCCCTGGAGGAAATCCGGGCCCGCGTACAGGAAATTCGCCAGCGCAGCCTGAATGAAAAACTGCTGCCCGAAGCGGATTATGCGCAGGCCGAGTGTTTTTTGGAGAAATACACGGCGGTGGAGGACCCGGCGGTTCACATGCGGGTGTACAGCCTGCTGGAAGAGGCTGTACAGCACACCCGCCGCCGAACCGAGAATCACCGGTGCATTGGCTCTGTGAAACTGCTGGAGAGTTTGATGGAACTCTCCCGGTCACAGGCCGACCGGATTTTGCAGCAGAATTCCTCCTGCACCGCTGAGATGGCGGAAAAAATCCAGCAGGTGGTCCAGTATCTGCACAGCGAATATCCCAACAAGATCGGTTCTCAGGAGATCGAGGCCCGTTTTGCCGTGAATTTTGATTACCTGAACCGGGTGTTCCGGCAGATTACCGGGAGCACCATTTTTCACTATCTGGCCGTTGTGCGGCTGAATCAGGCCAAGGAGTTTCTGGCGACCACGACCATGCGCTCGGCCGAAATTGCCGCCTGTACAGGAATTGGGGATGAGTATTACTTCAGCAAATTCTTTAAGAAGATGACGGGGATGTCCCCCCGCCAGTACCGCAGCCGTTATTTGCCGGAGAGAGGGATTCGGCTGCCGTAAATCATCGGAATGAAAAAAGAAGGGCGCTCCGCTAAAAAACGGAGCGCCCTTTTTGTCCGGTTGGTATAGGGCCTTTATGCACCAAAGAATTTGGCCCACACGCCGTAAAGCAGCAGGAAAACCACCAGCACGGGCAGAATCCAGGATACCCAAATCCGGATCCAGCCGGGAACCCTGGCGCCCTCGCCTTCGTTGGCCTCAGCCTGATACTTCGAGAAGCCCCAGCCAAAGCGGTGGGTACAGAACAGAAGGTAGATCAGCGAGCCAAACGGCAGAAGGAGGTTGGAAACCACAAAGTCCTCCAGATCCAGAACGTTGCTGCCGTCGCCGAACGGCATGAACGCCGACCAGAGATTGAAGCCGAACACACAGGGCAGTGAGGTGACCGCCACAATGAAGAAGTTGATCAGCGCGGCCTTTTTCCGGCTCCAGCCCCAGTTATCCATACAGCAGGCCATGATATTCTCGAACACGGCGATCACGGTGGACAGAGCGGCAAAAGCCAGGAACAGGAAGAACAGGGCCCCCCAGATCCGTCCGCCGGTCATGGCACTAAACACATTGGGCAGGGTAATGAAAATCAGCGGCGGGCCGCTGTCCGGCTGAATCCCGAAGGAGAAGCAGGCGGGGAAAATAATCAGCCCGGCCATGATCGCCACAAAGGTATCCAGTCCGGCAATGCGCAGGGATTCGCCCATCAGCCGCTTATTGCGCGGCAGATAACTGCCGAAAATCGCCATGGAACCAATCCCCAGGCTGAGAGTGAAGAACGCCTGATTCATGGCGGCCACCACCACGTTCAGCAGACCCGCATCCTCAACACGGCCCCAGTTGGGAACCAGATAGAAGGACAGACCTTCGATTCCGCCGGGCAGTGTGATACTGTGAATGGCCAGCACAACGATGAGCAGTAGCAAGGCGAGCATCATCCATTTGGTGATGCGCTCGACACCTTTCTGCAAGCCAAAGCTGCACACCACAAAGCCGAGGATCACGATGACCAGCATCCAAAAGCCCATCACGCCCGGGTTGCCCAGCATATTCACGAAAACGCCGCCGATAGCTTTGCCGCTAAGCCCGTCAAACTGGCCGGACACGAACAGATAAAAGTAGTACAGCATCCATCCGGCTACCGTGGTGTAAAACATCATCAGTATATAGTTGCCTATCATACCCAGATAGCCGAAAAGGTGCCATTTCTGTCCGGGCTTTTCCAGAACGCGGTAGGACTGTACCACGCTTTTCCGGCTGGCCCGGCCCACGGCAAATTCCATGGTCATGATGGGTACGCCCATGATTACCAGGAACAATAGGTAGATCAGCACAAAAAAGCCGCCGCCGTACTGACCGGTTACATACGGGAATTTCCACACATTCCCAACGCCGATGGCACACCCCGCTGAGAGCAGCAAAAAGCCCAGCCGGGACCGAAAGTTTTCTCTCTCCACATTCATTCTCCTTATGTTATATTCCCCAATCGGGTGCATATACAGCATTGTAGCATGCGGAGAGGGGCAAAACAAGGGTAAAGTCGAAAAAATGGGAGAAAGACAAAAAAATTTAGTGGTATTACAAAAACAAACTGTTCTTCTGAATAAAAAATCCCGGTTTTGCCGGGATTTTTACTAAAAGGATTCCAGCAGCTGACGCCCCATCCAGACGCCCATCACGCTGCTCATCATCAGACCCCTTGTCCACCCGGAGCTGTCCCCCAGACAATGAAGGCCGCGGATATTGGTACGCAGGTTTTTGTCCATCTTCACCTTGTTGGAATAGAATTTCAGTTCGGGGCTGTATAAAAGCGTCTCGGTACTGGCAAAGCCGGGAACCACCCCGTCCACCATCTTCATGAATTCGATGATGTTGGTCATCGCGCGGTAGGGCATGGCGGCGGTGATATCACCGGCCACGGCATCGCGCAGAGTGGGTTTTACGTTAGAATGGGCCAGTTCCTTGGGCCAGGTGCGCTTTCCGTCCAGGATATCGCCGTACCGC
This sequence comes from Clostridia bacterium, assembly GCA_022767925.1. Taxonomy (GTDB): domain Bacteria; phylum Bacillota; class Clostridia; order Oscillospirales; family Acutalibacteraceae; genus Heritagella. The sequence continues at coordinate 11,863 of JALENG010000048.1, forward strand.
TGGACCAGAATGCGCCCGGCGCCCAGCATGTTGGTCAGCTCTCCGATTTTTTGGGCATAGGCAATGGGCTGGTTAAACGGTTCGGTAAAATTGTGCGAGACCAGAATGGCCAGGTTGGTGTTGGCACTCTTGGTATCCTTAAAGCTGTGGCCGTTGACAACGGCCAGGTCATTGTCGTAGTTTTCCTGGGCCACAAAACCGCCGGGATTCTGGCAGAAGGTGCGCACCTTATTCTTGAAGGGGTGGGGATAGCCGATCAGCTTGGATTCGTACAGAACGTTGTTCACCTTTTCCATGATTTCATTGCGGCATTCCACCCGAACCCCGATATCGACCGTTCCGGGGGCATGGGCGATGTGGTGTTCCGCGCACAGCTTTTCCAGCCAGTCCGCCCCACGGCGGCCGGTGGCGATCACAATCTCGGGGGCGTGCTCTTCCCAGGTTTTCCCCCGGTTTTCCAGCAGCACCCCAGTACACAGGCTGCCGTCCAGCAGAATATCCACGCACTCGGTTTCAAACAGAATTTCCACGCCCTTGTGCTGCAGCCATTCCTGAATGGCCAGGTACAGTGCCTGTGCCTTTTCGGTTCCCAGGTGGCGGATAGGGCAGTCCACCAGCTTCAGTCCGGACTGGATGGCGTTCTTCCGGATTTCCTTCAGATCATCGCCGCCGGACAGGCCCTCTACATACGGATCCGCGCCGAAGGACAGATAAATCCCATCGGTATAATCGATCAGCTCCTGGCACAGCGTTTCCCCGATCAGCTCCGGGAGATCGCCGCCCACTTCACAGGACAGGCTTAGCTTCCCGTCGGAAAAGGCGCCGGCACCGGAGAAACCGGTGGTGATGGCGCACCCCGGACGGCAGTTCATGCAGCGCCCCGTCTCCTGTTTGGGGCAGTGGCGCTTTTCCACGGGTTTTCCTTTTTCTATCAGCAGAATGTGCTTTTGGCTCTTCTGTCGCTTCAGCTCCAGTGCCGTAAAAATACCGGCCGGTCCGGCGCCCACGATAATCACATCGTATTTCATAAAAGAATCCTCCTTCTCTCGCTGTCATTCTACCCTGTACCAAAGCCGAAAAAGGGCGCAGCAGGCAGAAAAAAGCGCAAAAAAATGCATTCTTACCAGGTAAACCTGTAAGAATGCGATTTCCAGTGGGTGTCACTTCATACTTAATAAGTATATCACAGAAGTGAAAATTGTCAAGAGATTTTGTGCGTTTTTTCGGTTTCCCTCCTGCTTTTCTCTGCCTTGCCCGGTTATGAAAAACAATTCTTCTGCCGCCGGAAAGGGGAAGAAATCTGCGGCTTTTTCTTGCCCGGCGGAGGGAAAGCGTGTATAATGAAAAAAACAGGAGGTGTGGCAGATGGAGAAAACCGAGCGGCTGGCGGACTGTGTGCGCAAAAGCCGGCATCTGGTGTTTTTTGGGGGCGCGGGGGTTTCGACAGAAAGTGGGATTCCCGATTTTCGCAGCGAGGACGGGCTGTACCGGCAGAAGTTCCGCTATCCGCCGGAGACCATGCTCAGCCGCACGTTTTTTGACACCCATCCCGAAGAGTTTTTTGATTTTTACCGGGAAAAACTGCTGGCCCCCCAGGCTCAGCCCAATCGGGCTCACCGGGTGCTGGCCCAGTGGGAAAAGGAGGGCCGGGGGATCACGGTGATTACCCAGAATATTGATGGGCTCCATCAAATGGCCGGCAGCCGGAATGTACTGGAGCTGCATGGCAGTGTCCACCGCAACAGCTGTATGCGCTGTCTAAAGCCTTATCCGCTGGCCGCCGTGCAGAACAGTACCGGAATTCCCCGGTGCCCGTGCGGCGGGATTATCAAACCGGATGTGGTACTGTATGAAGAGGGGCTGGATGAGAATGTGCTCATGCGCTCGGTACGGGCGATGCAGCAGGCGGATCTGCTGATTATTGCGGGGACCAGCCTGGCGGTGTATCCGGCGGCCGGGCTGCTCCGGTATTATGAGGGAGAGCACACGGTGGTCATCAACCGCTCTCCCACGCCCATGGACGAAAAAGCCGACCTGCTTTTTTCTGAAAAGGTGGGGGAGGTGCTCACACAGGTTCAGCAAATTCTGCAAGATGATTCTGACAGAAACGAATAAAAGGAGGTCTTCATCATGATTAATTCTTACTGCAAATCTCCTCTGTGGGAGGTAAGCCGCACCCTGTGCGATGTGGCGATGGGGCGCAGACCGGCCGAAATTGTGATCAAAAATGCCAAACTGGTCAATGTGTGTACCCACGAAATTCAGGACAATATGCAGGTGGCCATTGCTGCCGGGCGCATTGCGCTGGTGGGGGATGCCGCCCACTGCATCGGGGAGGGGACCCGGGTAATTGATGCCGCGGGCCAGTATATCGCCCCCGGTTTCCTGGATGGTCATATCCATGTGGAGTCCTCCATGCTGGGAGTGGGCGAGTATGCCCGGGCGGTGGTCCCCCACGGAACGGTGGGGATCTATATGGATCCCCATGAGATCTGCAATGTACTGGGGCTAAAGGGTGTGCAGTGCATGATGAAAGACGCCGAGCGCACTCCGCTGAAAGCCATGCTGACCACCCCCAGCTGCGTGCCGGCCGTACCCGGCTTTGAGGATACAGGCTCCTTCATTGGTCCCGAGGAAGTGGCCGAGACGATGAAATGGGACTGCACCGTGGGCTTGGGTGAGATGATGAACTTCCCCGGGATTCTCGGCTCGACCGAACATGCCCATGGCATTACCGGCGAGACGCTGAAAGCCGGCAAAATTGTAACGGGCCATTACTCCATGCCGGAGACCGGGATGGGGCTGAATGCCTACATTGCCAGCGGGGTACGCTGCTGCCATGAATCTACCCGCGAAGAGGACGCCCTGGCCAAAATGCGGCTGGGTATGTACGCTATGCTGCGCGAGGGCTCGGCCTGGCATGACCTGCACGAGGTGGCTAAGAGCATCACCCGGCATGAGGTGGACAGCCGCTTTGCCGTGCTGATCTCCGATGATACCCACCCGCATACACTGGTTTCTCAGGGACACCTGGATCACATTGTGCGCCGCGCGGTAGAGGAGGGGATTGATCCCATCACGGCCATCCAGATGGTGACGATCAACTGCGCCCAGTGCTTCCAGATGGATCACGATTTCGGTTCGATAGCCCCGGGCAAGTGCGCGGATATCGTTTTCTTCTCGGATCTGACGAAAATCGATATCAGCCGGGTACTGATTGACGGCGATGTGGTGGCGGAAAACGGGCGTATGCTCCAGCAGATGGCCCCGTACACCTATCCGGATTGGGCGACCCACACCATGCACATCCGCGATGCGGTCACCCCCGCCTCCTTTGCCATTCCCGCCGAGGGGGACACGGCGACGGTACACGCCATCGAGGTCATTCCCGCCCGTGTGGGCTCGTATGACCGGCATGTCACACTGAAAGTGACGAACGGACTGCTGCAGTCGGATGTGGAGCAGGACGTGCTGAAAACAGCAGTGTTCGAGCGCCATCACGAGACCGGGAAGGTGGGCTATGGCTTTGTCAAGGGCTTCGGCATCAAGAAGGGGGCCATGGCCTCGACCGTTGCCCACGATGCCCACAATCTGCTGGTTCTCGGCGTGAATGATGAGGATATGGCCCTGGCCGCCAATACACTGATTCAGTGCGGCGGCGGAATGGTGGCGGTGGCGGATGGAAAGGTACTGGGCTGTGTGCCGCTGCCCATCGCCGGATTGATGAGCGATCTTCCCGTGGATGTGATGAGCGAAAAGGTGGAGGCCCTGGAAAAAGCGTGGGAGGAAATCGGCTGCACCATGCCCTCTCCCTTTATGACCATGGCGCTGATTGCCCTGGCCTGCCTGCCGGAGCTGCGCCTGACGGACCGCGGACTGGTGGACTGCACAAAGTTCTGCTTTACGGATCTGCTGGTAAAAGACGAATAAGAAATTTTTGAAAAGGGCCCCGGAGCGCTGCTCCGGGGCCCTTTTTGCGGCTTTCGGGGAAAATTTTGATTGGGGGATTCCGGAGGACCCCGGGCCCGCGGGGGTAAAACCGGGGGAGAAGGATGAAAAATTTGTGCTTTTTTGCCCGCTTTTGAAGAAAAACCGGGCGGGGCGGATTTTGACGAGAATCGGGGATTTCTGGTATACTTCTTCCTGTAAACAGAGGAACGAGGATCTCTTTTTCGGGGACAGAATCCCGAAAAAAGGCATCCTCAATGAAAAAAGAAGGAGTTACATAATGAAAAAGTATCTGCGACCGCGCACCTTTCTGATCGCTCTGGCCGTGCTGGCCGTACTGATCACCGGGTTTTCTTCCTTTACCATTGTTCCGGCGGGTCACACGGGAGTGGTTTCCCGCTTTGGGGCGGTACAGGAGACGATTTTGCCCGAGGGGCTTCATATGAAAATCCCCTTTGTCGAGACCGTGACCACTATTGATAATCGCGTCAATGTGGTCGAGACCAGCTTTACCGCAGCCTCGAAAGATCTACAGACCGTAACGGGTACGGTATCGGTCAACTATCGGATTTCCCCGGACAGCAGCGCTTCGGTATACCGCAACTTTGGCCTGTCGGTGGAGTCCACCCTGATGATGCCGGCTGTACCGGAGTGCATTAAGGCCGTAACGGCCCGCTATTCGGCGGAACAGCTGATCACCATGCGCCAGACAGTCAGTGACGAGATTAAAGAGGCCATTGATGAGAAGATCCGTCCGTACGGCCTGTACGTAGAGGTGTTCAACATCACCGACTTCAGCTTTTCCGAGGAATTCAATGCGGCGATTGAGGCCAAGCAGACCGCCCAGCAGAATGCTCTGAAGGCGGAACAGGACCTGCAGAGGGTGAAGATTGAAGCCGAACAGAAAATCGAAGAAGCGCGGGCCGAAGCCGAGAGTTATCGCCTGAAAAATCAGGAGATCACCTCCATGACGCTTCTGAATGACTGGATCGAGAAATGGGATGGCCACCTTCCTACCGTAGTGTCCGGAGACGACAGCACCATGATGCTGGATCTCTCTCAGCTGCTGGAGGAAGCGGAGAAATCCGGGACGGCCACCGGTTCCCCGGCCGGGGAATAACACACAGTACCCCCGCCCTGTAACAGGGCGGGGGTATCTTTTTGCCTTCATTCTTGCGTAGAGACATTCCCTGTGATAGGATAAAGAAGAAAAGCGAAAAGGGAGGAAAATAACATGACGGATTACAGCGGCGACATGATCGTCAATCTGATGAGACTGCCCGGGGAGGTTCCGCCGGCGCCCGGCGTGCGGATTAAACGCGCGTTTGCAGGGGATCGGAAAAAGATTTTGCAGTTTGTACAGGAAAATTTCAGTGATTCATGGGTACAGGAGACGGAAACGGCCCTGATGCAGGTGCCTTCTACCTGTTTCCTCGCGGAAGAAAAGGGGGAAATCGTGGGATTTGCCTGCTATGACGTGTCGGCCCGGGACTTTTTCGGCCCCATCGGCGTGCGGCAGAGCAGCCGGGGAAAAGGAATCGGTCAGTGCCTGCTGCTGCGCTGCCTGCACTGTATGCGGGAGATGGGGTATGCCTATGCCATTATCGGCTGGGTGGGAGAAGCGGAGAATTTTTACCGCAAAACGGTAAAGGCCGAGTATATTCCCGGCGGCGACCCCCTTCACAGCGTCTACGGCAATATCATCGGAATCCAGGAGAAGCTGAAAAAGTAAAGCATGGCGGAAATAAAAAGGAAACCGGCTGTTCGATTCATTCGAACAGCCGGTTTCCTTTTTATAGGGAGATATGTGAAAGGGCTTATACTCAAATTAGAAAAGTGGGATCAGTCATCCGTTCCCTGCAGGGCATCATATCCCTCTTCACCGGTGCGGACTTTGATGACATTCTCTACGTCATACACGAAGATCTTGCCGTCGCCGATGTGTCCGGTATACAGGGCCTTCTTGGCGGCTTCCACTACATCGGAAACCGGAACCTTACTGATGACCATTTCCAGCTTGATCTTGGGCAGCAGAGCGACTTCGTCAATCTTAACACCGCGATAGAACTGAGTGCGGCCCTTCTGGGTACCGCAGCCGAGCACATGGGTAACGGTCATACCGGTTACGCCCAGTGCATTCATGGCGTTCTTCACGGCTTCGAAACGGCTCTCCTTGAAGATCATAACCACCTTGGTCAACTTTGCCCCAATGGCTTCCGGAGAAGGAGCGGGGGTAGCAGGCATGGCAGCCGGATAATGGTTGACGGTGATGGCCTCTTCCACAGAGGTAAAGGCATTGCTGGTTTCACCCATCAGCACCTGAGGAGGCATGGGCAGGAAGTCTGCATAGGCGGAATCCAGACCGTGCTCGGTTACATCCAGGCCGCGGGTTTCTTCTTCTGCACTGGCGCGCAGGCCAATCGTGTGCTTGATCACCTGGAAGGTGATAATCATGGTGACTGTGGTCCAGGTACCGACGGCCAGAACGCCGAGGGCCTGAATGCCCAGCTGGGTGAAGTCACCGGTATAGAACAGACCGGTGGAAGTGGAGAACAGACCGGCAGCCAGAGTACCCCAGATACCATTGGCACAGTGAACACCCACAGCACCGACGGGATCGTCCACATGCAGCTTCAGATCCAGGAATTCAACGACAACAACAATCAGAATGCCGGAGACGGCACCGATGATAATGGAGCCCAAGGCATCAACCACCGCGCAGGGGGCCGTAATGGCAACCAGGCCGGCCAGAGAAGCGTTCAGACACATGGAGACATCGGGCTTACCGTTGCGGACCCAGGTGAACAGCATTGTCACGCAGGTGGCAACCGCCGGGGCAATGGTGGTGGTAACCAGAATCTGGGCCAGCTGGGGGACGCTGGTAGCGGCAGCGCCGTTAAATCCATACCATCCGAACCAGAGAATGAAGCAGCCCAGGGCACCCAGCGTCAGGCTGTGGCCGGGAATGGCGCGGACCTTGGTGACCTTACCGCTTTCGTCTCTGTCATACTTGCCGATACGAGGCCCGAGAATGGAAGCGCCGATCAGAGCCGCGATGCCGCCCACCATGTGGATGGCACAGGAGCCGGCGAAATCAATGAAGCCCATCTGAGCAAGCCAGCCCTGCGGATTCCAGATCCAGCCAGCCTCGATCGGATAGACAACCAAGCTGATCACGCCGCTGTAGATGCAGTAAGAAACGAACTTCGTGCGTTCTGCCATGGCACCGGATACAATCGTAGCGGCCGTGGCGCAGAAGACCAGGTTGAATACGAAACTGGACCAGGGGAAATCGGACCAGCTGGTGAAAATTGTCAGGTCCGGCACACCGATCAGGCCAAACAGATAATTTTCACTCATCATCAGCGAGAAGCCGAGAATGATGAACATCACGGTACCGATGCAAAAGTCCATCAGGTTTTTCATGATGATATTGCCGGCATTCTTCGCACGGGTAAAGCCGGTCTCGACCATGGCAAAACCGCACTGCATAAAGAAAACCAGGGCAGCGCCGATTAAAAACCATACGCTAAAAATTGTGTCATTCGCAGCCGCAATGATGCTATCTGCATTCATAAATGTTTCCTCCTCGATTTTGGAATGATGAAATGAAGAAAGGCGTCCATCCACGTGCCAGTGCTGGCTTGTGGATGCACGCCTTTGTGCATAAAAGAAATGCGGGGGGAGCGGGATTACTCAGCGAACGCTGAAGAGCAGATCGCCATAGCTCGGGAAGGGCCAGTACTTGCGGCCCACAGAGAGTTCCAGTTCATCGGCAATGGCACGGGCCGTTTCCATCTGGGCCAGAACCTTGTCGCAGTAATAACGGGCACATTCGCAGTTGTTGGCAAAATCCTTCTTTTCCAGCAGGGAGCCGAGAAGGGTGGATTCCTCGTACAGCTTCTGTGCCAGGGGGCTGATCTTTGCCAGAAGAGTCTTTTCCACGCTGGCCGACAGACCCAGGGTCTGCTGATTAACGGCTGCCTGCGACAAATCGCTGATGCAGCTGCATACGGCGGGAATGATGTCCTTGTTGATCATATCGACCATGGTCAGTGCTTCGATGTTCAGCTGCTTCCAGTAGTTCTCCAGCTCGATATCGCAGCGGGCTTCCACTTCCGTGCGAGTCAGCACATGATGGCGCTCGAACATGGCGATGTTCTTCTCCTCCACATAATGGGGGGTGGCATCTGCCAGCGTGCGCAGGTTCAGCAGGCCGCGCTTTTCGGCTTCTTTTACCCATTCGTCGCTGTAGTTGTTGCCGTTGAAGATGATACGCTTGTGGGCTTTATAGGTCTCGGAAATCAGTTCCTGCAGGGCCGCGTTGAAATCATCGGCCTTTTCCAGCTTCTCCGCATAATTGGCCAGTACATCGGCCACGGCGGTGTTCAGCATAATATTCGGGCAGGCAATCGATTGCGACGAACCCAGCATACGGAATTCAAATTTGTTTCCGGTGAAAGCGAAGGGGGACGTACGGTTGCGGTCGGTGGTGTCCTTGGGCAGATCCGGCAGAACATCCGAGCCGATGTGCATATACACGCGCTCTTTCTGGATATAGGGAGTGCCGTTGGCAATGGATTCCAGCACTTCGGTCAGCTCACTGCCGAGGAACATGGAAACAATGGCGGGCGGCGCTTCGTTGGCACCCAGACGATGATCATTACCGGCCGAAGCAACGGAGATTCGCAGCAGATCCTGATGCTCATCCACCGCTTCGATCACCGCGCACAGGAACAGAAGGAACTGCGCATTGTCACGGGGAGAAGCGCCGGGATCCAACAGGTTGCGGCCGGTATCGGTGGCGATGGCCCAGTTATCATGCTTGCCGCTGCCGTTTACGCCATCGAAGGGTTTTTCATGCAGCAGACAGGCCATGCCGTGTTTCGCAGCCACTTTCTTCATCATTTCCATGGTCAGCTGGTTGTCATCCGTGGCAACGTTGGCCGAGGAGAAGATGGGGGCCAGCTCGTGCTGAGCGGGGGCCACTTCGTTGTGCTTGGTTTTTGCCAGAATCCCCAGCTTCCACAGCTCGGAATCCAGATCTTTCATGTAAGCCGATACGCGGGGTTTGATCACACCGAAATAATGGTCATCCATTTCCTGGCCCTTGGGGGGCTTGGCGCCGAACAGCGTGCGGCCGGTATAAACCAGGTCCTTGCGCTTGGCATACAGGGCATCGTCCACCAGGAAGTATTCTTGCTCCGGACCTACCGTTGCATTGACACGCTGGGTAGTGGTATCACCGAACAACCGCAGAACGCGCACCGCCTGTTTGCTCAGGGCTTCCATGGAGCGGAGCAGCGGGGTTTTCTTATCCAGCGCCTCTCCACCGTAGGAACAGAAAGCGGTGGGAATGCACAGGGAACCATCTTTAATGAAAGCGTCGCTGGTGGGATCCCAGGCGGTGTACCCTCTTGCCTCGAAGGTGGCACGCAGGCCGCCGGACGGGAAGGAGGAGGCATCGGGTTCGCCTTTGATCAGTTCTTTTCCGGAGAATTCCATAATTACTTTTCCGTCCGGAACCGGGCTGATGAAGCTGTCGTGCTTTTCAGCGGTAATACCGGTCATCGGCTGGAACCAGTGGGTAAAATGCGTGGCGCCGTGCTCAACAGCCCAACATTTCATCTCGTTGGCAACAACATTCGCGACTTCCGGATCAAGAGGCTTTCCCTCCATGCGGGTTTTCTGCAGAGCTTTGTAGGTAGACTTGGGCAGTCTCGCCTTCATTACGGTGTCATTGAACACCAGGCTGCCGAACATCTCGGGCACGTTGCTCATAATGAAAATCACTCCCTGATAAAAAGTTTCCATAAATTAACTGCAATTCCCGTCTTTCCCTTGAGCAAAAGCCGGGGATAAACGAAAAAGGGCACAGCGGTCTAAAGGGACATCCCTTTGCCGCAGCGCCCTTGCTGCTATGCGCCTATTATATGACGCAAAATCCGGGAAGTCAACCCAATTTATGACGAAATCATGAAGTTTGACAGGTTTGCATACAAAAGGCAGAACGAGAGGAGAGAAAACCAATCAAAACTTCCAAATATGCAAGAATGAAAACTTAAACTTGCAAAATTCTATTGACAAAGTGCGGGATCGCACGTATTATATGAATGCACATCCCGTGCGCCCGTCGCATTTCTTTATCGAGCGATTGCAAAGAAAAATGCGGTGATTCATATCGGATGCCTATTTTTCTGTAAAAACACTGGATTTCCCCAGATTTTCTCGGCACTTTTGCAAGTTTAAAATGGAATCTTTCAAAAACAAGAAGGAGTGTCTTTTCGGAAATCTTTTTGAGAAATAGGATTTATTTGCAGGGAGGTATCTTATTATGTTGCAAAAAGAAGGAGAGATCCGAATTCCTTCCGGATGTGCCATATCGGGGATTTTTTCCCGAGATGGCCAGATGTTCAACGGCGAGGACATCATCCGTTCCATTGCGGTGATGCACGACCGTTCGAACGGCCTGGGCGGCGGATTTGCCGGATACGGTATTTACCCCCGTACCAAGGATTTATATGCGCTGCATGTGTTTTATGACAGTCCGTCGGCAAAAGAGGATTGTGAGAAATTTATTGCGCAGAATTTTGAAATGGAAGTGGCGGAAAAGATTCCGACCCGCCGGGATCCGAAGATCACCGACGAGCCGGCCATCTGGCGCTATTTCGTTTTTCCGCTGGCAAAGAAAATGAACGATATGCAGGTGGACGAGCGCGAATTTGTGGCCCGGTGTGTCGTCATGGTGAATACGACCATCAAGGGGGCCTATGTGTTCTCCTCCGGTAAAAATATGGGCGTTTTCAAAGCGGTGGGCTTCCCGGAGGATGTGGGCCGCTATTATTGCCTGGATCAGTACGAGGGATACAGCTGGACGGCCCACGGCCGGTACCCGACCAATACCCCCGGCTGGTGGGGCGGCGCCCATCCCTTTGCCATGCTGGATTACTCAATCGTACATAACGGCGAAATCAGCAGTTACGACGCCAACCGCCGCTTTATCGAGATGTACGGATACAAATGCACTCTTCTGACGGATACGGAAGTGATTACCTATATTATTGATTACCTGAACCGCAAAAAGGGATTGACTCTGCAGGAGACGGCCGAGGTGATTGCCGCACCGTTCTGGAGCGAAATCGAGAAGATGTCGCCGGAAGAGAAGAGAAAATACACCTATTTCCGCAACGCTTTTTCCAGCCTGCTGATTACGGGTCCCTTCTCCATCCTGTTGGGCTTTACCGGGGGCATGATGGCCCTGAATGACCGGCTGAAGCTGCGGTCGATGGTTGTGGGGGAAAAGGACGACCGTGTGTATTTTGCCAGTGAGGAATGCGCGATCCGCATCGTGGAACCGAACCTGGATAAGCTCTGGTCGCCCAAAGGCGGCGAGCCGGTTATTGTAACGCTGAATGACGGGGTGAAAATCTGATGGCGATCAATTATGTCAATCCGGTGTATGAGGTCATTCGTGACCCGCAGCGCTGCATTGCCTGCCGGGTGTGCGAAAGACAATGCGCCAATGAGGTACATTTTTTTGATGAGGATGCAGGGGTTATGCGTGCCGATAACAGCAAGTGCGTGAACTGTCACCGCTGTGTGACGCTGTGTCCCACCAATGCACTGAAAATTATTCTGAGCGATCTTGCTTTTAAAAAGAATGCGAACTGGTCGGATGAATCCATCCGCGAAATTTACCGCCAGGCCGGGTCCGGCGGCATGCTGCTCTCCTCTATGGGCACGCCGCGGCCGTATCCGGTTTACTGGGATAAAATCCTGATCAATGCTTCGCAGGTGACCAACCCCTCCATCGACCCGCTGCGTGAACCGATGGAGACCCGTGTGTTCCTGGGGAAAAAGCCCGACGAGATTACCCGCGACGAACAGGGCCGCATCCATACCCATGACCAGCAGCCGAACCTGACGCTGCAGACGCCGATTTTGTTCTCGGCCATGAGCTATGGCTCGATCAGCTATAATGCGCACGAGAGCCTGGCCCGGGCGGCCCGGGAACTGGGAACCTTTTATAATACAGGTGAGGGCGGCCTGCACGAGGACTTCTATGAATACGGCCCGAATACCATTGTCCAGGTGGCTTCCGGCCGGTTTGGCGTAAAGAAGGAGTATCTGGAGGCCGGTGCCGCCATTGAGATCAAGATCGGCCAGGGCGCCAAGCCCGGCATCGGCGGCCATCTGCCCGGGGCTAAAATCGTGGGGGATGTCTCCCGTACCCGCATGATCCCGGAGGGGAGCGATGCCATTTCGCCGGCTCCCCATCACGATATCTACTCCATCGAAGATTTACGCCAGCTGGTCTTCTCTCTGAAGGAAGCGACGGCCTACCGCAAGCCGGTGATTGTCAAGATCGCGGCGGTGCACAATGTGGCGGCTATTGCCAGTGGTATTGCTCGCAGCGGCGCGGATATTATTGCCATTGACGGGTTCCGCGGTGGTACCGGCGCGGCTCCCACCCGGATCCGGGATAATGTGGGCATTCCCATCGAATTGGCACTGGCGGCAGTGGATAGCCGCCTGCGTGCCGAGAAAATCCGAAACCGTGTATCGCTGGTGGTGGGCGGCTCCATCCGCAACAGCGCCGATATTGTCAAAGCGATTGCCCTGGGGGCGGATGCGGTTTACATTGCGTCGGCGGCCCTGATTGCACTGGGATGCCACCAGTGCCGCAGCTGCCAGGGAGGCCTGTGCAACTGGGGGATTGCCACCCAGCGGCCCGATCTGGTGCGCCGGCTGAACCCGGATATCGGGGCAAGACGGTTGGTGAACCTGGTCAGCGCCTGGACACACGAGATCAAGGAAATGATGGGCGGTATGGGCATCAATTCGATCGAAGCCCTGAAGGGGAACCGCTTGATGCTGCGCGGCGTGGGTCTGAATGAAAAGGAACTCGAGATCCTTGGCATCCGGCATGCGGGCGAATAATGAGGGGGTGTGTCCGTTGAAACGTGTTTATGTCAATGAAAAGTGGTGCCTGGGGTGCCATCTGTGTGAATACAACTGTGCCTTTGCCAATTCCGGCTACAAAAACATGGCCATGGCCCTGAAAGGGGTGACCATCAATCCCCGCATCCGCGTGGAAGAGGATGGAAAAAATGACATTCACTTTGCCGTGAACTGCCGGCACTGCGAGGACCCCATCTGTGTGAAAAGCTGCATTGCCGGGGCCCTGTCGCAGAAGGACGGCAGGGTGGAGATTGACCAGGAAAAATGTGTGGGCTGCCACACCTGTGTGCTGGTGTGCCCGTATGGCGCCATTATGCCGGCGGATAACGGCCTTGTGATGCAGAAATGTGAGTTGTGCACCAAAAACGGCCGGGAGATTCCCGCCTGTGTGGAAGGGTGTCCCAACGAGGCCATTGTGTTTGAAGAGAGGGGATGAGGGGAATGCGCTATGTTATCATCGGAAATTCCACGGCAGCGGTCGGCTGTGTGGAAGGAATACGGAAGGCGGACCGGGAGGGCGAGATCGTACTGATCGCCTCGGAACCGCACCACACCTATGCGCGCCCGCTGATCTCCTATCTGCTGCTGGGGCGCACGGATGAAGAGCATATGAAATACCGCCCCGATTCCTTCTATGAGGAAAATGGGGTACAGGCGCACCTGGGTACAACGGTAGAACGGGTAGACGCCGAAACAAAAACAGTCTATACGAATAAGGGCGACGCCATCGCCTATGATAAGCTGCTGTTGGCCACGGGCTCCCGGCCGTTTGTCCCGCCCATGGAGGGACTGGAAACGGTGGAGAAAAAGTTTTCGTTTATGACGCTGGATGACGCCCATGCTTTGAATGAAACCCTGACTCCTGAAAGCCGGGTGCTGATTGTGGGGGCCGGTTTGATCGGCCTGAAATGTGCCGAGGGGATTCTGCACCGGGTGGGCCATATCCAGGTGATTGATCTGGCTCCGCGCATTCTTCCCAGTATTCTGGACGAAGCGGGCAGCGCCTTGGTACAGGCCAATCTGGAGAACCAGGGGATCGAAATGAAGCTCGCCACTACAGTGAAGAGCTTTTCGGGTAGCCACGCCGTACTGACGGATGGAAGTGAATGCGACTTTGATGTGCTGGTGCTGGCGGTCGGCGTGCGCGCCAATACGGATCTGGCCGCCGGGATCGGGGCTAAAATCGGCCGGGGCATTGTGGTGGATGAAGAGGGAAAAACCACAGTTTCCGATGTATTTGCAGCCGGTGATTGTACGGAAACCCGGGATATCACCTCCGATACCGTCCATGTGATGGCGATTCTCCCTAACGCCTATCTGCAGGGGGAGGCTGCTGGTTTTGCCATGGCAGGCAGCTACAGGCCCTTTACCAATGCCATCCCCATGAATGCCATTGGATTCTTCCATCAGCATATGATTACTGCGGGCAGCTATGAGGGAGAGGCCTTGGTCTGGCAGGAGGGAGAAAACTATAAAAAACTGGTCATCCGTGACGGAAAACTGGTGGGCTTTATCCTGATCGGAGACGTTGCCCGGGCGGGGATTTACACTTCGCTGATCCGGAATCAGACGCCGCTTTCCGAAGTGGATTTTGAAAAACTGAAGGATCATCCGCAGCTGCTGGCTTTTTCCGGTGAGGTACGCGGGCAAAAACTGGGAGGTGTGCCGAGATGATGAAGATTACGGCGAGAATGATGCATTTTCGAACCCTGAATGAAAAAATCCGCGAGAGCGACGAGACAAACATCGAGATTCACGAGTGCTATGGCCAGCGCTATATTGGAAGCGGCCTGAGCGGAAAGAATATCACTATTTACGGAATTCCGGGAAACGCACTGGCTTCTTACTTTGATGGCGGTACGATCACGGTGCATGGAAATGCCCAGGACGCCACCTGTGACACCATGAACGAAGGGCGCGTGGTAATCCACGGTTCCTGCGGGGATGCGGCCGGGTACGGAATGCGTGGCGGCCAGCTGCTGATCCGGGATAATGTGGGATACCGGGCGGGTATCCACATGAAGGCGTACAAAGAGCAGCAGCCCCTGATTATGGTGGGCGGTATGGCCGGCAGCTTCCTGGCAGAGTATCAGGCAGGCGGCACCATTATCGTGCTGGGGCTGAACAATCACGAAAAGCCGGCTCCCATCGGCGCCTTGTGCTGCGCCGGTATGCATGGCGGAAGACTGTTCTTGCGTTGCAATGAGAAGCCCACGGATTTCGACGACCACATTTTTGTCAACAAGGCGACCGAGGGCGATATGCAGAGCATTGAGGCGTATTTGCGGGATTTCTGCGATACCTTTGACATTTCCTACGAAGAAGTTCTCTCCAAGGATTTTTATGTCATCACGCCCAATACCTCCAACCCATATAAAGCACTGTATACCAAAAATTGTGTGTGATTTTCTTCTGAATGAAAAACAGGGGACCGGCGGCTCAAAATGGAGCAGCCGGTCCTTTTTGTCGGTGCTTTTATGTGGTATAATAAAAACAGATGAAGCGGGAACCCTTGATTTTTCAGGGGTTCCCGCTTTTTTGTTACTAAAGAAAATGCTCACTGCCGCCGGATATGATTATGAGGAAGTGCAGAAAATGGTCAATTCCCTGCTTGAATGACCGCGTGCGGCCCTTTTTTCGTTTACTGGCGTAATTTCACGGGCAAACTGAAAAGCGGTGCTGGTTGGATTTCTCTTGACTATGCAAAACGGGTGTGATAGCGTGTTACTATCCGCATGAGATTTAGCGGGTTCCTGTGGCCTGGAAATTCAGTAAATTCAGCCTATTGGGGCCTACAAAAACTCAAAAATTCATGGTAAAATAAAATAGGGGGGAGACAGATGCAGATTTGGGTGGATGCGGATGCCTGTCCGGTGAAAACCATTTTGGTGGAAGAGGCGAAGAAAAGAAACATGGAGGTGCACATGGTAATGGATTCGGCCCATGTTTTTTCTGATGGATACAGCACCGTGTGGACCGTCGATCAGGGGCGGGACAGCGCGGATCTGTTTTTGGCCAATCATATCCGATCGGGGGACCTTCTGGTGACCCAGGATTATGCGCTGGCGGCGCTGGCTCTTGGCAAGGGGGCCAGAGCACTTTCTCCCAATGGAATGGCCTATACCGGGGATAATATCGACCGCTTGTTGTTCGAGCGCCATATCGGGCAAAAGCAGCGGCGCGCAGGGAAGCGCAGCGGTACGGTGAAAAAGCGCACCCATCAGGAGGATGAGGCTTTCCGTCAGGCGATGTGCCGGATGCTGGAGGAAGAGCCCCCAAAATCAGCTTTTTGAAGAGCAGAACGGCAGACGGGCGTTTTCAGGGAAAGGCACAAAAAACCGAAACCGGAGAAAAATCCGGTTTCGGTTTTCAGACAATCCATTTATCCCGATAGGAATCAGATTGCAGCGGGAACTGCTTCCTGGCTGTTTACGCGGTGCTGCATATCGTGCAGCACCTTTTTGCGCAGCTGCAACAGGCGGAAGCGGTTGTACCGCTGGATGATAGCAAAGGGAAGATTGCCGATGCAGTCGAGAAAAGCAAACAGCAGGCCAATGGGGAACGAGTTAATCAGCAGCAAAACCACCACCAACAGGCAGTCGGTCAAATGCAGCCATTCTCCGCGGCATGTCTCCATAATGAACTCATCCAGGTATTCGATCGAAACATTGGTCAGATGGCTCTTGGAAAAACCATCCTTGGCAATATGCTGGGGCAGGCGGTCCTTCCACTTATGAATGCGCAGATGATCCTTGTACCAGCGGCCGTTTCTCTCCCATTTTTTGGGCTGATAGCGCTTTTTCTCGAAGGAAAAGAAAGAAGTGGGAAGTTTTACACAAGCGATAAAAGCAACCATGCACCACACGGCAGCCAAAACAATATTGCATAAAAAGATGTCAAAAAAATTAGCTCCCCGAAACATCGCTCCAAACATAGAGAATCTTCATTCCTTTCTGACAATTTTACCCGCATGATTCCTGGGTATTCTCTTCTTTTATCATTTCATTATACCCTGTTTTTGAAAATTTTAATTCGTTTAAAGAAAAATAAAGTGACGAAATTTGAAAAGCATTTTCTTTCGATTTTGGCCAAAAAGTAAGCGTTTCTCTGATGGTAGGGAACCCCTTCCGGGTTATTTGATGTTTTTTCGGATGATTTAGAAAGCGGAGGGGGGCTTTTTTCTGAAAGCCAAAAAGCTAAATAAAAATTATAAAATATACATTATCTATATAAAAATATATGGGTGGTTTTTACAAAAGATGAGAAAACAGAGAAAAAGCTCTTGCAAACTGAGAAGAAATGCAGTATAATAACAAAGCAGTCGAGAGATTGAGAAAAAATATCGCGGGATGGAGCAGTTGGTAGCTCGTCGGGCTCATAACCCGAAGGTCGGAGGTTCAAGTCCTCCTCCCGCAACCAAATCAGTTACCGTTGTTGATACAGTTTCAACAACGGTAATTTTATATTTATTCCCGTTCTGGGGATGTTTTTAGAAGGAAACCGGGGATATTTCGAACATTTCCGGCCATAAGCAAATTGTATGCCCGGGTTTGATGCGGCCATGGTCTTAAAAGACAGGGCTTGATAAAACATGAATCGTTATAAGAATATAAACGATAAACTCGTTCGTGAATTTATTCATAACAGGCATGTTATGAATGTATTTCACTTCATCCGGAAAGGTGGAAATAAAGCAGTACATGGCGACGAGGAAGAATCTCCAGAAGAAGCCATTGATGTTCTGAAGGTGCACTTTGTGACCGGAGAAACGGCTTGTATGCTTGGGTTGATTGAGAATTACCCTGCGTTTGAGGAACATGTTGCTTTTTTCGCGGAGGCTCGGTATGGTAAATACAGTACTGTTTCGCGTTCACCACCTGGGATTGGACGGAGGATAGCTTTCAGATTACCGGAACAAGCTTATTAAAATGGGATATAAGCAGATAGAAAGTCTCAAAAATGAAAATAGTAAGCTTCGGTCAAATGCTCTTTGTGGATGCAAAAGAACTTAAGATCGCGTTTCGGGAATTTGCATATTGAGGAATGAGTAGTGTGCTATAATTGAATACAATAAGAGAGAAAGAGAGATGCGTAGTCATGATTACATTAGATTTTATTGGGATTAATATCAAGAAAAACGGTAAGGAGCCGTTGGATTTTTGTCAGCCTTTGGATAACGAAGAATCGGCGGAGTTGGTTTCAAAAGCAGATTTGTTGGATGGAGTCACCAGTGTGGAGGAATTACTTGCGCGTCTGCCAGCAGCATTTCAAGATCCTTGGGGTGAAGATGATGACGGGGAAGAACCTCGTGACATGATTGGGGATTTTGACTATGAAAGGGATTTTCCGAAATTTTGTCGTCAGGTTGAAAAACTTCAAACGATTGATAAAGTTTTGCTATATTCTACCGGAAATCGGAACGATGGTATGCGTGTTTCTTTTGCATATTACGATATAACGGGAGGAAAATTTCTTGTAGGCCAAGAGTTCATTGCGGTAACTGGAAATAATGAGTGGCACCAAGAGTTTCTTTCGCGTATGGAAGAAAAAAATGACGGAGAAATGCATGTTTATAATGTTCGGTTTGATCCTGTGAAAAAAAATAGGGCTAAAAAGAAAACGCATTCGCCTTTAATTATTGAAAAAGGGGTGGTTGTTGGAATACAAGAGAGCGGTTGCCCCAAAAAGATTGTTGTGCCCGAGGGGGTGACCGAAATAGGGGCATTTGCTTTTGCTGGTTTGAATAGTATTGAGCAGATAGAATTACCAAGCAGTATTCGGATCATTGGTGAAAGTGCATTTTCAGGGTGCGAAAACCTGAAAGAAGTGGTGATGCCTGAAGGATTACTGGAAATTCAATTTGCTGCATTTCAATTTACTGGACTTACAAAACTGTCTCTTCCGGATTCTCTGACACATATTGCCGATCTTGCTTTTTCTGGATGTGACTATATTACTTGGTTGCGGTTGAGCCGAGCGATAAAGGATTATAGACGGTGTTCGTGGTATCTGGAAGGGGACGAAGAGGAACCATTGACGATTGTTTTGCCAAAAGGATGCACTTGTGACGATTTTATCGTCGATGAAGATGAAGATTTTTGGAATCAAGATGGTTTGATTGTAAAAGTTGAAGAAGGATAAAGGGATCAAGCACCAGGCCTTAAAATATTGCTTACAAAATAATGGAACGCTTTGCATATTTTGCCCTATCGTCCTATACGGTGAACAAGCTTGCCGATGCGGATGCGGATATGGTAGGTTCGGGAATGACCATGTAAGGAGGTAATCCATTATGAAAAAAGTAACTATCAGTATTTCCTACGATGAGGAAACGGTGTCTCAAGGACTACTGTGGAAAACTATATTCAATATTTGGAAAGTGCCAATCTGATTTATCAAAGTTGGCCTGTGGATATGGCTGGCAAAAAAGTGTTGAAGGCACGTCCCAAGATCTACATCGCAGACGCTGCG
>JALENG010000049.1 GCA_022767925.1 Clostridia bacterium
CACTTATTCCATGTATAGTAGCGCATTGTTTCATCAATGCTTCTTCGATATTTAATGTTGAAAATAAACTATCACTGTACATAGTACCTATATTTTTAGTTGTTGTTCCGCTTGCTTATGCCATCTACATAAATAAGACAATTAAAGAATAGGAGAGATTTTAACCAGAAGACAGGCGAAAATTTCAGTTTGATGAAGATAAATCCCAATTTGTCTAACTGATCAGCACACTACTTTTGCTTACTTTTACCTCAATTCTGCGACCTTTGGTTACTCTTTGGCAGAAGAAAAAACCTCTTTACGAAAGTAAAGAGGTTTTTTTCATGATATTTGCCTCCGGCCAATGATGTTCGCTTTGCCAATCGTTTCGGGCAAGTATCCGGACGAGGCGGCCCGCGTTTATCATCACCGTACCAAGCAGGGCATCCGCCCCAAACCGGTACGGAAAACCCTTTTCCCAAAGCCCGGCGGCTTAATGGGCGAATCCGCCGCAGAGTTCATCTCTCTTTTTATCGTGAATCACTTTCAAACGGCACCATTCCTCAAAGGCTTCTTTAACTTCTGGCGGAGAATCTTCTTTAATCGTTCCACCCCAGAACGGCCCGCTTTTTGCAGAGAGGTCAAGGTATGGGCAGAAGATAGGCTCTAATGCGCCCATTTTTTTTTCTGTATCCGTCGCATGTAACATCATACTATCATCCCCTTTACAAATTCAAAAAGAAACCGGCGCGGCCGCCCGGTGGTTTAATGGGCGAATCCGCCGCAGAGTTCATCTTCTTCTTTATCGCGGAGTATTTTCAACTGACACCATTCTGCAAAGGCTTCTTTTGCTTCTATCGGAGCATCCTCGCGAATGTCGCAATCCCAGTATTTTCCGCCTTTTGAAGAAAAATCAATGTAGCGATGAAAAATAGGCTCTAAGGCACGCATTCTTTTGCTCGTTTCTGATTCATGCAGCATCATATTATCAACCCCTTTACAAAGTCAGAAATAAACCGGCGCGGGCCGCCCGGCGGCCTGCGGCCCTCCCCCCCGAAAGGGGCACTTTTCGGCCCATGGCTATTCTATCACACTCCCAAGCATTCCGCAATCCCCCGGGCGGGCCCTCACCCCTCCCCCATCAGGCACTGAAGGGACAGTCGCTCGTAGGCCTCGATGTCGTAGCTGGGCGCGGGGGCCTGCCCGGGCGCACCGGCGGGACAGGCGCGCCACGCCTCCAGGATTTTCCGCAGATACGCCGGGCTTCGCCCCTTGCCCCTTGCCTCCCCGATGGCGGCCGACAGGGCGTCAGGGCCGTACTCTGTGAGCAGAAAGCGCAGCTGTTCCCGCTCCTTGCCGCCGGGGGCGTGAATGGCCCCTGCAAATTCGTCACAAACGCGGCGCAGCGCCGCCTCCTGCCCATGGGGGTCCGGGCTTCCCGATGGACGGGAAACCCGGTTTGGCTGGGTTGGGTCCGGTTCGGTTCGGTTTGGTTCGGTTTGGTTTGGTTCGGTTGGGTTCGGTTTCTCCGCGCGCGGGTTACCGGCTTTTGTCCCCGGACCGTCCGCGGACAGTCCGCGGACCATCTCCGGACAAGCCTGGGTTTCCTTCTGCGGCCCGTCCGCCTTTTCCGGCGGCTTTTCCCCGCCGGGAAACCCGGCTTTGGCCGCCCTGCGCGCCGTTCTTTTTCGCTCGGCGTCCCGGCGCCGCTCGGACAGGCGGCCGGTGTAGTCCTCCCAGTCGTGCAGGCGATAGTCCTCCCCCTCCCGGTCAAACCACCCGCAGGAGACCAGAGCGTCCACCAGCTTTCCGGCCTGGCGCACCGGCCAGTCCAGCGCCATGGCGATGCCCTCGGGGGAGAGGCCGCGCAGCGAGCCCGTCTCCCCGGCGCAGCCGATCCCCCAGGTCCACAGATCCACCAGCAGCCCCACGGCTTCGCGGCGGCTGATCTTCAGCGTCTGGGCCAGCGCCAGCGTTTTGGGGTGGCGGGTCATCTCCTGATGCAGTTCAATCCAGATGCTCGGTACCATACAAAACTCCTCCTCCAAAAAAACAGAATCGGACTTCCCCCTCAGGAGAGCCCGATTCCCCGTATAAACGGCGGGGCCTTTTTGCCCCTCTGTTTTTTAGGATAGAGAAAAAAGTTCCGCCCGGCAACCTGCTTTTTCCCGCCCTTTCGTGCCAGGCCCTGCAGCGCCGGATCTTTAGCGTCCGGCATTCAGCCACGCTTCGGCCTGCGCCCGGATGCGGGGGAAGGGCGCCGCGTCCATGGGGTGATCCGGATGGGGCCCCAGGTGCTTTTCCATCCACACCATGTTGTACCACCGGCCGAATTTATAGCCGCACTGGAAAAATTCCCCCACCAGCCGGTACCCCATGCGGCGGTGAAAGAGGACGCTGTCGTGGGTCAGGGTTTCATCCTCCCCCTCCTGATAAGCGATGCAGGCGTTCACGTTCAGGATGTTCTGCATCCGCAGCACGTCCTCCAGCGCATGGTACAGCGCGCGGCCGGTTCCCATTTTCCGCTGGTCCTGCCGGACGTACACGCTGGTCTCCACCGCCCAGTCATAGGCGGCGCGGGCGTGAAACGGCCCGGCATAGGCGTACCCCACGATCTGACCCGCCCGCTCGGCCAGCAGATAGGGGTACTTTTGCAGGGTACGGGCGATTCTCCCGGCGAATTCCTCCGCCCCCGGCACCGTGTACTCAAACGTGACCGCTGTTTTTTCCACATACGGGGCGTAAATTTTCAGCAGGGCGCCGGCGTCCTGCTCCTGTGCCACTCGGATTCGGCATGGTTCCATGGGTCTTTGCCTCCCGGTCATTTTTCTGCCCTCATTATAGCACGCTTTCG
>JALENG010000066.1 GCA_022767925.1 Clostridia bacterium
ACTCCTCTGTCTTTGCAAAAACGGAGGCAGACAGCAGGCACCCCATCCACACGGCCAGCAGACAAGCAGACACCAGCCGGCGGAGTTTTTTTCCGTATCGCTTCATGCTTCTCTCCTCCTTCTGCTCAGAACGTACTCTCAGTGTGGAACCTATCCCACAGCATCATGCCCCTGCTGTCGTACCAGGCACGGGCCCAGTCGTCATTGCAGTAGACCTTGGCAGCCAGAATGGTGCCCTTCGATGTGTTGATATCCCCGGTCAGCTCCAGACCGACGGTCTTGTTATCCCAGTTCACGTTGGCCCAGCTGCAGCGCAGGTGCCCCTTGCCGCTCAGGCCGATCAGGGTGGACACGCCGTCCTGGTTCTGTCCGGCCCAGGTGACCGACACCTCCACATCCAGATCCCCGCCGATATCAATCCCGGCGCAGGACAGTTCCGTGCCCACCCCGGCCTTCACCAGGAACTTTTTGGTGCTGATGCCGATTTCCGCATTGGCCATCTTCTGCTGCAGCAGTTCCAGGTCCGCGCTGATATCCAGTGACTGATCGCTGAAGTTCACCGCCACTTCGGCATCGCTGATCTTGCCCAGCTCGCCCCAGCGGGTAATGCTGCGGGCGGCCCCGGTTTCCTTCCAGCCCAGTATCTTAAAGATGTTGATGTCCGCTTCGGCCAGAACCTTCAGCACCACGTCCTTTTTGGTGATGGTCTCGTCACCGATAAACAGCCCGCTGACGCCGGACAGGCCGCCGCCCACCTTCGTCAGGTTGAATACCTTGAACAGCGGGATGCCGGGATCCATGGAAACCGCCACCTCCAGGCTGTCGGGATACCAGAAATACGAGGCGATCTTTATCTCGATGCTGTTTTCCTTCTGGGCATTGCCCAGGATGTTCTTCACACCGGGCAGCAGGATGGAAGTGTTCGCGCTCCAGTATTCATAGTCGGGATCCAGCGAATTGATCTTCACCCCCAATGCCTTGACGGGGAACATGAAGAAGGTCTTCTTATCCGGCAGCTTCAGCTGTACCTCGCCGCCAAAGCGCACATCGGTGGCGCCCAGCGCCACCGACAGCGAACCGGTGATCGGGAATTTGCTCCAATCCCCCAGTTTGCCCTCGAAGCTCTTCTCCATGGCGTCCCGGTCCTTTTTGGTGGCTTTCACCCCGCCGGTCAGGGCCGAAATCAGGTTATCCTCGATATCCCCAAAATCCAGGGCCTCGGCGTCCAACTGCAGCCGGTCGGTGTACAGCGTCACCTTGGCCGCGCCGATTTCCGTAAAGCCCGGGAATTTAATCGAGTAGTCGCGCAGCTCGTCACTGATGGCCTGGGTATAGCCGCCGGTCCCGAATTCGGTATCCGACTCGCCCACACTCATGGAGAACGCCCCGGTGCGCACCACCAGGTCCTTCCCGCCGAAGAGGTTCTCCGTAAAGGTGTGGCCCACCATCTGCTGCAGGGTGTTTCCGTTTTCGGCGGCCGCAACGGCCTGTGCATAGCTTGCATACAGCTTTCCGCTGCCCTCCACCGAGCCACTGGCTCCCAGATACAGGGCCTCCTGCCCGACGGCGGACAGATTTTCGTCGGCCAGCTGATTATCGGGAGTGATGGTCAGCTCGCCGGTACTGTACAAAAATCCGTTGATCGAGACATTGCCCGAGGCGGTCAGCTCGGTGCGGCTGCCGCTCTCGCCGGTCACGCCGATGTTGTCGGCCATAATCAGCACGTTGCCCATCTGTACCGAGGTGACGGTACCGGCCCGGAAGACCCGGAAGCCGCTGTACAGCGTATCCACCCGGTTGTCGGGCAGCTGAGCCCGCACATCATAGCCGCCGGCCGTCAGACCGCCCTTGAGGGTGCCGGTCAGCTCCCCGGCGTCCTTCACCTTTACATTGGTAAGGGCAATTCCGCCGATGCTCACGGTCATGCCGTCCTGGAAGCCGGAACCGCGCACCGTCACCGGAACGCCGTTCTGCAGATCCCCCTGCGAGGCGCTGCCCGGTGTGACAGCATACACGGCCAGATGATCTTCACTGACCGGGTAAATGCCGGTGTCCTCATCCACCTGCGTGACCTCTTCGCCCGAAATCCGATAGGCCTTCACGTCGTCCGCCGCATAGGCCGGCACCGCCACCGTCAGGCTGCGGGGATCGGTCTCCGGGTTTTCGGTCACCGTGTATTCAAAGCAGTAGTTATTGACAATATAGCGCTGCAGCAACAGGTAAATATCCGACAGCTCCGTCGAGGATTCCGCCGCGATAAACTTGCCTCCGGTGCTCTGGGCGATATTGCGCAGGTACGACTCGTTCACGTCGCCCAATCCCACGGTGAAAATCGCCACGCCCTGCGCTTTGGCCTCCAGCAGCGCCTCGGCCATTTCTTCGGCGGTGCCGCCGTCCTGGCCGTCGGTCAGCAGGATGATCGCGCGGGTGCCGCCGGCCCCCTGCAGCTCACCCAGGGCGGTGCGGATCGCGCCGGAAATGTAGGTGCCGCCGCCGCTTCGCAGGCTGCGGATCCCGCTGATCAGCGTCGAGGAGGAATTGGTCAGGGGAACCGCCACCGAGGAACCCGATTCATAGGGGATCAGCGCCATGCGCTGGGTGGTGGTATCCATGTTATCGGCGCAGGCCTCGGCCGCCAGCCGTGCCTCCTCAATGGGAGAGCCTTCCATACTGCCGCTGCAGTCCATGACCAGCGCGATGGAGACCTTTTCGCTCTCCTGATCCTTGATCAGCTTGAAATCCTTAATCTGATACTGGGTATCAAACAGCTCAAAGTCACTCTCGGAAAAATCCCCCGCCGCGCCGAAGGTGTTGTCCTTCTCACCGCTGATATTCACATGGGCCCGCACCGTGGGGTAATTCTCCGTATCAATTTTTCCGATCAGAACGGACAGCCGGTCGTATTTCAGGGTGGAGGTGACAAAATTGGCCATGGTCCCGTTGATGGAATTCTGGCCCTGGACCGCCCCTACCACGTTCTGGCTCTGGGCGCTCACCAGGCGCTGCACCGCCGCTGTCAGGCTGGGATCGCTCTCGGCAGCCTCCAGCTTGTTATAGGCGTCCACCACTTCCTGCAGGGGTTCCCGGATGGGAGAATCCTCGCGCAGAATGCCGCAGTTGTCCACCACTTTCCAGATGTACTCCTTGGCCTGATCGCGCTCGTCCGCTGCCAGGTACAGCTTGGCAATCTGCAGGTCGATCATACCGCTGTCGTCACCGGTCAGCGATTTTTTCGATATCAGATAGTTGATCGCCCGGGTGATATCCAGATTGGCCGCCTGATCGCGCAGATCCTGCGCTTCGGTGATCAGCTGGTCATATTTTTCCAGTTCCGAGGGCAGCTGGGTGTTCAGCTGAGAAGCCTCCAGCTCCTTCTGTTCGGCCTGCTGCAGCAGGGACCGGGCCTCGGGGTCCGTCGCGGGATCCGTACTGCTCTGCCCGTCCTTCACCTGCTGGGCAATCAGGTCGGTGTAAACGACCAGGTTGCTCTCGCTGCTGTTCACATCCAGCAGCTGGCGGGCGTACTCCCTGGCCTGGGTGTAATCCCCCATGCGGGTATAGTATTTCACCGCTACCAGCAGAACGTCCTCGTCCCCGGGGTACTGGAGCAGCAGCTGCTGGATCGTCGCCGAATCCAGGGCGCTCAGGTCCTCCTGGGTCAGGGCCTTGTCCAGCTTATACAGCTCATCGGTGCGGCTGTCCATCACGTCGGCAGCGCCCTGCTCGTCACAGATCTCGTATACCAGCTGCTCCACGCGCGCGCCGCGCTCGGCTTCCGTCATGGTGGGCGCGGATGCCTCCTGCGTGATCCCCACCAGCGGCAGGTTCTCGCCGCCTGTAACCAGCTCTCCGGTATCCTCGCTGATGCTCAGCCCCAGTGCTCCGGCCGCCAGCGAGCGGATTTCACGGACCCGGGTTTCGGTCTCGGGCTTGAGCGCCGCTTCCTTTAAAAGGCGGTTGGCCTCGAAATAGGTGGAAACATAATCGCGCTTGACCGCATCGGCCAGCAGCGTGATGATCTCGCTGTCCTCCTCCGGGCACAAAGCGGCCTTCTGCAGGGCCGCCGCGCCGTCGCCATCCAGCAGATAACGGTATGCAAAATCCAGATTGGTGCGGCTCTCCTCACTCACGGTCAGGGTCGAGACCGTACCGGCCCCGGCGCACACCAGCCCGGCGGTTACCAGCGCCAATACGCACCAGTGCCCCGCGCTGCGCACGATATGCAGCAGCCGGTGCCCCAGCAGGTCAATGGCAAAGAACAGGGCAAACACCCCGCACAGCACCAGCATGGGCAGCCAGTTCAGGCTGCTGGTCCAGTTCTGGCCCCCCAGCAGGAAAAAGAGCACCCCCGCCAAAATGGCCACGGCCGCCACCACAATGGGACCGGCCACGGTCCTTTTCTTCCCGGATCCGGAAGGCTGCATGGAAGCAGGCGGCTGCATCGGTGCAGAAGGCGGTACCGGGGGCATCCCCGCAGGGGGAGCCGCCTGCGCCGCATCGGGCACCGGAGCACCGCACCCGGGGCAGAAACGTCTGCCCGGGGGGATCGGTTTGCCGCAATGAAGACAAATCATAGATTTCCACTCCTTACGTTTCACAAGTACCGTTTTCCACATTTTGCGAAAAAGCGGCCCATCTATCGCAAAAGGGATTTTTTCAGACCCCTGTTTGACCCGTTTTTTCCATATTCTCTCCGTTTCCGGCAGCGGGGGCCGGTTCTTTCCAGGTCTTTACCTCCCGGCGCAGCCAATCCACGAAGTCCGCCACGCCCTCTCCGGTTTTGGCCGAAACCGGGAACACCTGAATCCGTGGATTCAGCCGCCGGGCCCGGTCCACACAGGCCTGCAGGTCAAAATCAAAGTACGGCAGAGTATCCATCTTGTTGATCACCAGCGCGTCGCACACCGTGAACATCAGCGGATATTTCAGGGGCTTGTCGTCCCCCTCCGGCACGCTGAGAATCATGGCGTTTTTCGAGGCCCCGGTGTCAAACTCGGCCGGGCACACCAGATTGCCCACGTTTTCCAGCACCACCAGGTCCAGCCCCTCACAGGAGAGCCCCGCAAGGCCCTGGGCCGTCATATC
This sequence comes from Clostridia bacterium, assembly GCA_022767925.1. Classification (GTDB taxonomy): domain Bacteria; phylum Bacillota; class Clostridia; order Oscillospirales; family Acutalibacteraceae; genus Heritagella. The sequence continues at coordinate 5,086 of JALENG010000066.1, forward strand.
GGCATCCAGGTGGCACATCCCGCCGGTGTGCAGCTGAATAACCCGCACACCCTCTTCACTCATGGCCGCCGCATCCACATCCGAATCAATGTCGGCCTCCATCACGCCCATCTGCAGCTCTTCCCGCAGGGCCGCCGCCGTACGCCGCAGCAGGGTGGTCTTCCCCGAGCCGGGCGCGCTCATCAGATTCAGCAGGAACACCTGCTCCTTTTTCAGCCTTTCCCGCAGCTGCCGGGCCTGGCGGTCGTTGTCGTCAAAAATACTGCGCTTGATATCCAATATCTGAAATTCTTTCATACTGCCCCTTCTTTTTTGCTCTCCAAAATAGAAAGCAACATCTGTCATAATAGAAAAAACGATACATATGAATAGTTTACCAGCTTTTTTCCCTTCTGCCAAGAGAAAACCGGCGAAAACCGAGTATCTTTTTTCCCACCCTCAGCGGGGCCTGGCGCCGGGTTCCCCGTTCCCGAAAGACGATTCCAAAACCCGGCCGGGCTTTTAAATCAGAACCTATTTTATGTAGAATTTCTTTCTTCAAATTTGGCAATTTTTACTCGTTTTCTTAAAGCCCTGTTTTTCGGTGAGAAAAAAGCCGCATTCTGCTTCACTTTTTTCTCCATCCCCCCGTTTTCCTCCGCTTTTTGGAGGCGGCGGTTTTCCCCGTACCCCTATAGTAAATTTCTTGACAGTTTGCCGCCTTTCCATTAAAATAAAATACATATGCAGTATCTGCATCACGGGAGTGACGCACCCGCTTTACTGATATAGCATCTATACTATTATCACGCGGCAAATTTTTGCCGCGTATTCCTAATCAAATTGGAGGAGGTCCGCATGAACGACATGCCCATTTGGCTGTCGATCCTCATTGCGGTTCTATCGGCTGTGGTTTTTGGGGCGCTGGGTGTCTTTTTGGGCATACAGCACCGGAAAAAGCAGGCGGAGTCTACCATTGGCTCGGCCGAACAGGAAGCCAAGAGAATTGTCAGTGACGCGATCAAGACATCGGAAGCCAAGAAGAAAGACGCCATTCTGGAAGGCCGCGAGGAGATCCACCGCCTGCGCAGCGAGGCCGACCGCGAAATCGCCGACCGCCGGCGGGAAGTGCAGCGCCAGGAGCGCCGCCTGCAGCAGAAGGAGGAGAATCTGGACCGCAAGCTGGAGAGTGCGGAACAGAAGGAAGAAGCCATTGCCAAAAAGAACCGCAAGGCTGATGAACGCCTGAACGAGGCCGAGCAGCTCAAGCAGAAGCAGTTTGAAGAGCTGGAGCGCATCAGCGGGTTTACGCTGGATCAGGCCAAGGAATACCTGCTGAAAAACCTGCAGGATGAACTAACCCATGAGAAAGCCGTAAAAATCCGCGAAATGGAACAGCAAACCCGCGAGGAGAGCGAAAAGAATGCCCGGGAGATTATCTCACTGGCCATTCAGCGCTGTGCGGCTGACCATGTGGCCGAAGCGGCTATCTCGGTGGTACCGCTGCCCAATGATGAGATGAAGGGCCGCATTATCGGCCGCGAGGGCCGCAACATCCGCACCATCGAAACCCTGACCGGGGTTGACCTGATTATCGACGATACCCCCGAAGCGATTACGCTCTCCAGCTTCGAGCCGGTCCGCCGCGAGGTGGCCCGTATTGCGCTGGAACGCCTGATCACGGACGGGCGCATCCACCCCGCCCGCATCGAGGAAATGGTAGAGAAGGCCCGCCGCGAGGTGGACCAGACCATCAAGCAGGAGGGTGAGCGCGTCGTTATCGAGGCCGGTGTCAACGGCATTCACCCCGAACTGATCAAGCTGCTGGGTCGGCTGCGTTACCGCACCAGCTACGGTCAGAACGTGCTGAATCACTCGCTGGAAGTGGCGTACCTGGCCGGTATTATGGCCAGCGAACTGGGGCTGGATCCCACCGTCGCCCGCCGCGCCGGCCTGCTGCATGATATCGGCAAAGCCCTGGATCACGAAATCGAGGGCTCACATGTAGATATCGGCGTGGACGTGGCGCGCAAGTACAAAGAGAGCGAAACGGTTATCCACGCAATCGCCGCCCACCACGGCGATGTCGAGGCCCGCACGGTTATTGCCTGCCTGGTGCAGGCGGCCGACGCTATCTCGGCAGCCCGTCCCGGTGCCCGCCGCGAGAACCTGGAGAACTATATCAAGCGCCTGGAAAAACTGGAGGAAGTGGCCTCTTCGTTCGAGGGCGTGGATCGCTGCTATGCCATTCAGGCCGGCCGCGAAGTGCGCATCATGGTCAAGCCCGAAGTGATCTCGGATGACAAAATGGCCCTGCTGTCCCGCGATATCTGCCAGAAAATTGAGAGTGATCTGGAATATCCCGGCCAGATTAAGGTAACCCTGATCCGTGAGAGCCGTGCGACCGGATTCGCCAAATAAAAAGGACGGAAAAAGGGAGTACAAGGGGAATTCCCCTTTGTGCTCCCTCTTTTTTCCGCAAAGAGAGGAACTTGTGCATGAATATTCTCGCCATCGGCGACGTGGTGGGCAGCGTGGGCTGCCGTTTTCTGCGCAGCCGCCTTCCGGCCCTGAAAAAGACATACGGCATCGACCTGGTCATCGCCAACGGCGAAAACTCGGCCGACGGCAACGGCATCACCCCGGTTTCGGCCGAATACCTGTACCAAAGCGGCGTGGATGTGATCACCGGGGGGAACCACAGCTTCCGGCGCCGGGAGGCTTTCGCCCGTTTTGACGAGGACGAAACCCTGCTGCGGCCACTGAATTACCCCGCGGGCGCCGCCCCGGGAAACGGCTATTGCCTGTACGACATGGGGCGCCTTCAGGTGGGGGTGGTCAATCTGATCGGCACCACCTATATGGAGAGCATGCCCTGCCCGTTTGAGGCCGTGGATACCCTTTTGAAAAGCGGAACCCTGCCGAAAATTACGCTGATCGACTTTCACTGCGAGGCCACCAGCGAAAAGCGGGCCATGGGCTTCTTTCTCGACGGCCGGGTGTCCGCCGTATTCGGCACCCACACCCATGTTCCCACCGCCGACGAGCAAATTCTGCCCCGGGGGACCGGCTATATCACCGATCTGGGCATGACGGGCGTCCAGCAGTCCGTGCTGGGGGTAAAACCCGAGATCATCATCCAAAAGCTGCGCACCCATATGCCGGCGCGGTTTGATTTGGCGGACGGAGACTGCCGGATGGATACCGCCTTGTTTACCATCGACGAAAAGACGGGGCACTGCATCACTATACAGCGGCTGTCGATTTTGTAAATTCCGCCAAAAATCACGGCGGGAAGAGGGAAATCTTTGCTTGTGCGTTGAATTTGGCGGTGGGCTATGCTATAATGCCTTTGTACACCCTTGGGTTGGGTTAAAAATCACAGGGTCTGCCCTGTATGGAATACAAAAGGATAAGGAAGTGTCGTATTGTGCTTAACAGTTCTGTCCTGCGGGACGCTATCCTCTCCGGTGCCCACAATATTGGGAACCATAAAACGGAAATCAACGATCTGAACATTTTCCCGGTACCCGATGGGGATACCGGCACCAATATGTCCATGACTATTACGGCCGCTGCCAGCGAACTGCAGAAGATGGATGTCTCTTCGGCTTCGGCGGCGGAGGTCGCCAAAACGGCGGCTTCCCTGATGCTGCGCGGGGCACGGGGCAATTCGGGCGTTATTCTCTCCCTTTTGTTCCGGGGCTTTGCCAAAGGGCTGGAGGGAAAAGAAGAAGCCGATGCGCGCGATCTGGCAGCCGCTCTGCAGATGGGCGTAGACGCCGCTTATAAGGCGGTCATGAACCCCACCGAGGGCACGATTCTGACCGTGGCGCGTGTTGCCGCGGAAAAGGCAGCCGCCGCCAGCGAGAGCGACAGCGACCCTGTGTATATGTGGGCCGCCGCCTGTCTGGGGGCCAATGAAGCGCTGGAGAATACCCCTCAACTGCTGCCCGTTTTGAAAAAGGCTGGCGTGGTGGATGCCGGCGGCAAGGGGCTGTGCCTGATTTTTGACGGTATGCTCAGCGTCCTGCGCGACGGAGTGATTATTTCCGAGGAGAAAAATGCCGCAGAAAAGGCGGAGGAAACCGCTGAATTCTTCCGCAATGTGGCCGCCGAATTTGACCAGGAAATCACCTTTACCTACTGCACCGAGTTTATCGTCGGGCGGGATCCCGCGTGCGAAACGGATCCGTTGGCGCTGCGCTCTGCCCTGGAGGCCATCGGCGACTGCGTAGTGGTGGTTGATGATGAGGAGATCATCAAGGTGCATGTGCACACCGAGGAACCCGGCACCGCCCTGCAGGCCGGCTTGCGCTTTGGCCAGCTGCTGAGCGTGAAGGTGGAGAACATGAAGGAACAGCACCGCAAGGCGGCGGAGGAAAACGAGGCGGCCAAAGCAGCCGCCCCTGCCCCCATGCCCGAGGTGGCTCTGGAACCCGCCGAGCCGGTGGAGGAGCTGGGCTTTGTCGCCGTGGCCGCCGGTGAGGGCATGGCCACCCTGTTCACCGACCTGGGCTGCTCTCAGATTGTCAGCGGCGGACAGACCATGAACCCCAGCACCGAGACGATTCTGCAGGCCGTACGGGCTACCCCGGCCAAAACGGTCATCGTTCTGCCCAATAACAAGAACATTATCATGGCGGCCGAGCAGGTCATTCCGCTGGTCACGGACCGCGAAGTCATTGTTCTGCCCACCCGCACCGTCCCCCAGGGGATGGCGGCCATGCTGGCCTTCGATCCCGATTCCCCTCTGGAGGAGAACCAGAACGCAATGATGGACGCGGCTTCGCATGTGTCCACCGGCCAGGTCACCTATGCGGCCCGGAATTCGGAATTTGGCGGCCATAAAATCAACGAGGGCGACATCATGGGCCTGATCAACGGCAAGCTCGAAGTGGTGGACGACAATCCCACGGATGTCTGCGTCAAGCTGGTGCGCACCATGTCCAACCGCCGCACCTCGTTTATCACCATCCTCTACGGCGCGGATGTCACGGAGGACGAGGCCCAGGAAGTGGTCCGTCGTTTGCGCTCCAAGCTGCACGACGATGTGGAGATCACGCTGGTAAACGGCGGTCAGCCGGTTTATTCCTATGTGATCTCGGTGGAATAAGCGAAAATTCACAGCCAAAAGAGGGGTGCAGACCCGGGCGAAAGCCCCCTGCCCCCTCTCTTTTTCTTTGCAGCAGCTGTTTTTATGGAAAGGCGGTGTTCGGTTTTGCCCTCTCTTTTCTCGCAAAAAATTCACACGCTCCGGGGAATCGGGGAAAAACGGGCCGCCCTGTTCGAAAAGGTCGGTGCCCCCACCATCGGGGATCTGCTGATGCTCTATCCCCGCTCCTATATTGACTTGAGCCAGCCGCTCTCCATCCGGGAGGCTCCGCCGGGCGAAACCGTGGTGGTCCGGGCCCGGGTGGCCACGCCGGTGCGCACCGCCTATATTCGCAAGGGCATGACCCTGTACAAGCTGACCGTAACCGACGGGGAGAGCGATCTGGAGCTGACGTTTTTCAATAACCGGTACATCCCCCACCTGCTGCCCGAGGGCCGCGAGTTTCTGTTCCGGGGGAAAATGACCGGCAGTCTCCTTCACCGGGCCATGAGCTCGCCGGAGTTCTATCCCGCCGACGGGAGCACCACGGGCCTTCTTCCCGTTTATCCCCAGACCGAGGGCCTGGCTTCCCGGCAAATTGCCCAGGCGGTAAAAACGGCCCTGTCGCTTCTGCCCGACCCGCTGCCGGACCCTCTTCCCTCTCCGCTGCGCCGGCGGTGCGACCTGTGTACCCTGCGGTATGCCCTGGAAAAAATCCACTTTCCCCAAAGCGAAGAGGAGCTGGCCATTGCCCGGCGGCGGCTGATTTTTGAGGAGTTCTTTTTGCTGCAGCTGGGTATGCTGCAGCTGAAGCGCCGGGCGCGGGTGGAAAACCGGCTGCGCTGTCCCATGGACGGGACCGGGGAATTCTTCGCCTCCCTCCCCTTTTCCCCCACGGGGGCCCAGGTGCGCTGCGTAAAGGAGGGGGCGGCCGATATGGCGGGCCCCCACCCCATGAACCGCCT
>JALENG010000077.1 GCA_022767925.1 Clostridia bacterium
GACCGGGGCCGCTTTTTTGCTGCACAGGACTTTGGGCATCAGGCCCACAGCCCCTTTTCCTTCAGATAATCAATCGCTTCCTGCTTTTTCGGCACACTGGGAATCCCGCCGCTGCGGGTGGTGGACAGGCCGGCCATAGCGTTGGCGAACTGGCAGATCCGGGTCAGTTCCTCCTGCGTCAGCTCCTCCGGCTTTTTCCCGCTGTCCAGTACGCCGTACACGGCGCTGCCGCCGAAAATATCGCCGGCGCCGGTGGTATCAATGGTTTTCAGCTCCAAAAAGGCCGGGGAAACCGTCTGAGCCTGATCATTTTTGGCGTAGACTCCCTTTTTGCCCAGGGTGACAAACGCGAGCTTCACCCCGCAGTCGAGCAGGGCCTGCGCCCCGTCCTCCGGCTCTTTGCCGAAGACCAGCTGCAGCTCCTCCTCGCTGATTTTGATCACGTCGCAGTGGCGGATGCCCCACAGGATCTGCTCTTTGGCCTCTTCCTCGCTCTTCCACAGCGGCTGGCGGTAATTGGGGTCAAAGGTAATCAGGGCGCCGTTCTCCCGGGCCTTCTCCACGGCCAGGCGGGTGGCGCTGCGGGCGGGCTCGTCCGTCATGGAGAGCGTGCCGAAATGGAACACCCGGGTGTTCTCCAGCTGCTCCTCCCGGATTTCCTCCGGGCGCAGCATGGTATCCGCACCGGGCTTTCTGGCAAAGGAGAAGGTGCGGTCTCCGGTCTCGTCCAGCGTGACAAAGGCCAGGGTGGTGAATACATCCGGATCAATCAGAAGACCGGTGGTGTCAATGCCGTGATCGTCCAGCGTCTTTTTCAGCATATGGCCGAACGCATCCTCGCCCACCTTTCCGATAAAGGCGGTTTTCTCCCCGCAGGAGGCCAGCGCACACAAAAAGTTGCACGGAGCGCCGCCGGGATTTCCATGCATAATCGGAGAACCCAGTTCATTGTTTCCCTTGTGAACAAAATCAATCAGAAGCTCGCCCAAGGCCGTTACATCCATTTTCTCGGTACCCATATCTGCCTATCCCTCCGAAATCATGACAAATTTCCTCTCCGCTTAGGTCCGGAAAGCTGCTTTCAGTATACCATATTTCCCGTCCCTTTTCCATAGAAAAACGTCTCCTGTCCTCTTTTTTCCCATCCCTCTTTGTGCTATACTGGGGGAAAAATCAGGGCGCCTTTTGGGGTTCCCGGGGAGAAAAAGGGGGAATTTCATGACCGCCGAGCGTTTGCGCCGCCTGACCTTTGTCTGCATGGGTGTATGCCTTCTGCTTTTTGCCATTATCGCCGTACAGTGGATGGACCGGCCGGGAATGGATACCGGATATGACGCCACTTCTGTCTGCATGGATACCTACGTCCAGCAGGTGCTGTATACCGGGGATTCAAATTCATCCGCCCAGGAAGCAGCCGAAGCCGCCACCGGGGCCGTAGAGGAAACGGAGGATCGGCTGAGCTGGAACCGGGCGGACTCGGATATCGAGACGCTGAACAGCGCTGCCGGTACCGTGTGGACGGAAATCGAGCCCGAAACCGCCCGCCTTCTCCGCGACCTTCTCGACGTCGCCCGGGAGAGCGGCGGCGCCTATGATCCCACGCTTCTGCCGGTCACCTCCCTGTGGAATTTCTCCGGTGATCCGCAGATTCCCAAAGAAGAAGAACTGCAGCAGGCCCTCTCCCTGTGTGGGTACGAAAATCTGCGGGTGGATACCGGGGAAAGCACCGCTTCACTCTACGCGCACGGCAGCGGAATTGACCTGACACCTATCCTGCGCGGTGCCGGGTGCGATGCGGCCCTGCAGAGTTACCGGGAGAGCGGCCTGACCGGTGGGATCATTGCCATCGGGGAGTGCGTGGGGGTATTCGGGCACAAGCCGGATGGCTCGGCTTTTTCCGCCTCGGTCCACGATCCCCTGGGGGATGGCAGCGCGGTTTTGGGCACCTGGGAATTTCCCCAGGGGGGCGTGATCACCACCGCTGGGTGGCTGGAGCCCTCCTTTACGCAGGCCGGAACCGTCTGCTCTTCTCTTCTGGATCCCTCCACCGGCCGGCCAGCCGATTGCCCGGTGCTGTCGGTGACGGTCTGGCAGGAAAACGGCGCCGTCAGCGCCGCACTGGCGCGGGCGTGCATGGTGCTGGGGGTGGAGGACAGCCTGCCGCTGTTGCGGACCTTCTCGGCCTGTGCCGTATTTGTCACCCCGGAAAAGGAGATCCTGCTGTACGGGGAGAATGCCGGTTTCACCCTGACCGCCGAAGGGTACACCCTGCGGCAGGCAGAAGCCCTTTCCCCGTAAAATTCTGCACAGTTTCCCGCTTTCTTGCCCGGAGAAAACCGGTCAGATGGCTGGTTTTGTCCCAAAAGGGCGATTTGTCACGAATTGTTCACAAGGAACCGGTTGACTTTTTTACGGGTTTCGCTGTAAAATCGTAAACAGCGCGGGAAAACGGGTTCCCTTTTTCCTGTCCCTTGTATTTTGAAAACCTTGATAAACGGGCAGATTCCGTCCTGATGGCGTGATTCTGCCTTTTCTTATGCGGGCGGTTTCCTCCCGGCAGAACCCGCCCTTTCCGATACCCTGCCGGAGAAATGGGGATTTTGTACAATGCGAATTGGGCTTGATGTGGGCTCAACCACCATCAAATGCGTGGTGCTGAATGACGAAGATCAGATTGTCTACGAGTCGTACGAGCGCCACTTTTCCCGGATTACCGAGAAGATGGGCGAAATGCTGGCGCGCCTGCGGAATGACTGGGGCAGCCACGTTCTCCTGTCGGTATCCGGCAGTGCGGGCATGGGGATTGCCGAAGTCTGCCACCTGCCCTTTATTCAGGAGGTCTATGCGACCCGCATCTCCGTATCGCGTGTTCTCCCCCAGACGGACGCCATTATTGAGCTGGGCGGCGAGGATGCCAAAATCCTGTTTCTGACCGGCGGCATGGAGGTGCGCATGAACGGCAGCTGTGCCGGCGGCACCGGCGCCTTTATCGACCAGATGGCCACGCTTTTGAACATCACGCCGGACGAGATGAACGAGCTGGCGAAGGAACACGAGAAAACGTATACCATTGCTTCCCGCTGCGGCGTTTTC
>JALENG010000105.1 GCA_022767925.1 Clostridia bacterium
CACCAGCCAGCGCACCGGCCGGTCGCCAAGGCCGCTGGCCGCCGCATTTTCCCGCGCCCAGTTCACCATTCCGCGGCTGGCGTCCACATGGGTTACATGGGCCCCCGCCGCCATACAGGCCAGCGTGGCCGCCCCCGTATAGCCGAACAGGTTCAGCACCCGGATGGGCCGGCCGGCTTTTTCGATCAGCCGGCGGGTAAAATCCCAGTTCACGGCCTGCTCGGGGAAAAGACCCGTGTGCTTAAAGCCCATGGTCTTCAGCCGGAAGGTCAGATCCCCGTAGTGAACCGGCCACCCCTCCGGCACCGGGCGGTTCACCTCCCAGTGGCCGCCGCCGGAACGGGAGCGCAGGTAGTGCGCATCCGCGTTTTTCCAGCGGGGATCCTTTTTCGCAGTCTCCCAGATCACCTGCGGGTCCGGGCGGATCAGGGTTACCGTGCCCCACCGCTCCAGCCTCTCTCCGCCGGATGTGTCGATCAGCTCGTAGTCCTTCCAATTCTCTGCGGCTCTCATTGAATTCCCTTTCTTCCCTTATACCAGCCGGTCACGGATCACGTCGGCCACGTCATTGGCAATGCGGGTGATCATCCCGTGGTCGCGCCCCTCGGTCATCACGCGCAGCAGCGGCTCGGTTCCGCTGGGGCGGACCAGCAGGCGCCCGTCCTCTCCCAGCAGTTCTTCGGCCCGCTGCACCGCCGCGCGCACCTCGGCATCGGTATAAAAGCGGCGCTTTCCATCATTGCTCACGCGCACATTGACCAGCACCTGGGGATACCGCTCCATCACCGTCGTCAGGCTGGAGAGCCGGGCATGGCGGCGGGAGAGGATGCTCAAAAACTGTACGGCCGACAGCTGGCCGTCGCCCGTGGTGGCAAATTCGCGGAAAATATAGTGCCCGCTCTGCTCCCCGCCGAAGCTGTAGCCCTTGAGCAGCATTTCCTCCAACACATAGCGGTCTCCCACCTTGGTCGCCACAAAATTCAGGCCGTTATCCTTGCAGAACTTGGTAAATCCCATATTGGTCATCACGGTGCCCACCACAGTATCGTGCTTCAATACCCCGCGGGATTTCATATCCAGTGCGCAGATGGCCATCATAAAGTCGCCGTCCACCAGCTGACCGTTTTCATCCACCGCCAAGCACCGGTCGGCGTCGCCGTCAAAAGCGATGCCCGCATCCAACCCGTTCTTCACCACGAAGTCCATCAGGTTCTCCATGTGGGTGGAACCGCAGTCGTCGTTAATATTCACCCCATTGGGCTCGCAGGCCAGCATGTGGCACTCGGCGCCCAGGTCGGTGAAGATCTTCTCCGCCGTGCGCGAAGCCGAGCCGTTGGCGCAGTCGATGGCCACCCTCAGGCCCTCCAGGCGGTTGGGCGCCGAATCCTCGATGTGCCGGATATACAGGTCGATGGCGTCGTACCGCTCTTTTACATTGCCGACCCCGCCCCGCTCGGGCAGCTCCGGCAGGCCGCTCTCGTCAAAGACCAGATTCTCGATCTCCTCTTCCAGCGCATCAGGCAGCTTGTAGCCCTCGCCGCTGAAAATCTTGATCCCGTTGAACTCACAGGGATTGTGTGAGGCCGAGATCATCACCCCGGCATCCGCATGGAGCTTTCCCACCAGATAGGCCACCGCCGGGGTGGGCACCACGCCCAGCAGAATCACATCGGCTCCCACGCTGCAAAATCCGGCGCACAGGGCGCACTCCAGCATATCGCCCGAAGCCCGTGTATCACAGCCGATCAGAATTTTGGGCTGCTTTCCGCTGTCGGTCAGCACACAGGCCGTGGCCCGGCCGATCTTCAAAGCGAGCTCCGGCGTCAAATCCCGGTTGGCCACGCCGCGCACCCCATCGGTACCAAACAATCTTCCCATCGCGTCTTCCTCCTGTCGCGCAGAGATTTTTCTCTTCCTCTATTCTTACTCATCTTTTTGTTGGTTTTTTCCCGTTTGCCGGAAAATCAGTACAGCGTCTGCTGTTCTTCCCCCTCCGGTGCCAGTCCGCCGGGAACCTTTAATCCCAAATGGCGGCACGCCTTGGGGGTAATCACGCGCCCGCGGGGGGTGCGCACCAAAAAACCGATCTGCATCAGATAGGGTTCGATCACATCCTCAATGGTCACGGCCTCTTCGCCGATCACCGCCGCCAGCGTTTCCAGCCCCACCGGGCCGCCGCCGTAGTGTTCGACCATGGCGGTCATCATGCGCCGGTCCCCGGCATCCAGCCCCAGGGGGTCAATTTCCATCCGGTCCAGCGCCAATTGCGCGGCATGCAGGTCAACGACGCCCCCGTGCATCACCTGGGCAAAATCGCGCACCCGCTTTAACAGCCGGTTGGCGATTCGCGGCGTCCCGCGGGAGCGCCGGGCGATTTCCAGCGCGCCGTCAGGCTCAACCGTGATGCCCAGAATCGAGGCGCTGCGGGTGACGATTTGGGCCAGCTCTTTTGGGGTGTACAGCTCCAGCCGCAGCACCACGCCGAACCGGTCCCGCAGCGGCGCGCTGAGCTGACCGGCGCGGGTGGTCGCCCCCACCAGCGTGAATTTGGGCAGCGGCAGATGATACGAAGCCGCCATCTGCCCCTTGCCGGTGATGATATCCAGGGCGAAATCTTCCATCGCCGGGTACAAAATTTCCTCCACCGTGCGCGGCAGACGGTGAACCTCGTCGATGAACAGCACATCCCCGGGGTTGAGATTGGTCAGCAGTGCCGCCAGATCCCCGGGCTTTTCAATGGCGGGGCCCGCGGTAATCCGCAGGTTTACCCCCATTTCAGCCGCGATAATCCCGGCCAGTGTCGTTTTGCCCAGCCCCGGCGGGCCGTACAGGAGCACATGGTCCAGGGACTCCTGCCTCCGTTTGGCCGCCTCCATATAAACCGCCAGGTTTTCCTTCACTTTCTCCTGGCCGATATACTCCTGCAGCGTGCGCGGGCGCAGCGGGTTCTCCACCGCCGCATCCTCGGGGTTATAGGCCGGGTCCACCATACGGTTTTCAAAATCCAGATCCGACGTGGTATTCGCAAAGTCCATGCCCGTTTTTCCCCCTCACCACTCACATATTTTGGGCAAATTCCCGCAGACTCAGGCGGATCAGCTCTTCCACCGGCAGCGAGGAATCGAACCGGGCCACCACCGGGGCCGCCTCGCTGGGGGAATACCCCAGCACGCCCAGGGCGCTGATCGCCTGCTCGGCGTGGCCGGCAGCCGAGGCCACCGCCGCGGCCGCCCCCAGGGGGCTGCCCGCCGGGGCGCCCAGCTTTTTCACCTTATCCTTCAGTTCCAGCACAATCCGCTGGGCCAGCTTGGGGCCCACGCCGCTGGCCCGGGTCAGGGCCTTGCTGTCCCCGCTGGCCGCCGCCATAGCCACCTGCTCGGGCGACAGCTCGGAGAGGATCGAGAGCGCTGCTTTCGGTCCCACGCCGGTGACGGATGTGAGCATCTTAAAGCAGCCGCACTCATTGCGCGAAGCAAAACCAAACAGGTCAAGGGCATCCTCCCGCACATTCAGCAGGGTAAAGATCTTCACCTTTTCCCCGTTCGGGGGCAATGTGCGCTGGGTATTCTGGGAAATCATGCATTTAAACCCGACGCCGCCGCATTCCACCACGGCGACCCCCGGTTCGGTATGAATCAATGTTCCATGAAGGCTGTCAATCATGCCCCATTACCTCCCTGTCAAAAAACTGCGGCGCAGGGCCGATCCGGCCGCCTGCCCGTGGGTGATCGCCATGGCCAGCGCGTCGGCGGTATCATCCGGTTTGGGAACACTCTGCAGGCACAGCAGCCGGCGGACCATCTCCTGCACCTGGGGCTTCTGGGCGCCGCCGTAGCCGGTCACCGCCTGCTTGACCTGCATGGGGGTGTACTCGTAAACGGGCACGCCCGCTTTCCGGGCCGCCAGCAGAATCACGCCCCTCGCTTCGGCCACCCCAATGGCGGTGGTCTTGTTATTGGCAAAAAACAGCTTCTCCAGCGACAGCGCCTGGGGCCGGTATTTCTGCATCACGGAGTACGCCGCATCAAAAATAATCTCCAGCCGACGGGGGAAGTCATCCTCGGGGCGGGTGACAATGGCGCCGTGCTCCACCGAGTGGTAGCGCCCACCCTGGATATCCACCACGCCGTAACCCACCGTGGCATAGCCGGGGTCAATCCCCAAAATGCGCATAAAATTCCCCTTTCCCTGCAAATGAATACTATCCAATTGATTATAGCACAAATGTTCAGTAAAGAAAAGCCATATCCTTTTTCCCGCCGAAAAAACTCAAAGCCCTGCCTTTTCCGTATAATCCGGGCCCCATTCTGCCAAACTACCCCTGAAATTTAACCGGAAAGAGGGATTTTTCTTTGCGAAGAAGACAGAAAATACGCCTTGGCACCTTTGTAACGGCCCTGGTGCTGGTCACCGGCTGGGGGTGGTACCAGTCCCATCAATCGCTTTCCGCCGTACAGCCGGCCGTTTTGCAGGCGGAGAATGATAACGAACGGGCCCTGTACGACTTGGCCGATACCGTATCCTCTTTGACCACCGCTCTGCAAAAAGCGCGCTATGCCGCGACGCCCACCCTGCAGTCCGCCCTTCTGTGCCAGCTGATCAGCTCCTCCAGCGGCGCCCGCCAGGCGCTGGCGTGTCTGGATACCAGCGGCGAGAGCACGGGGAACGTGAGCAAATTTTTCTCGCAGGTCGAGGACTACAGCGTGATGCTGACCCGGCAGATCAGTCAGGGGCAGACCCTGACGCAGGAGCAGATCACCGCCATCACCTCGCTGACAAAATACGGGGAAGAGCTGGAAAAGGCGCTGCAGCAGATCATGACCGACTTTGATTCGGGCCATCTGACCCTGAGCGACGAAGCCCTGGGCTTTTCCCAGACGTCCGGGGAGGGCGCCGCCTTCTCCGATGCCCTGGATCAGGCGGCCGAGTCCTTCACCGGGTACCCCACCCTGCTGTATGACGGCCCCTTTTCCGATCATATCCTGCAGGAGGAGCCGCTTTGCCTCTCCCAGTATAGCGAGGTGACCGCCGAACAGGCCGCAGAAAAAGCCGGCAATCTCGATTTGGGGACCGGTTATTCGTGGGAAGCGGGCGGAGAGGAAAACGGGCGCCTGCCCTGCTACGTCTTCCAGAGCGGGGAGAACCGCCTGCGCCTGACCAAAGCGGGCGGCCTGCTGCTGTCATTTTCCAACCCACGGGATATCGTGGAGGAAAAGCTGACCGGGGAAGAGGCGCTGGAAAAAGCGCGTGAAATCCTGCCCGCCCTGGGTTTCTCCGATATGCAGGAGAGCTACTACTATGTGGCCGACGGAGTGTGCATGTGCCTGTTCTTTGATAAGCAGGGGGATGTGCTGTGCTACCCCGATCTGGTGAAAATCGGCATTGCCACGGATGACGGTTCTCTGGTGCGGGTGGAGGCAGCCGGCTACCGCATGAATTACCAGAAGCGCACAGCCCTGCAGCCGGACCTGACGGCCGCGCAGGCGCAGGCGGTTCTCTCCCCCCAGCTGACCGTACTGGAGGCCCCGTTCCTGTGCCTGATCCCCTCCCCGGGCGGCAGCGAACGGCTGTGCTGGGAATTCCATTGCCAGGGCCAGGAGAAGGAAGAGCTGCTTTTGTACGTCAATGCAAAAACCGGCATGGAAGAGCAGATGTACGAATTGCAGTATTCGGATTCCGGCACTCTGACCCGCTGACCCCCTTTCTCAAAAAAACAGCCTGCCTTTCTCAAAAAGAGAAAAAGCAGGCTGTTTTTATTTCTTTCAGATTTTGGCATTCTCCGCCGCACGGCGGCACAGATCCCGGAAAAAGCACAGGAACAAAGGGAACCGGCGGGTAAAGTTCTCCGGGTGGAACTGCACGGCGAGAATATCCCC
>JALENG010000108.1 GCA_022767925.1 Clostridia bacterium
TTTTAAACTATGTAATAACGATAATTATTCCGTTCTCCTTCTGACATTTTAAAATATCAGAACATTTTACACATCCCCCGTCTGGGGGAGGAAAACAAAAATACATTGTGAAATATAAAAGTGCCGGCTATCCGGCACTCTTAATGTATGTATGTTTCCACCTATTGCAGGTTGACTATACCCTCACAGACTTCACAGCTGACCAGCTTCCGTAGTATCTGGTACCGTTAACGGTCTTGTACGCTCTCACCTTCACATAGTACTTCTTGCCCTTCTTGAGCTTGCTTACTGTCTTTGATACAGCGCTCTTGCCCGATACAGTAACAGTCTTGTAAGTTTTAAATGTGCTCGATGTACTGTAGCGTATCTGGAAACCTGTAGTCTGAGTACTGTGCTTCTTCCATGTAGCCTTAAACTTGCCTGAAGCAGATTTGCTCACCTTGCTCAGAGTCACCTTTGACGGGTTGATCTTGAATGTCTTTACTATCTCACCCTCGTAATCTCCGATTCCCTTGATTGTAACTTTAGCTGTTCCGACATACTTGTTGCTGGAATATGTCACCTCGTAGTCGGTACCTTTAACAAGTTTATATGTTCCATCAGTTACTGTCACAGCAGGTGTCTTGTAGCTTCCTGTATATGCATATGATACAGCCGAAAGCTTTACTGATGCAGAATCAAGTGTTTTCTTTTCTGGCTTAGATGTATTATCTGGTGTTGTTGGGTCTGTTGGGTTTGTCACAAGCTTCCCTGTCTCCGAATCATACGGTAAAAGAACTACCGCTCCTTTTTTCACTCCATCTGCATACAACATAATAACAGTTGCGTCAACTCCGTTAACTGTTGCTGTCATATCATCTGCTAATTCATATCCTGCATCAGCCATAACAGTTACTGCTACGAAATAGTATTTAGGGTTGCTAGAATCAAATGCATCAAATACAGTGTCTTCAGTCAACGGCTCTCCTAAATCAGAGCTCTGGCTAGGTGTAGCTGTTGATGTGTTTATCCACATTCTTGCCATGCAATCTACATTTCCACTTTTTACAGAAATTGCACCTACTGGTGCATCCTTCACTGTTTTTCCAATTTCATATTTGTCAGGTGCGCCATTTAGTTCTATATGATTTACTGTTGATGCTGCATTAACTGTCATTGGCATCATGGTTAATATCATACAGAGCGTAAGCACAATGCTTAATAGTCTTTTTCTATTCTTCATAATAGAAAACCTCCTTCTTTATCTCGAAGGAGGAATAATTCTTTCTCTGCCTCCGAGTTTTATGTTTTCCTCAGGGTTATCATACTTATAGACAGTATACTACATTTATCTTCTCTATTCAAGCCATAAAACATTTAAATTTATCACAAATAGCATTATTCTATTCTCAATGCGTCAAAAGTGCGTCAAAATCAAAACTAAAAATCCCGAGAACACTGAAATTTCAATGTTTTCGGGATTAATTTCTTTATATTTCTTTATTCAAATTCAATCGTAGCCGGGGGCTTTCCGGTGCAGTCGTACAGCACACGGTTTACATGGCTGACCTCGTTGACGATCCGGCTGGTGGTGGTCTGGATCACTTCCCACGGGATGGGGGCCGCCTCGGCCGTCATAAAGTCCGTCGTCGTCACGGCGCGCAGGGCTACCGCGTAATCATAGGTGCGCTCATCCCCCATAACCCCGACGCTGCGCATGTTGGTCAGAGCCGCGTAATACTGATTGACGGTTTTATCCAGCCCGGCTTTCGCAATTTCCTCGCGCCAGATGGCATCGGCTTCCTGCACCATCCGCACTTTTTCCGGGGTGACTTCCCCGACAATCCGGATGGCCAGTCCCGGACCCGGGAAAGGCTGACGGCTGACCAAATATTCCGGCAGCCCCAGCTCCCTGCCCGCCTGACGGGTCTCGTCTTTAAACAGATCCCGCAGCGGCTCGACGATCTCTTTAAAATTCACATAATCCGGCAGCCCACCCACATTGTGGTGCGATTTGATCACGGTACTCTCTCCGCCAAGGCCACTCTCCACCACATCCGGGTAAATGGTGCCCTGGGCCAGGAAATCAACCGCCCCGATTTTATTCGCTTCTTCCTCAAAGACACGGATAAACTCTTCCCCGATGATTTTGCGCTTTTGCTCCGGCTCCTGCACACCGGCCAGTTTTTGATAAAAACGCTCGCGGGCATTCACGCAGATAAAATTCAGCTCGAACTGGCCATGGGGACCGAAAACCTCGCAGACCTCTTCCATTTCATTTTTCCGCAGCAGGCCGTGGTCCACAAACACACAGGTCAGCTGTTTGCCCACCGCTTTTGCGAGCATGGCCGCTGCCACCGAGGAATCTACCCCGCCCGACAGGGCACACAGAACCTTTCCCCCGCCGATTTTCTCCCGCAGGGCCTTCACACTGGTTTCCACAAAGGAATCCATTTTCCAGTCGCCCTTGCAGCCGCATACCCGGTAAACAAAATTGTGCAGCATCTGCTTGCCCTCGCGGGTGTGCAGAACCTCCGGGTGGAACTGCACGGCATACAGGCGTTTTTCCGGCTGTTCAACCGCCGCCACCGGACAGTTATCCGTATGGGCCGTAACTGAGAAACCGGGAGCCGGGGTTTCGATATAGTCGTTGTGGCTCATCCAGCAAACGGTATCGCGGCTGACATCCGCAAAAATGGGAGAAGCGGCATCCGTGTGCACCAGGGTTTTCCCGTATTCACGCTCGGGCGCCTTGCACACATGGCCACCCAGCAGATGCATCATTAGCTGACTGCCGTAGCAGATTCCCAAAACCGGAATCCCCAGGTCAAAAATCGAGGAATCCAGCGACGGTGCCCCTTCCTCATACACGCTGTTGGGGCCGCCCGTCAGAATAATGCCCACCGGGTTCTGCGCCTGAATCGCCGCAACGCCAATGCGATACGAGACAATTTCACAATACACGTTGCATTCCCGTACACGGCGGGCAATCAGCTGATTATACTGGCCGCCAAAATCCACGACCAAAACTTTTTCATTCTTTGCCATAAACATCCACCTGTCTAAAAATGAAGTCCGTTATTCCACTGTGACCGACTTGGCCAGGTTGCGCGGTTTATCAATATCGCACCCTTTCATGGCCGCTACATAATACGCAAACAGCTGTAATGGGATCACCGCCAGCGACGGCTGCATCATCTCACAAGTCTTCGGGACATAGAATGCATAGTCCGCTTCGCTCTGGATCGCCGTATGCTCACGGGTGGTAACGCCCAGCACATAGGCGCCGCGCGCTTTCACTTCCTTTACATTGGACATTATCTTTTCAAACAGGGAATCAATCGTTGCCAGTGCCACCACCAGGGTGCCGTTTTCAATCAACGAAATCGTGCCGTGCTTCAATTCACCGGCGGCATAGGCTTCACTGTGGATATACGAAATCTCTTTCAGCTTCAGAGATCCCTCCATCGAGAGGGCGTAATCCAGATTACGGCCGATAAAAAAGATATCCTTGGCATTAAAGTATTTCGAAGCAAAATACTGAATGCTCTCTTTATCCTTCAGTGCATCCTCCACCTGCTCCGGCAGTTTCTGCAGACACTGGATATAGTTCTCATATTCCTCGGGCGAGAGTTTGCCCAGTAAATCCGCCAGATAGATGGCGATCATATACACCACTGCCAATTGGGTGCTGTAAGCCTTTGTCGTGGCCACGGCGATTTCCGGCCCGGCCCAGGTGTAAATCACGTCATCCGATTCATTGGCAATCGAGCTGCCCACCACATTCACAATGGAGAGAACGCGTGCGCCCCGCTTTTTCGCTTCGCGCAGGGCGGCCAGCGTGTCGGCGGTCTCGCCGGACTGGCTGACGACAATCACCAGGGTACTCTTATCAATAATCGGATCGCGATACCGCAGTTCCGAAGCGACCTCGGCTTCCACAGGGATGCGGGTCAGTTTTTCCAGGGTATATTTGGCCACCATTCCCACATGATAGGCCGATCCACAGGCCACTACGCAGATCCGGCGGATTTTTTCCACCTGTTCCCGGGTCAGCGTAATATCATCCAGAACAATGCGGCCATCCCGCAGGCGGGGGGAAATGGTATCGCGCAGGGCTTTGGGCTGTTCCATGATCTCTTTGAACATGAAATGCTCGTATCCGCCTTTTTCTGCTGCGTTCACATCCCAGTCGATATGGACCTTTTCCTTTTCAATCCGGGCCCCGTCCATGTTAAGCACTTCTACCTGATTGCGGGTCAATTTTACAATTTCCTGATCCTTCAGACGGTAAATATCTCGGGTCTTGGAAAGAATGGCCGGTACATCCGAAGCAATAAAGTTTTCACCCTTGCCCAGACCCACGATCAGCGGACTGTCCTTTCGGACCGCATACAGCTCATTCGGGGCATCCGTACAAATGACCCCCAGCGCATACGAGCCCTCCAGCTTCTGCAGTACTTTGACCAGTGCGGAAAAAATGTTCCCCTCGTAATAATATTCCAGCAGCTGGGCGATGACCTCTGTATCGGTTTCCGACACAAACGTAATCCCCTTCCCCAGCAAAAATTCCTTCAACGTCAGATAATTCTCGATAATCCCATTGTGTACAACGGCGAACTTCCCGTGATCGCTGACCTGCGGATGGGAGTTGATATCGCTGGGGGCGCCATGGGTCGCCCAGCGCGTATGCCCAATGCCAATGGTGCCGTTTACATCTTTTCCGTCATGCAGTTTCTCACAGAGAACCCGGAGCTTTCCCTTTGCTTTTTCAATCCGAAGCCCATCTTTCTCATCATAAACAGCCACACCGGCCGAATCATAACCGCGATATTCCAGTTTCTCCAATCCCTTTAAGAGAATGGGAGTAGCGGGATCAAAGCCAACATATCCTACGATTCCACACATAGAACCAACCGCCTTTCTACCTTATTGTGCACACACCTTGTTACATAATCCGAACGGAAAACCCAGACAAAATCCAAATAAGCGCCAACACAGGGAACCCTGTGCCGGCGCTTTGGAACTATTGCGTTTTTCAGCGGTAAATAATATCCTCACGGGCAGGACCATTGCTGATCATCGTGAAGGGTACACCAATCCCCTTTTCCGCAAACTCAATGTATTTACGGCAGTTCTCCGGCAGATCCTCGTACTTGCGGATTCCGCGGATATCGCACTTCCAACCGGGAAGCACCTGATAAATGGGCTTGCAGTGCTTGAGCTTGCTGGTAACGGGGAATTCGTCAATTCGTTTCCCGTCCAGTTCATAGGCGACACAGACCGGGATCTCATCCAGATAGCCCAGCGCATCCAGAACCGTAAAGGCCACGTCCGTGGCCCCCTGTACCTGGCAGCCATAGCGGGAGGCAACCAGATCCAGCCAGCCCATCCGGCGCGGACGGCCCGTGGTGGCCCCGTATTCGCCGCCATCGCCGCCGCGGCGGCGCAGCTCATCGGCTTCTTCCCCGAAGATCTCGCTGACAAACTCACCGGCGCCCACCGCACTGGAATAAGCCTTTACCACCGTGATAATCTGCTTGATCTCATAGGGCGGCAGGCCGGCGCCCACAGCGCCATAACCGGCCAGCGTGGAGGAAGAGGTTACCATGGGATAAATGCCAAAATCCGGATCCTTCAGAGAACCCAGCTGCCCTTCCAGCAGAATGGTCTTCCCTTCCTTCACCGCTTTATGCAGCAGAGCGGTCGTATCGGCCACATAAGGGGCCAGCAGCTCTTTGTACTCCATCAGCTTCTGGAAAACCTCTTCGGCATCAAGCGGGGGCTGATGATACAAATTCTCCAGGATTACATTCTTAATGGCAAGGACGTGGTCAATATGCTCTCGAAGATCGTTTTCATCCCCATACAGTTCACTGATCTGGAAACCGATCTTTGAGTATTTATCCGAATAAAACGGTGCAATTCCGGATTTAGTGGAGCCAAAGCTCTTCCCAGCCAAGCGAGCTTCCTCCATGGCATCGAATGCTTGATGATACGGCATGACAACCTGGGCCCGGTCAGAAACCAGAATGTGAGGAGCCGGCACCCCGCGCTCTTCAATGCTGTGAAGTTCTTTGATAAAGTTCTCCACACTAAAGGCAACACCGTTCCCGATGATATTGATAATGTTCGGATGGAACACACCGCTGGGCATTTGATGCAGGGCAAATTTGCCGTAATTATTCACGATTGTGTGGCCGGCATTGCTGCCGCCCTGAAAACGAATGACAATATCCGCGTCCTGGGCCAAAACATCCGTAAGCTTTCCCTTACCTTCATCGCCCCAGTTGGCACCGACGATTGCTTTTACCATAATCGCTATCTCTCAACTTTCATACTCCGCAAACGGGAGGAAATTGCACCCAAAAAAGGGCGGGAAAACGCCGCAAAGCCGGGAATTGAATCCCGGCACAGCGATTACCGTTTTGATTTTACCATATTCCTATGAAAAAGCAAAGCAAAAAATGCAGATTTCTTCTGAATCCGGCAAAAAATCAAACCTGAATCTCTGCCGTTTCCTCGGGAAGATCCGAATAACGGATGAGCGCCGGTTCGACCACTTCGTGGATAAAGTCCTCGGTCTGCCGGGGTGCACGCCCCACATAAAGGGAGGGATCCACCAGACGGTTCAGCTCTTCCAGTGTGACACCAAACTGCGGGTCCGCCGCAATGCGGGAGAGCAAATCGTTCTCGCCCCCCTCTTCCTTTACCACACGGGAGGCCGCCATCGAGTGCTGGCGAATGGCCTCGTGCAGCTGCTGGCGGTTGCCGCCGCGCTTAACTGCGTCCATCATGATGTTCTCGGTCGCCATAAACGGCAGCTCGCGGCGCAGATGCTGGTCGATTACCTTCGGGTACACCACCAAGCCATCGGCCACATTCATATACAGGTTCAGAATGCCGTCCACCGCCAGGAACGCCTCCGGAATACTGATCCGCTTGTTGGCCGAGTCATCCAGCGTTCTCTCGAACCACTGGGTGGCTGCCGTAATGGCGGGGTTGACGCTGTCGCAGATCACATAACGGGCCAGCGAGGCAATCCGTTCGCTGCGCATGGGATTGCGCTTATACGCCATAGCCGAAGAACCAATCTGATTCTTTTCAAACGGCTCTTCTACCTCTTTCAGGTGCTGCAGCAGGCGGATATCATTGGAAAACTTGGCGGCGCTCTGCGCAATGCCGGACAGAACGGCGAGAACCTGGCTGTCCAGTTTGCGGGAATAGGTCTGGCCGGATACGGCAAAGCAATCCTGATACCCCATCTTCCGGGCAATCCGTCTGTCCAATTCTTTAACTTTCTCGTGGTCGCCGTCAAACAGCTCAAGGAAGCTGGCCTGCGTCCCGGTGGTCCCCTTGCTGCCAAGGAGCTTGGCTTTGCTGAGCTGGTACTGCACATCCTCCAGATCCATCAGCAGCTCCTGCATCCACAGCGTGGCGCGCTTGCCCACGGTGGTCGGCTGGGCCGGCTGGAAATGGGTGAAGGCCAGGGTGGGCAGATCTTTATACTCCATGGCAAATTTGGAGAGCACGCGCAGCACGCCCACCAGTTTGCGCTCCACCAGCTTCAGGGCTTCGGTCATCACGATGATGTCCGTATTGTCGCCCACATAGCAGGAGGTGGCACCCAGATGAATAATCGGCATGGCCTTCGGGCACTGCTGGCCAAAAGCATACACATGGCTCATCACGTCATGACGAACCACCTTTTCGCGGGCCTCGGCCACCTCGTAGTTGATGTCCTCCACATGGGCCTTCATCTCATCAATCTGTTCCTGCGTAACCGGCAGGCCCAGTTCCATCTCGGCTTCCGCCAGGGCAATCCACAGGCGGCGCCAGGTCTGGAATTTCTTATCGGGAGAAAACAGGAACTTCATTTCCGCATCGGCATAACGCGCGGAAAGCGGAGACTCGTACGTATTTTTCACAAGGATTTCTTCCTTTCCTCTTTTATTCTCTTCGGTTCAAATCCGTTTAATCGGCTGGGTATAGGGGTCCAGCTTGCTGTAGGAATCGAGATCCGGAATTTCGGCCGGGTAATTCCCGGTAAAGCAGGCATTGCAAAAACCCTTTTTCCCCGGGATCATCTGCTCAAGTGCCGACAAACTGAGGTATGACAGCGAGTCAGCCCCCAGCAGCCGCGCAATTTCCTCTTCCGAGTATTTGCAGGCAATCAGATCCTCTTTGGACGGAATATCGGTCCCGTAATAGCAGGGCCACAGAAAGGGCGGAGAGCTGATGCGGAGATGGACCTCGCGGGCCCCGGCGTCTTTCAGCATTTTGACAATCCGGGCACTGGTGGTTCCACGCACAATGGAATCATCCAGCAAAATCACCCGCTTGTCCTTTACCTCACTGGCCAGGGCGTTGAGCTTAATGCGCACACTGCGGGCACGCTCCTCCTGGGTGGGCTTGATAAAGGTGCGGCCCACATAGGAATTGCGCACCACGCCCTTCTGGAAGGGAATGCCCGATTCCTCACTGTACCCAATGGCCGCATCCACACCGGATTCCGGCACACCGATAACCATATCGGCCTCTGCTGGATTCTCTCTCGCCAGCAGCCGGCCGGCCGCTTTGCGCGCCTGATAGACGCTTACGCCGTCGATCACACTGTCGGTACGGGAAAAATAGATATACTCAAAAATGCACAGGGCTTTTTTCGAGGAATCGCCCTTTCGAATAACCTGCAGCCCATTGGGCCCGGCCATGACGACCTCGCCCGGCTCGATATCCCGCACAAATTCGGCGCCGCAGGCATCCAGCGCACAGGTTTCCGAGGCAAACACCCAGGTATTCTCCCCAATGCGCCCCAGACAAAGCGGACGGAACCCATGGGGGTCCCGGGCGGCGATCAGCTTTTGCGGGCTCATAATCAGCATGGAGAACGCACCGCGGATCTGATCCACCGTGCGGACGACCGCTTCCTCGACGGAACGACAGTGAAGCCGCTCCCGCGCGATGATGTACGCAATCACCTCGGAATCAATCGTCGTCTGAAAAATGGAACCGGCCTGCTGCATCTCCTCCCGCATTTCCCGGGCATTGGTCAAATTCCCGTTATGCGCAATGGCCAGAACCCCTTTGGCATAACGCAGGACCAACGGCTGGGCGTTTTCACGCACACTGCCGCCGGCCGTGGAGTAGCGTACATGAGAAATGGCCATCTGCCCATCCAGTTTCTCCAGAATCTCCGGAGTAAAGGCTTCGGTTACCAGCCCCATATCCTTTGAATAGGAAATAACCCCCTGATTATTGGAGGCAATCCCACAGCTCTCCTGTCCACGGTGCTGCAAAGCCAGCAGCCCGTTGTAACAGGCATAAGCAGGCTGCACGGTGCCGTCAGGTGAATAGATACCGAAAACACCGCACTCCTCATGGGGCTTGTAAGAATCCCCTGTCTCCGCTGCAAATCTCATTCTTTGTCCGTCCTTTCTATTCCTGTTGCGCCAACCGGACGGTTCATACTCACAGAAGACCGATGCGCTTCATCATCTCGGCATAGGCCTCTTCCACACCGCCCAGATCGCGGCGGAAACGGTCCTTGTCCAGCTTTTCGTGCGTATGAATGTCCCAGAAACGGCAAGTATCCGGAGAGATCTCGTCAGCCAGAACAATCTGGCCATCCGTCGTGCGGCCGAATTCCAGTTTAAAGTCAATCAGCTCGACACCAACCGATGCGAAGAATTCGCACATGATCTCATTGATTTTACGGCTCATCGAAGAAATGGTGTCCAGGTCTTCTTTGGTGGCAAAGCCGGCGGCCAGAATATGGGAATCATTCACCATCGGGTCATCCAGTTCGTCACACTTATAGCTGAATTCCAGAACCGGGCACAGCAGCTCGGTACCCTCCTTCAGGCCCAGACGCTTGGCCATGGAGCCGGCCGCCTTATTGCGCATGATAACTTCCAACGGAACAATCGTGACCTTTTTCACCAGGGTCTCACGGTCGTTCAGCTCCTTTACAAAATGAGTGGGAATCCCATTCTTTTCCAACAGCTGGAACATAAAGTTGCTCATGCGGTTGTTCACAACGCCTTTTCCCTCAATGGTTCCCTTTTTTTTGCCATTAAAGGCAGTTGCATCGTCCTTATACGATACGATACAAAGGGTGGGATCATCGGTTGCGAATACTTTTTTGGCTTTTCCTTCGTACATCTGCTCCATTTTCTGCATGATTAAATCCTCCTAAAATACGTGATAATTCTTTATCGAATCCGCTCCCCTGCCAATCGGGGGGCAGTATTCATTTCTCATACTCTTCCAGCCGGGTGATATCCACAATGCTCAGCGTGTCCTCATGACCATACTGCATGCACTCGAAAAGCGCCTTCGCCGTATCCAGAGATGTCAGGCAGGGAATACCGGCTTCGACCGCATACCGGCGAATCCGGTATCCGTCTTTGTGATGCTCCGTGTTGGAAGAGGGGGTATTGATGACCAGGTCGATCTGACCGGAGAGCACACGGTCCGTAATATCCGGTTTGTGCGTACCGATTTTGAAGGTATGGACATTGGGAATATCATGATCGCTGAGGAAAACACTGGTCCCCTCTGTAGCATATATCTTCCAGCCCATTTTGTAAAGCCCCTGTGCAATGGGAAGCACTTCCTCTTTATCACTGTCCCGCACGGTAATCAGAGCATTGCCGCGGATCAGATGAATCCCGGCACCACGGAACGCCTTGGTCATGGCCTCGTCATAATTGTCCGCGATGCCCAGCACTTCGCCGGTGGATTTCATCTCCGGCCCGAGATCCACATCCGCCCCATACAGCTTTTCAAAGGAGAAAACCGGCATTTTAATGGCGATCAGCGGACGGGCCGGCTGCAGGCCGTATTCATACCCCATCTCCGGCAATGTCTTTCCGAAGAAGGTACCCACCGCCAGGTCCACAATCGGGATATTGGTAACCTTGCTGATGTACGGAACGGTACGGGAGGAACGGGGATTGGCCTCGATGATATAAACCTCTTCCCCGCGCACAATAAACTGGATGTTCAGCAGGCCGCGCACGCGCAGGCTGAGGGCCAGCTTGCGGGTATAGTCCACAATGATATCCTGAATGTGCTTCGGGATCCCCACAGCCGGATAGACCGAAATACTGTCGCCCGAATGGATGCCGGCCCGCTCCACATGCTGCATAATACCCGGGATCATCGAATCCACTCCGTCACAGACGGCATCTACCTCGACCTCGGTGCCCATGATATACTTATCCACCAGAATGGGGTGATCCTGATGGACCGTATTGATAATCCCGATCTGGTCGATGATATCCTGACGGTTGTAGGCGATATTCATTCCCTGGCCGCCCAGCACATAAGAGGGACGAACCAGCACCGGGTATCCCAGTTCCTCGGCGGCCTTCAGCGCTTCTTCGCAGGTGTAGACCATTCTCCCCTCGGCACGCGGGATCCCGTATTGGTTCAGAATGGCGTCAAACCGCTCGCGGTCCTCCGCCTCATCAATCGAATCAAAGGAGGTGCCGAGAATCTCAATTCCCATTTCCTCAATCGCCTTGGCCAGCTTGATGGCGGTCTGGCCACCGAACTGTACCACCGCTGCGTCCGGCTTTTCCTCCTGGACGATGTGGAGAACATCTTCCTCGGTCAGGGGTTCGAAATACAGGCGGTCGGCAATATCAAAATCGGTCGAAACCGTCTCCGGGTTATTATTGACGATGATGGTCTCGCATCCCAATTTTTTCAGCGCCCATACACTGTGAACCGAGCAGAAGTCAAACTCGATGCCCTGGCCAATGCGGATAGGGCCGGAACCGATAACCATAACTTTTTTTCGGTCGGTCTTTGGGTCTACTTCGCTCTGCAGGCCGTACGTGGAGTAGTAGTACGGGGTGGCCGCGTCAAATTCGGCCGCACAGGTATCCACCATTTTGTAGACCGGATGAATGTTCCAGTCCTCCTCCAGTCCACGGATTTCCGCGACGGTTTTGCCGGTAAAGTCGGAAATACTCCGGTCGATATAGCCCATATCCTTGGCCAAAAACAGCAGTTCGCGGGTCAGTTCCTCCGTTTTCAGCCGCTTTTCCACCTGCAGCAGAACCCGCAGCTTTTCCAGGAACCACTTGTCGATTTTGGTGATGCTGTAAATGCGGTCAAAGCTGAACCCGCGGCGAATGGCTTCGGCCACGGCAAACAGCCGCCGGTCATCCACCGCATGAATCCGCTCCAGCAGTTCCTCATCACTCAGGCCGTCCAGCTCTTTATCGCGCAAATCAAACATATTCTGTTCCAGGCAGCGAATGGATTTCATCAGCGCACATTCAAACGTGGGGGCAATGCCCATCACCTCGCCGGTAGCTTTCATCTGGGTGCCCAGCGAGCGCGCCGCATGGACGAATTTGTCAAACGGCCACTTGGGGAACTTGACCACGCAGTAGTCCAGCGTGGGCTCGAAACAGGCGAAGGTCTTCTGCGTGATGGCATTGGGAATCTCGTCCAGGGTATAGCCCAAGGCAATTTTTGAGGCGACCTTTGCAATGGGATAGCCCGTTGCCTTGGAGGCCAGTGCCGAAGAGCGGCTGACGCGGGGATTGACCTCGATGACGCAGTATTCAAAGGAATTGGGGTTCAGTGCAAACTGAACATTGCAACCGCCCTCAATTTTCAGCTCTTCAATAATGGCCAGAGCGGCCGAGCGCAGCATCTGGGTCTCCTTATCGGCCAGGGTCTGGCAGGGGGCTACCACAATCGAATCCCCCGTATGAACGCCGACCGGATCGAAGTTCTCCATATTACACACGGTAATGCAGTTTCCGTTGTGGTCGCGCATGACCTCGTATTCGATCTCTTTCCATCCGGAAATACACCGTTCGATCAGCACCTGGTGAACCCGGCTGCGGTGCAGGCCGGTGGTGGCAATGGCCAGCAGCTGTTCCTCATTATAGGCAATTCCGCCGCCGCTTCCGCCTAGGGTATAAGCCGGGCGCACAATCACCGGATACCCGATGCGGCGGGCAATGGTGACGCAGCTGTCGATATCCTCTGCGATATCGCTCTCCGCACAGGGCTGATGAATCCGGTCCATCGCCTCTTTAAACAGCTCACGGTCCTCCGCCATGCGGATCGTCTCCGCTTTGGTTCCGATCATTTCCACATGGTTTTCCCGCAGGAAACCGGATTCCTCCAGTTCCACCGCCAGATTCAACGCTGCCTGGCCGCCCAGGGTCGGCAGGATGGAATCTGGCTTTTCCTTCAAAATGACCTTCTTCAGTGTATCCACCGTCAGGGGCTCGATATAAACCTTGTCGGCAATCTGTTTATCGGTCATAATCGTGGCCGGATTGGAGTTGACGAGGATTACCTCAATCCCCTCTTCCCGCAGTGCGCGGCAGGCCTGGGTGCCCGCATAGTCAAATTCGGCAGCCTGTCCAATGACAATGGGGCCGGATCCGATAATGACGACTCTTTTAATTGATTCTTTCTTCATAGTTTGCAGCGCTTCCTTTCTCGCAGAAATCAAACGGTACCGGGCGTACCGTTTCCCCGCGGCTCATTCCCCTTTTGTAAACGACCCATTACAGCCGGCCTTTTTCAATCAGGGTAAGAAAACGGTCGAACAGGTATCCGGTATCCTTCGGGCCGCCGCAGGCCTCGGGGTGGAACTGCACCGTAAAGACTCGGCCGCTTGCATAGGTAAGCCCTTCCACGCTTCCGTCATTCATGCTGATAAAGCTCACCTGGGCTTTCTGCGGATCGACAGTTTTGGCATCGACCACAAATCCGTGGTTCTGCGAGGTGATGTACACCCGGTTATCCGCCAGCTCTTTGACCGGATGATTGATGCCCCGGTGACCATATTTGAGCTTGTAGGTATCAAATCCCTGGCTGAGCGCCATCAGCTGATGGCCCAGACAAATACCGAAGGTGGGAATCCCGTATTCATAAATGCGCTTTAGTTCCCCGATGGCCTTCCGGTTTTCCTGGGGATCGCCGGGGCCATTGCTGAGCATAATTCCGTCGGGGCGGAAATCCAGCATGTCCTCCATGGTGCAGTCATGGGCAAAGCACTTGACTGTGCAGCCCCGCTGTACCAGCGAACGGATAATATTCTGCTTGACGCCGTAATCGTGCAGGGCAATGCGCACAGGGCCATCCCCATATACGCGCCCGTGCTGCACACTAACAAGGGGCACGCAGGAAACCATCTGAAAATCCGCGATAACCTTTTTCATGGCCTCCCGGTCCGGATTCTCCCCGTAGGCGATCATCCCCTTCATCGTCCCGCTTTCCCGCAGAACCCGGGTCAGCGCACGGGTATCCAGCCCATACATACCGGGAATGTGATTGTTTTGCAGATAGGAATTCAGATCCAGGTCACAGCGGAAATTGCTGGCAAGCCCCGACACATTATGCACAATAAAAGCGCTGAGCCAGGGTTTGCCGGACTCGGCGTCTTCAATGCAGATTCCGTAGTTGCCGATCATCGGGTAGGTCATGACAACCCCCTGGCCGGCATAGGAGGGATCGGTCAGCAGCTCAGAATAGCCGCACATAGCGCTGTTGAAAACAATCTCACAGACTACATCCCGCTCATCGCCGAACCCCTGGCCCTCAAACGTCATCCCGTTTTCCAGCATCAACAAAGCTTTCATGCTCTTCCTCTTTTCTCCGCACATTCCTCTCGCAAAACCAGTCTTTCCCCCGTGTGCGGACAAAGGAAAAACCTCTCCCATGCGGACAAACCAAATCCTCTATTCTGCCAGAGACAGCACAGAGGATTTTAGAAATACCTTATGATCCGAAAACAGCGATAATCCGGGCCAGCGCTTTTTCGGTATTTTCTTTCGTATTAAACGAGGTCAGCCGGAAATATCCTTCTCCGTTCAGGCCAAAGCCGGAACCGGGGGTGCCCACAACATGGGCCTTTTCCAGCAACTCATCGAAAAACTCCCAGCTGCTCATCCCCTGGGGCACTTTCATCCACACATAGGGGGAATCCACGCCGCCGAACACGGTAAAGCCGGCCTTTTCCAGTCCTTCGCGGATAATCCGGGCATTCTCCCGGTAATAAGCGATGTTCTCCTGCACTTCCTGCCATCCTTCGGGGGAATAGACAGCCTCGGCCGCGCGCTGAATCACGTAGGGAACCCCGTTCATCTTCGTGGACTGGCGGCGGGCCCACAGCTTATTGATGGAAACTCCGCCCCGCTCCAGCTCTTTGGGAATAACGGTAAACGCACAGCGGGTACCGGTGAATCCGGCCGTTTTACTGAAGGAACGGAACTCGATGGCACAGGTTTTGGCCCCTTCCACTTCGAAAATCGAATGGGGAACCCCGGGGGTGGTGATAAATGCCTCGTATGCCGCGTCGTACAGGATAACGGCACCGGTCTGGTTGGCATAATCGACCCACTTTTTCAGTTCCTCCTGGGAAATGGAGATACCGCTGGGGTTATTGGGGAAGCAGAGGTAGATCATGTCCACTTTTTCCTGGGGGATCTCCGGCAGGAAATTGTTCTCCGCCTTGCAGGGCATATAGACGATTTTGCTGAAGCCCTTGCCCTCGACATACTCGCCGGCACGGCCCGCCATCACATTGGAATCCACATAAACCGGGTACACCGGGTCGCATACCGCCACCACATTGTCCACCGCAAAAATATCCCCGATGGAAGAAGTATCGCTTTTGGCGCCGTCGCTCAGGAAAATCTCGTCGGCAGAGATTTCCACCCCGTGATCCTGAAAATCGTGTTTGGCAATGGCCTGCAGCAGAAAATCATACCCGTAATCCGGGCCATACCCACGGAAAGTAGCCGCCTCACCCATCTCATCGGCCGCTTTCTTCATCGCCTGCACACAGGCTTTGGGCAGGGGGCGCGTCACATCACCGATGCCCAGACGGATGATCTCCTCCTCCGGATGCTCCGCCTGATAGCGATTGACGCGATTTGCAATTTCTGCAAAAAGGTAGTTGCGCGCCATTTTTGCAAAGTTCTCATTGATTTTCAGCATAGCAAGTCCCTCATTTCTGTATCTTTTGCGGCGATTCCCGAAATAAGCACCATCCCATGACTCCTTATTCGCACGCCGTTCTGATCAATTTCACAGGAAGATTTTGATTTACAGGGAAATCTCCCCATCAAAAACAAACGCAGCCGGGCCGGTCATCTCCACATGACGGGTGTCCTCATTCCACAAAATGGTCAGATCCCCGCCGCGCAGATGAACGCGGACCTTCCGTCCGGTTTTTCCATTCAGGAAACACGCCACCGCCGTCGCACAGGCGCCGGTTCCGCAGGCCCAGGTTTCCCCGGAGCCTCTCTCCCATACGCGCATCTTTACCTCTTCGGGCGAGATCACCTGCACAAACTCGGTATTGACACGCTGGGGGAACACCGGATGATTTTCCAGTGCCGGGCCGATTTTTTCAAGATCCAGAGAATCCACGTCATCCACAAAGATCACGCTGTGGGGATTCCCCATGGAAACCGCCGTTACCGTATACACGGTGCCGTTGGCCTGGATATCCTGCGCCAGAATCTCCGGCAAGGTGGTGGGAATGCGGGCCGGCTCCAAAATGGGCTCTCCCATATCCACGCGCACCTGGGTAACCTCATCGTTCTCCACGGTGAGGTAAAGGGTTTTGATTCCGCTGAGGGTGTCAATATTCAGCACATCCTTTTTGCACAGGCCGCGCTCATACACATATTTCCCCACACAGCGAATTCCATTCCCGCACATCATAGCCCGGGATCCATCGGCATTGTATAGATCCATAAACGCATCCGCCCGATCGCTGGGAGTAATCAGGCAGATCCCGTCCCCGCCGATTCCAAAGTGACGGTCGCTCAGTCGGCGGGAAAGCTCCTCCGGGTTTTCGATTGTATTTTCAAAGCAGTTAAAATAAATATAGTCATTCCCGATGCCCTGCATTTTTGTAAACTTCACGGTTTTTCCTCTTTTCTCTCTGATTTTTGTTCTCTCCGGTCTCCCCTTACATGCGCTGCAGGGTAATCAGAGCCGACTCGATCAATTTATTTCCGGCATCCATGCTCTTTTGCTGCAGAAAGCGGTGGGCCTGGGCTTCATTCATCCCGTTGCGCTGCATCAGAAGCTCCTTGGCTCGGAGGATTACCTTTTTTTCATCCTCAATCCCGCTCTCCAATTTCTTCCTCACCATCAGGCTGGGCCGTTCATCCAGACTGAACAGCAGATTCACCGTCGCGATCAGATCCGCCCGCACAATGGGAATCCGGATTCCCAGGGCATTGACATCCTGCAGCAGAGGCCACTCGGTCGCCTTCAGCGTCAGAACAAAATCACACCGCTTTCCGGCTAACTCTGTCATACGCCGCACCGGCATATCCGGCAAAAAGCCGCCGCACACACAGACATCTCCATGGGAGCGACAAAAATCCAGCACTTTGGCGCCCGAGACAGCAATCCCCAGAACCGGTAAACCGGCTGAACGAAGGACAGCCGCTATTTTTTTTGCGGCAGCCGCATTCGCATTGGCCACCAAAATGCTTTTCATTTTTCTCTCTCATCTCCATCCGTCAAACGTTTGGATATGGATCCATCCGTCAGAACTTGCTGAGATACTCGCGGATCTCCCACTGGGTCACTTCTTCAGCAAAACGCCTCCATTCCTGCTCCTTGGCCTCAACATATTTATCGATAATATGGTCTCCCAACACTTCGCACAGGAACTCATCCTGTTTCAGCTCGCACAGTGCTTCGTGCAGATCGGCGGGCAGATCCTCGATCCCCCGAGCCACGCGCTCTTCCTGCGGCATATCAAAAATGTTCTGCGTAATGGCCTCCGGCGCGGGAAGACGGGTACGAATTCCCTCCAAGCCGGCCGCCAGCAGCGCGGCAAAAACCAGATACGGATTACAGGCCGGATCAGGGCTGCGCAGCTCCACGCGGGTCCCATTCCCGCGGGCAGCCGGTACGCGGATCAGCGAACTGCGGTTCGAGACGGTCCAGGCGATGCTGCAGGGCGCTTCATATCCGGGCACAAGGCGCTTGTACGAATTGACCAGCGGATTGCACAGCGCCGTAATTCCCTTGATGTGCTTCATAATGCCCGCAATAAAGTGGAGTGCCACATCCGAAAGGCCGTTTTCCTTTGACGGGTCATAAAAACTGTTCTTCCCGTCGCGGAACAGGGACATATTCACATGCAGGCCGGACCCCGCCTGTCCGTAAATGGGCTTGGGCATAAAGGTAGCCCACAGGCCATGTTGCGAGGCGATGGATTTCACCACCATTTTAAAGGTGACGATATTGTCCGCCGAAGTCAGCGCCTCTGCATACCGAAAATCAATCTCGTGCTGGGCCATGGCGCATTCATGATGGGAGGTCTCAATCTCAAAGCCCATCTCCTCCAGATTCATGCAGATCTCGCGCCGGGCCTGCTCTCCCACATCCCCGGGCCCCAGATCGAAATAACCGGCCCGATCAAAGGTCGTGGTGGTCGGATAACCGTTATCATCCATGTTAAAGAGGAAAAATTCGCATTCCGGTCCCACATTAAAGGTGTACCCCATATCCGCCGCTTCGCGCAGGGTTTTGCGCAGAATGTAGCGGGGATCTCCGGGGAATTCCACCCCGCCGGGCAGGCACACATTGCAGATCAGGCGGGCGATATGGCCATGCTCGGTATGCCAGGGATACAGCATAAAGGTATCCAGATCGGGATGCAGATACATATCACTTTCTTCAATACGCACAAATCCCTCAATGGATGAACCGTCAAACATACACTCGTTCTCCAAGGCTCGCCGAATCTGTCTGTCCGTAATGGCCACATTCTTGGGGGTGCCAAAAATATCGGTAAACTGCAGCCGGATGAATTTCACATCATTTTCGTCCAGCATACGGATGATATCTTCTTTCGTATACTTACTCATAACAATCCCCCACATGATCTTCTAAATAAAATGGAAGGGTACTTCCTTCACTTTCTTTTCCGTGAATTCAGCACCCTCCTGTTCAAAAGTCTCGTTATACACTACAGTAAAACAGTGTGTGAGACCGCAGAAAACCGCAGTCCCATGCCACTATCCCGCTGCCGCATTTTTGTTCATCCCTATTTTATTCAAAAAGGGGTACACTGTCAACACAAGGAACCCCGATCCGTCATTTTTCATGCGCTTGCACAATAATTCTCTCCCATTCAGTCAAAAGCTTGTGGTTTTCTTCTCGTTAGCACGACTATTTATTCGCTTTTTAGCTCTTTTTTGAATATTTATTCGGTTTTGTGTTTTTGCAACTTGCAGTCAAAAACTTGCACCCCTTCAAAAAAGAAAGATTTCTCACATTTTTCTCCATTTTTTTCTTGCATTTCGCAGGACAGTGTGATAGAGTATTCAATGTTCCGTTATACAGGAACCCGAGGAACAACCGCGAATATGCGGTCCGCGTTTATAGGGAAACTAAATAGTTTGGAGGATATGTGAAATGTCTTACGTCAACGAAATTCTGGAAAGTGTCAAAGCAAAAAATCCCAACGAGCCCGAGTTTTTGCAGGCTGTAACGGAGGTTCTCACTACGCTCGAACCCTGCATCGAGGCAAACCCGCAGTACCAGAAAGCGGCTCTGCTGGAGCGCTTTGTTGAGCCGGAACGCGTTGTGATGTTCCGTGTACCGTGGGTGGATGACAATGGAAAGATCCAGATTAACCGTGGTTTCCGCGTACAGTTTAACTCCGCGATCGGCCCGTATAAGGGTGGTCTGCGTTTCCATCCCTCTGTCAACCTGTCCATTCTGAAGTTTCTCGGTTTCGAACAGATTTTGAAGAACAGCCTGACCGGCCTTCCTATCGGCGGCGGCAAGGGCGGCAGCGATTTTGATCCCAAGGGGAAATCGGACCGCGAAGTAATGGCCTTCTGCCAGAGTTTTATGACGGAACTTTACCGCCATATCGGAGCTGATACCGACGTTCCCGCGGGCGACATCGGCGTGGGTGGCCGTGAGATCGGCTTCCTGTTTGGACAGTATAAGCGCATCCGCGATTGCTATGAGGGCGTTCTGACCGGTAAGGGCCTGACCTGGGGTGGTTCTCTGGTCCGCACTGAGGCCACCGGCTATGGCTTGCTGTATTTCTGCAATGCGATGATGAAGAAGAACGGCTATTCCCTGGAGGGCAAAACGGCTGCCATTTCCGGTTCCGGCAACGTGGCCATCTACGCTTGCCAGAAGGCCAACCAGCTGGGCATGAAGGTTGTTACCATGTCTGATTCCAACGGATGGATTTACGATCCGGAAGGAATTGATCTTGCTGCCATTAAAGAGATTAAGGAAGTAAACCGTCAGCGTCTGACCGAATATAAGAAGTATCGTCCCAATGCCGAGTACCACGAGGGCCGTGGTGTATGGTCCGTCAAGTGCGATGTGGCTCTCCCCTGCGCTACGCAGAACGAGCTGCACCTGGAAGACGCCAAGCAGCTGGTAGCTAACGGCTGCATCGCCGTATGCGAAGGCGCCAATATGCCCACCACCCTGGAGGCCACCGAGTACCTGCAGAAGAACGGTGTTCTGTTTGCACCGGGCAAAGCAAGCAATGCCGGCGGCGTTGCTACCTCTGCTCTGGAAATGAGCCAGAACAGCATGCACATGAGCTGGACCTTTGAAGAAGTGGACCAGAAGCTGCAGGGCATTATGGAGAGCATCTTCCACAAGTGCGACGAAGCCGCTGAGAAGTATGGCTATGCGAAGAACTACGTGATGGGCGCCAACATTGCGGGTTTTGTCAAAGTGGCCGACGCCATGCTGGCACAGGGCGTTTGCTGATTTATCTTCAATTCTGTAACTGAACAAAATTCTCTATCCGGGGTCTTCTCTTTCTCAGAGGAGACCCCAGATTTTTAGCAGAAAACGGGCAGCCGAAGGGAATTCTTCCGGCTGCCCGTTCTTTTGCAATAATCCTGCATACTCCTCGTGCCTTTCAGGACAGAGAGTAAATTTCAAAGTCTCCCACCTCTCCTTTTCTCTGCCCATGCTCTTCAATATAATGATACGCCTCCCAGGGCATTTGAATACAGTGACTGCTGTCTTTCGGAAGCAGGAAGAGGCTTCCGGGCGGCGTGTCGGTCACACACTCCACCGGATCCTTCAACCCCAGATTTCCCACCAGGAACATATCGAGATACTTATGATAACAATCTACCGGCAGCAGATAGGCCACCGCGAAACTGTCCATAATGTATACCTCTCTGCCCTCTTCCCGCCGTTTTTCGATTTCGGCTGTAACCAGCCGGATCTCCTCTTCGCGCTTTTCCTCCATCCAGATTCCCGCATAGTGGGAGTGCCGGCTGAGCACGGCGGGCGGTCCGATTTGCACAGCGAGCACAGGTACTGCCATGCATACCGCCATAAGTACGGCGGGCAGGATCCGAAAGAGAACCCGCGCAGCCCGAAGCGAAAAGAAAGAGGTCGGAATCAAATAATAGAGCAAAAGCAGAATGGAAATCGAAGAAACGCCCACATGATACGCATTGGAGAGAGGATAAATATTCACTATACCGGCCACTGCCATGGTCAGCGCTCCGGCCAGCTTTTCACCCTGCACGGTTTTGCGCCGGGAAATGGCCCCCGCTATCGCGGCCGTCAAAATCGACAGCAGAAGGGCTCCGGCCGCAAACTGTATGGGATTTTCCCGCATGAACCGCCAATAAGAATACCGGTGAGAAAAGGTGCCGATACTGAACACCGCCATATCCAGGAAATCCCAGAAAGTACCGCTGATGAGCAAATAGAACAAAAACAGAAAGCAGGGAATCGATGTGCCAATCAGCCGCCAGAATGCCAGCCGGCCATAGCGCTTGTGCAGTCGTCGGGAAGCAAACCAGAGCGAACCCAGGGAAAACAACGCCAGAACGGTGCCCGTGCTCTGCTTACACATCATGGCAAGGCCGCCCAGAACCCCTAAAAAAATCTGATAGACGGGTTTTTCATACCTGTCCGGATCCGTATCCGCTTCCAGATCCCGCCAGAGAATCGTAATTTGAAAAAACAGGAGAAGACAATTGTACTCCCAAAAGACATTCCAGAAAAGAAATGCCAAAAAAAGGAAGGGAAGCACCATTGAGGCTGCCGGAGGAATCTGCAGGGTACGGCCGATCCGATACAAAACCCACATGATCCCGATGAACAGAACAACCCCCAGCAGACGCAGGACGATCAGCTCTTTTCCAAACAAAGCCAGAATCCCGCCGGACAAAAAACAGGAAAGGGGTGTTTGCAGCATATTGAAATCGCGGTATGGCAGCAGGCCATCCGCCACATTCTTGGCAAAAGTGAAGTTCCAGTATTCATCATAATTTTCCGCCGTACGGAACCAGGCGCAGAACAGAGCCGGAATAAGAAAACACAGCAACACCTTTCCGTTTTCGATCCAGGTTCTCCTTTTTTCCTCCATTTTTTCCTCCTTTTGACAAGCTCTGACAAAAAACGCGCCCGAATGTCTCCGGCGCGTTTTTCCCTGCGTCTATCCGCTCTCAATAAGCAGCGGACAGAGGATTCAGAATCCCGTACTGCTTATTCTCCATATCATCAATAAACCGGGTGGCTTTTCCGGCCCCCACTACCACACAATTCTCCGGCTCCTCGGGGACCATTACCGGGACACGCGTTTCCTTATGCAGCAGCGTATCAAATCCGCGCAAACGGGCCGATCCGCCGGTGAGGTACAAACCATCCTCATAGATATCCCCCATCAGTTCCGGCGGGGTCATCTCCAGCGTGTTCTGAACCGCCCGCACGATGTCCATCGCAGGCTCAAGCAGCGTCTCCATCAGTTCTGCGCCGGTCACATCCACCCACTGCGGCAAACCGGTAAGGGCATTGCGCCCCTTTACCCGGCAAGTATACACTTCTTGCTGCGGGGAGACACAGCCGGCCTCGATTTTCGCCTGCTCCGCCATGCGCTTTCCGATAATCAGCCCGTATTTCCGGCGAACATAACGGATAATGCTATCGTCAAAGGCATCCCCTGCCGTCTGAACCGACTGGGATACCGCAATTCCCGCCAAAGACATAACGGCCATATCCGTGGTACCGCAGCCCACATCCACCACGAAAACACCGTGGGGTTTGGCGATATCCACCCCGGCGCCAATCGCAGCCGCGACGGGCTCTTCAATCAGGCAAATGCGCCGTACACCGGTCGAGCTGATCGCATCGACAACGGCCCGTTTCTGCACCTCGGTAATTACACACGGAACGCTGACCACCACACGGGGCATAAAAACCGCGCTGCCGCCGACCTTCTTCATATAAACCGAGAGAATGTTCTGTGCCAGATCATAATCGGAAATCACACCGTTTACCAACGGATGGACCACCTGTACACGCTCACAGGTACGCCCCAGCATCTGATATGCCTCGCTGCCGGTTGCAATCACCTCTTCACTGTCCAAATCCACGGCCGCAACCGCCGGCTCGTGGAGAACCACTCCCTTTCCGTGCAGATAAATCCGCACATTGGCTGTCCCCAGATCAATGCCAATATCTGTTCCCGGCACGCCTGCTCTCCCCTTTCTTATCATTTCTCTCTATTATAGTATACCTTTTTCCCCATTGCAACCTCGAATCGCGGCGGTCGCACCATATACCTGTTGGGCCCCACCCCTGTACAGAAGCCCGCCGGCTTCCCTCATCGTAAAGCCCGTTGTGATAATATCGTCCACCAGCAGAACCCGTTTTCCCCGGCAGTCCCCCTGTAATTGGTACACACCCCGGACATTTTTCTCCCTTTGGCTTCGGGACAGATCATGCTGCGGCTGGTTATGGCGCACTTTGCGCAGAAGGGACTCGACCGGAATGTCCAGGCGCTTTCCCACCCGTTTTGCCAGCAGCATCGCCTGATCATAGCCGCGCTCTTTCACCCTCTGTCCGGATGTGGGAACATAGGTAATCACATCAATCGACGGGGAGAGCGGCACTGCCACGCTGGCAATCGCATCCCCGAAAAACCGGAAGAACTCCGGATGGTTATAAAACTTATAGAGCAGCAGAGCATGGCGGATCTCCTTTTCATAGGGATAGGGCGCGATTGCCTGCCAAAATTCATTTTCCACCACCGGCAGCGGCATTTGAAAGGCGCGCGCCGGATTCTTCTCCCGGCAGGTGGGACAAAGCCAATGACCGGCCCCGTGTTTTCTGCCGCACAGCGGACAGACAATGGGAAAAAGAACGTGCCAGATCCGCTCTGTGCGCAGCATAGGCAGCCATTCAACCCGATCAGGCATGCTTTTCCCCTCCTGTCAGGAACAGACACAGCGCCGAATAACGCTTGGTCTTTCGGTTATTCTCCACCATCTGATAGATGCATTCCTTTTCCCCCACCAGAATCAGGAGATTTTTAGCGCGGGTGATCGCCGTATACAGCAGATTCCGGTACGATAACTGTTTGGGGCCGGGAAACATGGGCAGGATCACCGCCGGAAACTCATTTCCCTGGCTTTTGTGGATGGTCATCGCATAGGCAAGCTCCAGTTCCCCCGCGTGATCCAAATCATAGAGAACCTCTTTCTCGTCGATCATCACCGTAAGGGAACCACCTTTTTTATCCACTTCCGTCAGAATTCCCACGTCGCCGTTAAAAATTCCCTCTCCGGTGGTTCCATCCTCTTTGCTCCAGGGCAGATCATAGTCATTTTTGATCTGCATGACCTTATCGCCTTCCCGCAGAATCATGCCGTCCACTTTGATCTCCCTTTTTCCCTTTTCGGCAGGGTTCAGCACCTCCTGAAGCCGGCGGTTCATTTCTATGGTTCCCAGTTCTCCCTTCCGGCCGGGACACAGCACCTGGATATCCTGCCAAATGCTGTACCCATAGCTTTTTGGCAGGCGGCGCACGCATAGGTCAATAATCGTGCGGGCCAGCGCACCGCTCTCATAAAACGGCAGATAGAAAAAGTCATTGTCGTGCCGGTTCAAAACCGGCATTTCTCCATGTACAATGCGGTGGGCATTGGTAACAATCAGGCTCTGCATGGACTGTCGAAAAATCTCGCGAAGCTGCACGGTGGGAAACAAACCGCTGGCCAGCAAATCTCCCAATACATTCCCCGCCCCCACAGACGGAAGCTGTTCGCAGTCCCCCACCAGAATCAGCCGGCACGAGAGCGGCAGTGCCCGCAGAAGAGCCGCAAACAACTGGCTGTCCACCATGGAGAGCTCGTCCACAATCAGCGCATCACATTCCAGGGGATCTCTCTCATTTTTCATAAAAACCGGCCGGTCCTGGGCGTCCCAGGCAACCTGCAGCATACGGTGAATCGTTTTAGCGTCTTCCCCTGTCACCTCCGCCATCCGTTTCGCCGCCCGTCCGGTGGGGGCCGCCAATAAAACGGTCTGGCCGCAGCTTTTCAGGATGCGGATCACCGCGTTGAGCGTGGTCGTTTTTCCCGTTCCGGGCCCACCGGTCAGCAGCAGCAGCCCATTCTGCAGGGCCAGGCGGATCGCCTGTTTCTGCTCCTGGGCATAGGTAATCCCACTCTCCTTCTCAATCTGCGAAACGGAGGCATCCACATCCACAATCGCCTTGGGCGGAACCTCCAGCATCACCTGCAGGCGCTGGGCCGCATAGATCTCGGC
Organism: Clostridia bacterium; assembly: GCA_022767925.1. Classification (GTDB taxonomy): domain Bacteria; phylum Bacillota; class Clostridia; order Oscillospirales; family Acutalibacteraceae; genus Heritagella. Next base: position 25,555 of record JALENG010000108.1, read on the forward strand.
CTCGAAATAAGCGGGAAGAAAAATCAGGTCCTGTCCCCCCAGCTCCGCTTCCTGCAGATCCCCACAGGAAACCAGTTCATCCAGCGCCGACTCTGCCGTCTCAAGTTCGACCCCCAGCATCCGGGCGGAAGCCGACAGCAGCTTCCCCCGCGGCAGACAGGTGTGCCCATTCCCGGTATTGTGCCGCAGAACAAACAGAACCCCGGCCTGCACCCGGCAGGAAGCGTCCTCCGGCATATTCATGTTCTGGGCAATCCCGTCGGCCCGAACAAAGTCAAAACCCAGTTCCTCACGGCACAGACAATAGGGATCATTCTCGATCCGCTCGCGGGTCTGCTCGCCGTACAGGCGGTACACCCGCACCGCCTCTTCGGCTGTCAATCCGTACTGGGAGAGATAGGTCATCATGGTACGGATCCCCGATACGCGGCGAAACTCTTCGGCAATTTTTCCTGCTTTCTCCCGGGAAATCCCCCGAACCGCAGACAGCCGCTCGGGATCCTCCTCCAGAACCTTCAGTACGTTTTCCCCGAACTTTTCCACCAGCCGTGCCGCCATAGCCGGTCCAATTCCCTTTACAGCGCCGCTTGAGAGATATTTCAGCATGGCTGCCGCCGTGGCCGGGCGGGAACGCTCGCAGATCTGGGCCTTGAACTGCGGGCCAAAGCTGGGATGGCTGCCCCAGGTACCGATTACATGCAGCTCCTCTCCCACGCTGAGAAAGGGCATGCAGCCCACAACCGTCACCAGCTCTTCACCGTTGTTCATCTCCAACACCGTATACTGATTTTTTTCATTCCGGTATACGATCTGTTCCACCGTACCGTTCATTTCCAACAGGATTTTCTCCGGCATTTTAATCCCCCGAACATAGTTTCTTTTTACCAGTATAAACGATTTTCCTCCGTTTTGCAATGATTACAGAATCGCCGTTTTGGCCGACGGCAGCTCTTGCGGCGTGACAATACGGCATACCGGATAATCTCTGGCAAAGCAGCGGCAAATCCGGCGCGTTTCCTCATCCATCCCATCATCAATGCACAGCAGGATCTTTTTTCTTCGCCCTTCCATCCACCGCAGCTCTTCCAGTGCGCTGCGCAGCTGCTGTTCTGCATTTTCCACATGTCCGCAAAAATACAGGGTCAGGCACAGGGTTCCGCTGTTATCCCCCAAAATCATATACAACAGCTTTCTCAGCCCCACCAGGATTCCCAACAGCAAAAAGAAGCAAAGGAGAACACCACCGATCCAATCCATTCCTGTTCCCTCCTTTATTGCCAGTTTATGTAGAGGAGCGCAAAACTGCCAATAAAAGATGGGGACAAAAGTAAAAGCTCCATCGACGGATGGAGCTTTCTTCTTTATTTCTTTGATTCCTGCGGATAAACAAGATTTTCCGGCATCCAGTTTTCCAGAACTTTTTCAAAGGCGGCAGCCCATTCCCGCGCCCCCTGCAGATCATGCTCCTGATAATTGCCGCATTCTTTGGAGAGCTGCGCACCGGGAATCACGCCATCCCAATGGGCAATTGCCTGCATCGCGCGCCGGGTAAAAGCGATGACCTCCTCATGGCAGCTGTTCCGCACCAGAAAATAGAAGCCCGTACGGCACCCCATAGGTCCAAAATAGATCACACGCTCTTTCAGTCCCTCTTCATTGCGCGCCAGCGTCGCAAACAGATGCTCGATCGTATGCATGACGGGGTTGGGCAGATACGGAGGCCGGTTGGGGGTTACAAACCGAAAATCATAGGTGGTGATATCCCCATCCACCCGGGAGAGATACATCCCCGGGGTTAAAATATCATGGTCAATGGTAAAGCTCGCAATTTTTTCCACGGTGATCATTCCTCCCCGCACGCAGCGGCCCGAAGCGCCTGCACCCGGTCTGTCTTTTCCCAAGCCACATCCAGATCCTCACGCCCCATATGCCCATAGGCCGCCAACGGGCGGTACTGGGGACGTCGCAGATCCAGATCGCGGATAATGGCAGTCGGCCGCAGGTCAAATACCTTTTGAACAGCCTTTGCCAGCTTTTCATCGCTGACCGTTCCCGTACCGAACGTATCCACCATCACCGATACCGGGTGTGCCACGCCAATTGCATACGCCAGCTGCACTTCACAGCGCCTGGCAAGGCCGGCTGCCACCACATTTTTCGCCACATAGCGGGCGGCATAAGCAGCTGAGCGGTCCACCTTTGTGGGATCTTTCCCGGAGAAAGCTCCGCCGCCATGACGGCCCACGCCGCCATAGGTATCCACAATAATCTTGCGGCCCGTCAGGCCGGAATCCCCCACCGGGCCCCCCACCACAAAGCGTCCCGTAGGATTGATGAAATACTTTGTATTCCCATCCATCAGCTCTTTGGGGCAGACCGGCAGAATCACATGCTGCAGAAGATCCTCACGGATTTGCTCCAGGGTCACCTCCGGATCGTGCTGCGTGGAAATCACCACCGTATCAATCCGAACCGGGGTATACCCCTCATACTCCACCGTAACCTGAGTTTTCCCATCGGGACGCAGATACGGCAGCTCACCGCTTTTGCGCACCGCGGCGAGTTTTTTGGCCAGACGATGGGCCAGCGAGATGGACAGCGGCATTTTTTCCGGCGTTTCATCACAGGCAAAACCGAACATCATCCCCTGATCTCCAGCGCCGATGCGGTCCTCTTCCTCGGTGGCGCCGTTTTTCACTTCCAGCGACTCATCCACACCCATCGCAATATCCGGGGACTGCATATCAATAGAGGTGATCACCCCACAGGTATGGCCATTGAAGCTGCACTCGGCGTTGTCATATCCGATATCCGCCACCACCTGACGGACGACGGACTCAATATCACAGTAGCATTCGGTACTGATCTCTCCCATAACATGGATGAGACCGGTCGTGGCCGTTACCTCACAGGCAACATGGGCGGCCGGATCTTTGCTCAGAATATTGTCCAGAATTGCGTCCGAGATCTGATCGCACACTTTATCGGGATGTCCTTCGGTTACCGATTCACTTGTAAAAAGATATCGTCTCTCTGTCATTTTCTTTTCCTCCTATAAGAAATTTATACAAAAAATAAGAAATACCGCTCTGCCGAGAGGCAGGCGGTATGAATGCACAAACCCTCATCTCTCGGTTTTTATCCGCAGGAATTGGCACCAACACAGAAATCGCTCTGCAGGTTGCCGGACATCACAGGGCCTGTTCCCTCCGTCACTCTTGATAAGGACCTATAAAATTGTATATTGAGTATATCACAGACGCTTAAAAAAATCCATACACAAAACAAGCAATTCTGTGCAAACAACCCGCCATTTTTTGTAAAAAAAGATACCGGCAGAAAACTCTGCCGGTATCGAGGAAATCGAATCAATTATTCGTTGATAGCGGTTACAACACCGGAACCAACCGTACGGCCGCCTTCACGGATAGCGAAACGCAGGCCAACTTCGATAGCGATGGGGGTAATCAGCTCAACATCCATCACAACGTTATCGCCAGGCATGCACATCTCGGTGCCCTCGGGCAGGGAGATCACGCCGGTTACGTCAGTGGTACGGAAATAGAACTGCGGACGATAATTGTTGAAGAACGGGGTATGACGGCCGCCTTCTTCCTTGGTCAGGACGTAAACCTGGCCCTTGAACTTGGTATGGGGATGAATCGTACCGGGCTTTGCCAGAACCTGGCCACGCTCGATTTCGGTTCTCTGAATACCACGCAGCAGAACACCAATGTTATCGCCGGCCTCAGCGAAGTCCAGCAGCTTGCGGAACATTTCGATACCGGTAACAACCGTCTTACGGCGCTCTTCAGTCAGACCAACGATCTCAACTTCTTCGCTCATCTTCAGGACGCCACGCTCTACACGGCCGGTAGCAACGGTACCACGGCCGGTGATGGTGAATACGTCTTCAACGGGCATCAGGAAGGGCTGATCAGCCTTACGCTCGGGGGTGGGGATATACTCGTCAACAGCGTCCATCAGCTCATGGATGCAAGCATACTCAGGAGCGTTCGGATCGGTGGAGTTGCTCTCCAGAACCTGCAGAGCGGAACCCTTGATGATGGGAGTATCGTCGCCCGGGAACTCATACTCGTTGAGCAGTTCACGGATTTCCATCTCAACCAGTTCCAGCAGTTCGGGATCGTCAACCTGGTCAACCTTGTTCATGAAAACAACGATATAAGGTACACCTACCTGACGGGACAGCAGGATGTGCTCGCGGGTCTGCGGCATGGGGCCGTCAGCAGCGGATACAACCAGGATAGCGCCGTCCATCTGAGCAGCACCGGTGATCATGTTCTTGACATAGTCAGCATGGCCGGGGCAGTCAACGTGAGCATAGTGACGCTTTTCGGTCTGATACTCAACATGAGCGGTGTTGATTGTGATACCACGAGCTCTCTCTTCGGGAGCCTTATCGATGTTGGCGTAATCCATGAAGTCAGCCTCGCCCTGCATAGCCAGCACCTTGGTGATAGCAGCGGTCAGGGTGGTCTTGCCATGGTCAACGTGGCCAATGGTACCAATGTTTACATGGGGTTTATTTCTTTCGAATTTTTCCTTTGCCATTGGAATGTTCCTCCTTATTCTTGCAGTCATAATCCGCAGTCGATAAAATAATTTTATCAACTTACGGAAGGAAAATCAAGGGTTATCCATAAAAAGTCCGAGATTATTCAGACTTTTTTGCACGCTTGGAAATGATCTCTTCCGAAACAGACTTCGGAACTTCCGCATAGTGGGCCGGTTCCATAACGTACTGGCCACGGCCCTGCGTACGGGAACGCATATCGGTTGCATAACCGAACATCGAGCTCAGCGGAACTTCGGAATTGATCTGCTGTGCACCGGTTACCGCATCCATACCCAGGATCATACCACGGCGGCTGTTCAGATCGCCGATAACATCACCCATATACTCATCAGGAACGACAACGACAACCTTCATGATCGGTTCGAGCAGAACCGGATCGGCCTTCCGCATTGCCTCTTTGAACGCCATCGAACCGGCGATCTTAAAGGCCATTTCGGAGGAGTCAACCTCGTGATAAGAACCATCATACAGCGTAACCTTGACGTCTACGACCGGATAACCGGCAAGCACACCGCTCAGCATAGCGCCCTGGATACCGGCGTCAACCGCGGGAATATATTCCTTCGGAATGGCACCGCCCTGCACAGCGTTCACAAATTCATAACCCTTGCCGGGGTTGGGTTCAATCCGGATCTTAACATGACCATACTGGCCGCTACCGCCGGACTGACGCTTGTACTTGTTGTCCACATCAGCCGACTTCCGGATGGTTTCTTTATAAGCA
>JALENG010000115.1 GCA_022767925.1 Clostridia bacterium
AAGCAGGTACAGAGAAATGCTGGCAGTATATGGTCTGCCAGCATTTCTCTGTACCTGCTTTTCTTATTGAGAAAAATGGCGATTTGTGGTATAATAAAATTAAATAGTATGCATAATGACATATGATAAAATAGAAATTTAAGACACAGTGCCTTTTGAGTATCTTTGTGCAAGTGGGGGGCGAAGATGTGAAAAATATTCTCATTGAGAATATAAAAAACATTAGACAGTTATCCTTTGATATTCCTAATCCTGGGTTGCATATATTAACTGGAACAAGCCGAAATACCGAAAATATCTTTTTTATAGTCCTTAGACAGTCGAGAGCCTCGACACGCAATTTGCGTTCGGGGCTTTCTTTTTATTTGGCTTAGTGTCCGCATTTATAGAGGGTATCTTTTTTATCAACGCTTCCCAGGCCTATGTACGCCAATGAGGACAGTCAGAGATTGTCCCCATTGGCGTGTTTTTTATTCCGCTGTTTGTGACAGATTGAAATCCGCGCACAGGTGCCCGGGTACAAAGGCGCCGGAGAGGAAGCCTTACTCCTTCGGGTCCGGGATGGGATCCGTTTGGGCTGGTTTCTCCTCTTTTGCCATTTCTTTGAGAATATTCAGAATATACAACTGCTGTTCTTCCGAGAGATCATGGAACAGCTCCAGAAGGGTGTAGGAGTTTTCGCATAGCTTTTTAAGAAAATGCTCATCCTTTTTATTCATGGGCGGCCCTCCTTTTTGTGGAGCTTTTTCTTAAATTATAGAGGAAACCGGTGGAAGAATAAATATTTTATTCCAAAATTATCCAGATTTACAAAGAAACTTGATAGAACCAGGCAGTATGGATACCAGGCTTGTTTTTTAATGTGTCCTCCCATATCCCTTTATGCGGCGGCAAGCGGTGAAAAAAGGGAAGGAAGGTAGCATTACAGAGGGGTGAAAAGAAGAAAAAGGCCATTTTATGGGGATAAGGAGATAATTTTGGTAGATTGAGCCCTATTTTGAGGGGAAGTCTCTTGACGATTGGAAAAGTGTTTTCTATAATAAAAATGCCAATAAAATGGTTTTGTTTTGCAAATTAGAGAAAAGCAGATGGCCGTCATTGAAAAGGAAGAAATCCGGGAAAGAAGCTCGCGTTTGTGTTTCTGTTGCATGGGTACAGCGAGGTCCATCTGCCTATTTGAACAGATAGATGGAAGTGATCGCATGACAGATAAGGAATTGCGAAAACTGAATCGTACAGAGCTGCTGCAGATGCTTTTAGAGCAGAGCCGGGAGACAGAGCGGCTGCGGGAACTGCTTGAGCAGGCGGAAGAAAAGCTGAGGTGCCGTGAGATTGAATTGCAGGAGGCGGGAAATATCGCACAGGCTTCTCTGCAGGTAAATGGTGTGTTCGATTCTGCCCAGAAAGCGGCGGAGGAATATCTGGAAAATGTCCGGCAGTTGAGCGGACGCCAGAAAGAAATATGTACGCAGATGGAAGAGGAGAGCCGGGAAAGAGCCGGGAAAATGATTGAAGACGCACAGCGGCAATGCCGTGAAATGATAGCGGCGGCTCAGGCGGAATGTGAACAGAAGGTGCGGGATGCCGAGCAGCAGGCCCAGGCTTATTGGAAAGAAGTGACCGCCAAGATGGAACTGGTGGCCCAACAGTACGAGATTTTGCGGAAATCGACGGTTTGGCAGAAATAACAGATTTTAGGGAAAAGAGATGCTTTATGAAAAAAAGCAAACCGGTTGCCGCCATGCCATCGGTAGCACAGTTGGAAAAAGAGTTGGAGCGGCAGCAGTACCGCAACCGGTACGGCAAGGTTCTGCGCAGTACGATTTATACCCTGATTACAGTGGCGGCTGTGGCCGTTCTGGTGGCCACCCTTTGGCTTCCGGTTTTGCAGATTTACGGCAATTCCATGACCCCAACGGTGAACGAAGGGGAAATTGTGGTCTCTCTGAAAGGATCGGAGATCGGGCAGGGGGATCTGGTGGCGTTTTATCTGGGAAACAAAATTCTGGTAAAGCGTTGTATTGCCGGGCCCGGACAATGGGTGGATATTGACGATGAAGGAAACGTGTATGTGGACGGCAAATTGCTGGACGAGCCCTATTTAAAAGAAAAAGCATTGGGCGACTGCAATCTTGAATTGCCCTATCAGGTGCCGGAGAACCGGTATTTCTGTATGGGGGACCACCGGTCCACCTCGTTGGATTCCCGAAATACAGCCGTGGGCTGTGTTTCCCAGGAGCAGATTGTGGGAAAAATTGTATTCCGAATCTGGCCGCTGGCCGGTTTCGGAATTTTGGAGTAGAGCAAAGTAGGTGATTGGGTACATGAAGAAGCACAGTGTTTTACAGGAAGTGGATCAGTATGCGCGTGCCCATATGCGGAAAAAGCGCTGGTATCGGGTGGTAACCTGTTTGGCGGCAGTGGTGGTGTTTTGTACCACCTATGCACTGATTCTGCCGGCTATCACCATGGAGGGCGAGTCGTGCGGAATACCGGAACATATCCACGAGGAATCCTGTTATGCCCAGGTGGAATCAGCTTCTCAGAGGGTTCCGATATGCACAGCAGAGGGTTTGCACATTCATACGCATACGCCGGAATGTTATGATGAAACCGGGGCGCTTATCTGCGGATATGCCGATTTTGTCGTTCACGAGCATGATGATTCCTGCTATGACGAGGATGGAACCCTGTGGTGTCCGCTTCCGGAAATCAAAGCACATGAACATCAGGCAAGCTGCTATGCCAAAGCGGAAAACGGAGAAGAAGAGCTTGTCTGTGGAGAAGAAGAGATTCTCCTCCATCAGCACACAGCGGATTGCTATGATGAAAACGGAGAGCGGATCTGCGGAAAAACGGAAGTTTTGGAGCATATTCACTCTGACTCCTGCTTTGAGGAATCGGAAGAGACTTCCGGCGTGCTGATCTGCGGGATGGAGGAACATACCCACAGCGCCGCCTGTTATGCGGATCCTACGGCGGATGTGGAATCCGCCGGCGTTTGGGAGAGAACGCTGAAGAAAGAAAACCTGACCGGGGAATGGCCGCAGGATGTGATTGCCATTGCGCAAACGCAGCTGGGGTATGCAGAGAGTACCCGGAATTATGTGGTACAGGAAGAAGGAGAAACCCTGCAGGGGTATACCCGGTATGGAGAGTGGTACGGAGATCCCTATGGCCAGTGGGATGCCATGTTCGTTTCCTTCTGCCTGCACTATGCGGGCGTGGAGAATATGCCGCTGGAAGCGGACTGTGGAGCCTGGGTGCAGAAACTGCAGCAGGAACCGTACAAGCTGTACCATCCGGTGGATCTAAAGGAAGCTCCCTGTGCGGGGGATCTGATTTTCTTCAGCCGCAAGGAGAATGGTCAGGCGGATCATGTCGGCCTGATGACGGAGTGGATTGCGGCAACGGAGAAGGAACCCGCCAAGATCAAAGTGATCGAGGGGGATTGTGAGGACAAGGTACAGATCGTAACCTACAAGTGGGGAGATCCCACGATTTTGGGATACAGCCGGCTGCCGGAGCAGACTTTCTATTGCGGGAAGAGCGGGCATGTCCATGAGGAGGCGTGCCGGGACGAGCAGGGGCAGCTGATCTGTGGATTGGAAGAGCATATTCACGATGATTCGTGCAAAGTTCCGGCCGATTCACCGGAGCAGGAGACCCTGCTGACCGAAAAAACTTTCGTCGGCGCGGACTACACGGTTCGGGTGCAGTATGACAAGGACGCGGGCCTTCCCCGGGATGTGACGCTGGTGGTGTCGGAAATTCCGGCGGGTTCCGAAGCGTACAGCCGGTATTATCAGCAGGCACTGGCGGCCATGGCCGATGACGGCACGGCCGAGACGGTGCTTTTTGCCCGGTTCTTTGATATCCAGTTCCAGGTGGATGGCGAGAAAGTGGAACCGGCCACCCCGGTATCGGTTACCATTACCTATTCCCAGCCGGTGGAAGCCGACGGGGAGGGGCAGGCGATTCATTTTACCGAGGATGGAACCGAGATTCTGGAAGCAGTGGTGGAAAAGCAGGAGAATGGTTCCGTTAGCTTTACTCACACGCAAAACGGCTTCTCGGTGGTGGGCGATGTGATGACCCTTGACAGCACAGAGCCGGCTGGAACATCCACCAGCCACAAGGTTACGTATAAGGTGATGATCGACGGAAAGTGGCAGGAGGTGGGAGAATCCTCTTCCTACTATTCGGACGATTCCCAGAGGGCCTATATCACTTCGGATATGGCGGCAGAGGCGCTCGCCTCCTTTGGCTATTCGGCGGGGATGGATCCCAGGAATCATTTTGCCTACAGCTATGATGATATCTATAAGATTTTTTATGTCAGCGGCGGTTCGGTGACAAATTTCTGTATGGACGTCAAGGGAGGAATAATTGAGAATAATCGGGCAATTCAGCTGTGGACATCCAATAATTCGGATGCCCAGGTTTTCCGGATTTGGGATGCAGGGGATGGCTATTCTTATATTACTCCGATTGGAAGCAGTGCCTATCATATAAATGTGCTGGGCGGCGGTACCAAAGACGGGACAAAACTGGGGCTGCATACGGCGACCGATGCTGCCAGCCACTGGAAAGTGGTGAAGAATGGGGACGGCACCACCAGTTTTTACAACCGAAATGCGCCGAATACGGCCTGCATTGATCTTTCCGATAACAATAAAACAGCGGGAACTCAGCTTCAAATTTGGACTAACAGCGCAAATCGCTATTGGAAGCTGGATCAGCAATACCGTGTTTCCAATCAGATCGCGGTTACGGAAAATGGCGGCAGCTATCAAATCGGTTTAACCACCGAGAGCAACGGGGATATCGTCTGCTACTACCTCCCTCTGGGATATACGGGTACTCTTACAGATGTTAATGAGAGTGCCATGCCCGCCGACAATGGATTTTACTCCGTTCGGGTGGTGGATGACGGACACGGCGTCTATAGTGAAGCTGAAATCAACGCGCTGAACAAAACGATCCCCTATGTACAGCATGGCGATATGGTTATCGTTTCGGTAAGGAATGGGGACGGAATTCTCTGGTCCTGCGTGGGGAAAGACGGAGAACCGCTGGAAGTGGAATCCAGAGAAGAAGACGGCGCCACCATCTTTACCATACAAAATGTCACGCAGCCGGTGGAAATAACGGCGACCAAAGCAAACCCCTCCTTCACGGTTCAGTATTACGGCAATATTCCCCGGTTTGCTACTTCCGGTAGCAATCCTTTAACGGTGATTGATACCTCTGGGAAAAAGTTGCCGACCAACGGCGGAAGCATGGCCACGCGGTCGTTGTATCTGGAGGGTACCGGGCAATATACCAATCAGAATAAAGGGAATGCCACTCAGCTCTATCGAATCAAAACGGTCACCGAGCTGACAAAACTGTATACGGAACAGACATGCAAGTTCGAGGAATCCCCCGGATTGGAGTATTTTGATAAGCTGAGGAATAACGAGAGTTATACGCTTAAAGAAATCTGGGTTTTAAAATCCGGGAAGGATCCCGTCAGCGTGAACCGGGATGACTGGGAAATCTATTCCTATTCCTCCGATATAGGCTTTACCAACGAGGCAGGGTTGGCCAACGAGGGAACGATCTTAATCCGCGACGGCGGGGTGATTCGCCTGGTCTCTGATACCAGCACCGGGGCTTACTATAACGGGACGACATTTTACGATTACAATATTTCCAGCGGACAGAATTCGGACGGCCGCTGGCGCACCGGGATTACCGGGATTAACATCGAGAAGAATTACGGCACCAGCCTGAATGGTAAGCGCAATTGGCGCTCCGGCGCCGACATCCTGGCTTTCGGCAATGCCAACTGCGGCACCGGTATGTCCGGGTACCTGTTTGATGGCAGTACGCTGAATAAGCACAGCAGTAAGAATAACGGGTATGGCGGCGCTACGTTCGGTCTGGCCAGCGGCCTGAATAATGACGGAACCATCCGGTACAACGATTGGATTGTGGCCCCCAAGCTCTTTAACGACGGCGATGCCAATGGCAAGCAGACGTATGCGGGCAGCTCCCTTACTTTTGACCGGGTGGGCGATACGTATACGCTCAGCGCGGCCACGCTGAATAATTCCAACGGGCAGAGCAACACCCTCAGCGGCCTGCAGTATTTCTTTAATCCCTCGCCGACTTCCGGAA
>JALENG010000117.1 GCA_022767925.1 Clostridia bacterium
TGGTGGAGGCGAGGGGAGTCGAACCCCTGTCCGAAAACCACTTACCGATGCTTTCTACGAGTGTATTCTGTGTTTTGGGATTCCCCACCACGCAGCGCCCACAGACAGGCTATGCGCTTCGGTATCCCTTTAATCGTGACCGGGGTCAGGGCGTCCCCCGATTCACGTTCACCGCTTGTCGACGCCCGAGCCCGGGCCGCGGTACTCCCAGGTCAGACGGCCGCCTTAATTAGGCAGCAACAGCAACAGTATTGTTGTCGTTTAATTTTAAAGGTTGCGGCTTTTTCAGCGGCTCCGCACCGCTACCCGCTTACATCGGCTCACGATCCCCGTCGAAACCATTGCGCCCCCCTGTGGAGAACGGCCCCGGATTACCGGTTCCGTTCCTTTAAAGCGCGCTGAATATCGCGAGAGGCCGCTTTCGCAGCCAGATCGGCCCGCTTGTCATAATTCTTTTTGCCCTTGCACAGGCCAACCTGCACTTTGACACGCGAACCCTTGAAGTAAAGAGACAACGGCACCAGGGAATACCCGTCCTGCTTGACCAAGCCAAACAGGCGCATGATCTCCCGCTTGTGCAGCAGCAGCCGGCGCACCCGCATGGGATCCCGGTTGAAAATATTCCCCTGCTCGTATGGGCTGATATGAACCCCATTGACCCACATCTCCCCTTTATCCACGGAGCACCATGAGTCCTTCAGGTTCACCCTTCCCTGTCGCAGGGACTTTACTTCCGTACCGGTCAGTTCAATGCCAGCCTCCAGGCTCTCTTCCACAAAGTAGTCGTGAAAGGCCTTTTTGTTTTGAGCAATGGTGCGCAGCGCTTTTTTCTCCACAAAAAAGCCCCCTTCCTCTTTGTTTTGCTATCATAACACGGTTCTTTTTCCTTGTCAACCGGAACGCTGTCGAATTACAGTTCGCGCCGCCCTTCCATCGCGCGGCTGAGGGTAACCTCATCCGCATACTCCAGGTCGCCGCCCACTGGAATCCCGTACGCCAACCGGGTGACCAGAATCCCCATGGGTTTGAGCAGTCGGGAGATGTACATGGCCGTGGCCTCTCCCTCAACGGTCGGATTTGTCGCCATGATAACTTCCTTTATCTCACCGTTATTCACCCGGGCCAGCAGCTCCTTGATGCACAGCTGGTCGGGACCAATCCCGGAGAGCGGCGAAATCGCACCGTGCAGAACATGGTAGGTACCATGATAGTCATTGGTGCGCTCCAGTGCAAACACGTCCTTGGGGTCTTCCACCACACAGATCACCGACCGGTCGCGGGCATCGCTGCGGCAGACCGGGCACAGCTCCTGATCGGTCAGGTTACAGCACACCTTGCAATAATGGATGGTCCGGTGCGCTTCCTGCACGGATTTGGCAAAAGCGTCCACTTCCTCCTGCGTCATGGCCAATACGTGATAGGCCAGACGCTGGGCGGACTTGTGTCCGATGCCGGGCAGGCGTTCAAACTGCTCCACCAGCCGTTCCAGCGGAGGTACATGATACGAAGCCATCTCTTACAGCATCCCGGGAATGTTCAGACCGCCGGAAATCGCATTCATGCGGTTCTCCTTCTCTGTGGCCGCGGTGCGCAGCGCCTCGTTGGTGGCCGCGATGATCAGATCGGACAGCATCTCCACGTCCTCCGGATCCACCACTTCGGGCTTTAACTCGATGGCCTTTACCTCCATTTTGCCGGTCACGGTGACTTTCACCGCTTCCCCGCCGGAAGTAGCGGTAAATTCCTTCTCCTCCAGCTCTTTGGTGGCTGCCTCCATTTCCTCCTGCATCTTCTGGGCCTGACGGGCCAGCTGCTGCATATTGCCCACACCGCCGCCGCCATATCCCTTGGGAAGTCTTGCTTTCATGTTCTTCATCCTTTCTTATGTCTTTCGGACCACTTCAATCCCCGCCGCCTGGGCCTTTTCTTCCAGCGCCTTCAACGGATCCTGGGATTCTTCCTGTTCCTGTTTTTCTTTATAGGGTCCCAATTTATATACACGGCCCGTCACTTGACGGATCGCGTCACGCATTTTGTTGCGGTAATCCGACCGGCGCAGCAATTCGAACGCCAAATCGTTTTTCGCCGCGATCAGCACATAGTCCCCACGGATATAGGCCCCCGATCCATGGAAGGCCGAGGCCACCGTGCGGGATTCGCCCGAGAGCAGCTGCAGCACCTCCGGCCATTCGGCCAGACGGACCGGCTTTTCCTGTGCAGACACAGGCGGTGCCTTTTCCTTTTGAACGGCCGCTTTGGCTGTCTCCTGCCGGCCAGCCGCCGGTGGGAGGTCGGGTTCGGGTTCCGACGGCTCTTCGGGCAGCGGGACGGGCTCCGGTACTTCCGCTTTCGGGGGCGGTACAGCCGCCCGCTGTGCTTCCCCGGGTGCTGGGGCGCCGGGTTTCCTCTCTTCCAAACCGGAAGAAACCGGGGCCGCCGGAGAAACCTGCCGCAGCTGCCGCTCCAGCGCCTCCAGCCGCCGTAAAATGGCGGTCTGGCTCTGATCCAGTTCCGGCGAACACAGCCGCACCAGGGTCATTTCCATTTCCACGCGCCGGTTGCTCACCCGGCCCATCCGCTCCAGTGCCGCCTGCAGAGCATCAATCCCGTGCAGAATGACGGTGATCGGCAGGCGCAGGGCCTGCTGTTCCATGCGCGCCATTTCTTCGCGCGTGCAGGTCAGGATGGAATCCGCGTGCTTCATGGATTTGAGCAGCATCAGCGAGCGAAAATGCTCGATCAGCTCCTCGCACAGGCGCACCATATCCTTCGAGTTGCGGTACAACTCGTCCACCTGCTGCAGTACCGCCGGCACATCCCCCGAGAAAATTCCCTCGCTGAGGGCGAACAGATGCTCCCGCCCGGCAATGCCCGCAGTCTGCTCCACCACCTCGCGGGTGACCTCGCGGCTTCTGCCAAGGCACTGATCCAGCAGGGAGAGCGCATCGCGCATTCCGCCGTCCGCCAGCCGGGCGATCAGCATGGCCGCTTCCGATTGAAGCTGTGCCCCCTCCTGCCCGGCCACATAGGTCAGGCGGGACGCAATATCCTCCGCCGAAATGCGGTGGAAATCAAAGCGCTGGCACCGGGACAAAATCGTCGCGGGCAGTTTGTGAACCTCGGTCGTCGCCAGAATAAAGATCACATGGGGCGGCGGTTCCTCCAATGTTTTCAGCAGGGCGTTGAACGCTCCCACCGAGAGCATGTGAACCTCATCGATGATATACACCCGGTACTTTGTCTGCGCGGGAGTGAAATTTGCTTCCTCCCGCAGGGTGCGGATATTATCCACGCCGTTGTTGCTGGCGGCGTCAATCTCGACCACATCGAGGATCGAGCCGTCGTCAATCCCCCGGCAGATTTCGCACACTCCGCAGGGATCCCCGTCCCGCAGATCCGGGCAGTTCACCGCTTTGGACAGAATCTTGGCACAGGTGGTCTTCCCCGTGCCGCGGGAGCCGGTGAACAGATACGCATGGGCGATATGGCCGGAGCGCAGCTCGCTTTTCAGCGTTTCGGTTACCTGCGGCTGGCCCACCACATCGGCAAACACCCGGGGCCGCCATTTGCGGTACAGTACCTGATACACACCGTTTTCCTCCCTTTTCGCAGAATAAAAAGGAAAGCAAGACAGCCGCCGTTCCCGGCGATATCGTGCAGCGGGATATACGGACGGACGGGCTTCCTGCATCGCACAGGGCACACCGCTTAATGCTGCTCGGTTCCCCGCCTGACATGGTTCACGGGGCCCCGCCGTGCAGACCCATCCGCCCGCATATCCTACGGCACGCATTTCTGTCTTGCTTCGCGGCCCATTTTGTGCCGCGTACCTTATTATATACGTTTTTTACACAAACTGCAACCACTTTTCCGAAAAAAGCAGAGATTTCCATGGTCCCTCTCCTTTTTCCATGGGATATACGGAAAAAACGGCGCGGCATTTTGCCGCGCCGTACAAAAAACCTTTTCCGCCGGAAAATCCGCTTACAGGATGATCTCGCCGTCCACCGTGCCGGGCAGGGCCGCCGCGTTGCTCTCGTCGGTATCCACATGCATGGCCAGGGCATAGCTGGGGCTTACACGGCAGACCACATCGCCGAAGATCAGGGCGCGGCCGTTGTAATCGACCTTCACCGAGACGATCTGCTTATCCACGACGCCGGCCTCTTTCGCCTCGTCGGGGTTAAAGTGGATGTGGCGCTTGGCGGCAATCACACCCTCGCTGATCTCCACTTCCCCGCAGGGGCCAACCAGCTTGCAGCCGGGGGTACCCGCCAGATCACCGGACTCGCGGATCGGGCAGGGGGCAATCCCCAGTTTGCGGGCATCGGTCAGGGAGATCTCCACCTGGGTGCTCTTACGGCAAGGGCCCAGAATGGACATCTTCATTTCACCCTTGGGGCCGACAACGGTCACCTTCTCGGCACAGGCGAACTGACCGGGCTGGGACAGATCCTTCTTATTGGTCAACGTGGCGCCGGCACCGAACAGGGTCTCCAGATCGGCCTGCGAAACATGTACATGATGGGCGGAAGTTTCTACCATTACTTTCATTGTATCAAGCAGCTCCTATGTAAAAAATTTTTGTTTGCGCATGTTTATTGTACACCTCCCCGCCGCAAATTTCAACTATCCCGGGGCGGGTTTTCCCGTTCCCGGCTTCTTTTTCTTTTCCGGCTGTGGTATACTGAAAACAGAAGCTTTGTATTCAGGAAAGGAACGAACCCGCCATGAAAAACTGGGAAGAACTGCAGAACGAATGTCTCTCCTGCCGGAAATGCGGCCTGTGCGAAACCCGCACCCATGTGGTTTTTGGGGTGGGCAATCCCCGGGCGAAAATTCTGTTCGTGGGAGAAGGGCCCGGCGAGAACGAGGATCTGCAGGGTGAACCCTTTGTCGGGCGGGCCGGGCAGTTGCTGGACAAGTATCTCGCGGCCGTGGATCTGTCACGGGAGAGCAATGTCTATATTGCCAATATCGTCAAATGCCGGCCCCCGCACAACCGGGATCCGCGCCCCGAGGAACAGGAGGCCTGCATCGGCTATCTGCGCGACCAGGTGCGCCTGCTCTCCCCCCGGATTCTGGTCTGCTTGGGGCGTATCGCCGCCATGAAGCTGATGGATCCGGATATCCGCATCACCCGGCAGCACGGGCAGTTTGTGAAAAAGGGGAATTTGTGGATGATGGCAACGCTGCATCCGGCCGCCCTGCTGCGCAATCCCGCCCAGAAGGGGGACGCATTCGAGGATTTTCTGGCGCTTCGGCAGAAAATTGACGAGCTGCACTGCGACATTGCCCATCCGGACGACAGCCGGTTATCCCCTGCCTTGTCATAAAAGAAAGAGAAGGATCAGCCGGTCCTTCTCTTTTTTTCGCACACTTCCTGCATACATCGCAGGTACTCTCCCGCCAGCTTCTCCTCGCTGTGGTGCTGGCGGATATAGGTCTGCCCCTTTCGCCCCATCTCCAGCCGCTGCCCCTCCGTCATCTGCCGCAGGGTTTCGATGGCCACAGCGGCTTCCCGGGGGTTTTCCGGTTCCACGGTCAGCCCGCAGCCGCTTTTTTCCACGGGGTTTTCCTCCGTCGCCACCGACAGCACCACCGGTTTTCCCGCCGCCATATAGTCCATCAGCTTATTGGGGCTGATTCCGTACCGGAACAGCGGTTTTTTCTGCAGGCCGACATACATCCCGTCAAAAAGCGGCAGCAGCCCACGGATTTCCTCATGGGATACCGGCGGCAGAAACAGCACCTGGTCCTGCACCTGCAGCGTGCGCGCCAGCTGCTTCAGGGATTCCAGCTCGCTTCCCTTTCCGATCAGGAGAAAGCGCACCGGCTTGTCCCTGAGAAGCCTGGCCGCCTTGATCAGTACCCACACCGCGTTGGCTACCCCCATGGCGCCGGTGTACCCCACCAGAAAAAAGCCGTCCCGCCGCAGGGAGAGCAGTGTATCCCGATAGGCGCCGGGCCGCACTTTTTCCTCGGGGATCTCCACACTGTTGGGGATATAGAAAAAGCGCTCCCCCGAAAAGCCGTGGGCCTGCAAATGGGGCAGCACCCCGGGCAGCATACTGCACACCGCATCGCAGGAGCGCAGGGTGTCGTTTTCCGCCTTCTGCAGCAGCCGGATCCCCGGATGGCGGGGACTGTATCCCCCCAACTGGCAGACGCTCATGGGCCACAAATCGTGCAGTTCATAGATCAGCCCGGAATGACAGCGCCGGGCAATGCGCCGGGCCGGATAGAAATCGAGCAGATAGGTGGACCCCACCAGGATCACATCCGGGGAAAAGGACCCGGTCATTTTCTCGTAGAATCGGTCGATCCCGTACAGAAACGCGAGGATATTCCCGCAGCGCTTTCGGCCGTTGCCCTCGTACCGGGGGGTTCTGACAAAGAGGAAGGGAACGCCCTCCCATTCCATCCGGCAAAACGGCCCGTCCACCTCCGGGTTCCGGGACCGCAGATGGGTAAACGAGGCCGCGATAATCAACACGCGGTGCCCCATGGCGATCCAGCGCCGGGCAAACCGAAAGGGGCGGTGCTCCATCCCCCAATCATCGGGAGAAGCATAGTGCTCGATATAGAGGATATTCATGCCGTCACCGCCTTTTGAATCACCCGGGCAATCCGGGCAGCCACCGCTTCCTCCCCCAAAAACGGCTGCCGCTGTGCCCGCCGGTCCGGGATCTCCCCGCGGGAAATCCCGGCAAACAGTGCGGGCAGCGTATCAAAGGGCGCCGGGCAGAGGGTGTTCCAGCCGTGCAGCAGCGTCTCGGGCCACTCGGTCTCCGGGCGAAGGGTGATGCACGGGGTCTCAAGCAGCCAGCTCTCTTTCTGCAGGGTGCCCGAATCGGTCAGACACACCCGGGCGTGCAGCAGAAGGGACAGCAGCACCCCATAGGGAACCGGCGGCAGAAACCGGATGGCGCGGCAGTCCATCTTCTCCTTGATTTCCTCCAGATAGGGCCGCATGCGCGGATGCACCGGGTACAGCACGGGAATCTCCTGCCGGCACAGAATTTCCAGCGCCGTTTGCAGATTTTGGGCATGGTTTTCCTCACTCTCCGCCCGGTGCATGGTAAAGAGCGCATATTCCCCGGGAAATACACCGTAACGGGCCAGTGTTTCCCGGTCCTTCCCCTGTTTTTTCAGGGTCTGCACCGCCCGGGCAACACAGTCCACGCTGAGATCCCCGGTGAAAACGGCGCGGGCTTCCAGTCCCTCCCGCTGCAGGGCCTGCACGGCCGCCTCTGTGGGACAGCACAGCAGATCAGACAGATGATCCGTCACAATCCGGTTCTGCTCTTCGTGCATACGGCGGTTTTGGCTGCGCATTCCGGCCTCAACATGCACGAGGAACAGACCGCTGCGCGCGGCGCACAGGGCCCCTGCCAGCGTGGAATCGGTGTCACCGATCACAATCACACCATCGGGCTTCTCCCGATGCAAAACCGCAGAAACCGAGGAAATCATCGTCCCCAGGCGGGCATCGGCCGTTTTTTCCGGGAGGGGAAGCTGGTATTCCGGACACGGAAGGTCCAATTCCCGAAAGAAATCCCCGGACATCTGCCGGTCGGTGTGCTGGCCGGTATGGATCAGGATGGGAGAAAATGCGGGTTTTAAAGCCGCATACAGGGCCGCGGCCTTGATAAACTGGGGCCGTGCCCCCACCAGAATGGCTGCCTTTTTCACAAACGGAACTCCCCTTTGTTTCAGGATCATTCGGCAGCTTTCATGGCGGCGGTGGAAAAACGGAGGGTGGGGACAAAAACCGGCCGGTTTTCCTGCTGGGACCGGTAAATCCCCAAAATCACCTGCATCGCGGAAAAGCCGGCTTGCCCATCCACCAGCGGTCGGCCTCCCTCGCGCACCGCACGGATAAAATCGCGGTACAGCGGGGTGTGGCCGCTGCCATAGATATCCGCCGCCCGGTCCGGTTCCCCGGCCGGTTTCTTTTCCCCCGGGCAGGCGCCGGCGCTTTTGCTGTTCCAAACGCACACCCGGTTGACCGCGGTGCCGCCCAGCACCGCACAGCCGCTGCTGCCAAACACAGACAGTGTTTCCGATAAATTCTGCGGATATGCAAGGGCCGTTGCGGAAAAGACCGCAATTTTTCCATCGGCAAACCGGAGCAGGGCCGCCCCGAAATCCTCCGCCTCGATGGGGCGGGCATACCGGTGGGTCATTCCCTCGATCCACTGCACCGGGCTGCCAGCAAACCAATTGAGCAGATCCGCCATGTGGATCCCCTGGTTCATCAAAACGCCCCCGTCCATCCGCAGCGTGCCGCGCCAGGCATCCTTATCATAATACGCATCCTGACGGTTCCACCAAACCGCGCCGTCCAGGTGGAAAAGGGGGCCGAACTCCCCCTGCTGCACAGCCTGATAGGCAGCGGCTACCGGCGGGTTAAACCGGTTTTGATGGCAGACCCCCAGGGTCAGCCCGCGCCCTTCGGCCTCTTTGATCATCTGTTCGGCCTCCTGAGTGGAAAGGGCCATGGGCTTTTCCACCAATACCGAGCAGCCCGTGCGCAGCGCCCGCAGGGCCATCTGAGCGTGCAGGCCGCTGGGGGCCGCAATCACGCAGACATCGCTCCGCGTGGCCCGCAGCATGGCGGGATCAAAAGCATCGAACAGCCGGGGCGGCGCCATGCCCAGGGCCCGGCACTCCTCCTGCAGAGCCTTGGCATGCCCGATCCGCGCATCGGATACGCCCACCAGCTCGGCCTGCTCCCGGTTTTCCCGGATGGCGCGGATATGGCGGTGGCTGATACGGCCGCAGCCCACCAGAAAAAAGCGCAGCGGTTTCATGTTCCTCCCCCTTTCCTCACAGAACCACCTTGTGGCCGCTTTTGACCGCGGCAAATGCATTGCGCGTATCGAATACCAGCGGGCAGCACCGGCAGATGGTCTCCCCATCCAGACAGGAGTGCCCCGTACACAGAAGCGCCGCATCAAACTGCCCCAGCACCTCCGGGGTGCAGGCGGGCAGGCTTTCCGCCTTTCCGCTGGCAAAGGTGACCGACGGCACATAGGGGTCGTAGTACGACAGCCGGGCGCCGCTTTTTTCCAGCAGCTCCCAGATGCGCAGCGAGGGGCTCTCGCGGATATCGCGGATATCCGCTTTGTAACTCATGCCCAGGAGGAGAATCCGGCTTTGGGAGAGCGGTTTCCCCTGTCGGTTCAGCTCGTCGGCCAAACGGGTGACCACATACCGGGGCATCTCTGAATTGATCTCCCCCGAGGTCTCGATCAGCCGGGTGTGGAAGCCGTACTCCCGCGCCTTCCAGCTTAAGTAAAAGGGATCCAGCGGAATACAATGCCCCCCTAATCCGGGACCGGGATAAAAGGCCTGAAACCCATAGGGCTTGGTGGCCGCGGCGCTGATTACCTCCCAGATATCAATCCCCATGCGGTGGCACAGCATACTCAGTTCGTTGATCAGCGCGATATTGACGTGGCGGTAGGTGTTCTCCAGCAGTTTTTCCATCTCGGCCGCCATCGGGCAGGATACTGTTGTCACCCCGCCGCGCAGAATCTGCCGGTAAAACAGGGATGTCAGCCGGGTCGATTCCCTCTCCATTCCCCCTACGACCTTGGGGGTGTTCTCGGTGTGGTACACGCTGTTGCCCGGATCCACCCGCTCCGGGGAAAAGGCCAGATAGAAATCCTCGCCCTCTTTCAGCCCGGATTTTTCCAAAAGGGGGCAGATCAGCTCCTGCGTCGTGCCGGGATAGGTGGTCGATTCCAGAATAATCAGCATATCCCGGTGCAGGCGGACGCTGATTTCCTGCGCACTGCCGCGCACATAGGAGAGATCGGGCTGACAGTGGGGATCCAGAGGGGTGGGCACGCAAATCACGGCGATATCCGCCCGGCGCAGCTCGTCAAAGCAGCAGGTCGCCGTCAGCCGTCCGTCGTCCACAGCCTGCTTCATCCCCCGGGCATCCACATCGTCAATATAGCTCTCGCCGCGGCGGATTTTTTCCACTTTTTCGCACTGCACATCAAAGCCAATCACGGGAAATCCCGCGCCGGCCGCCGCACAGGCCAGCGGCAGCCCCACATACCCCAGCCCCACGACGCCGACCACCGCCGAATGCTCCCAGATTTTGCGGGAGAGCTCCTCACTTTTTCTCAATTCTTATCCTCCCTTTGCAATGGTTTCCCGTATGACCGCGCACACCTCATCCGCCTGGCAGTCCGTAACATGCGGCCCGATGGGCAGGCTGAGCGCCGTGCGGCTCAGCTTTTCGCTGACCGGCAATTCCATTTTGGGTTCCCACATGGGCATATGGTGCAGGGGAACCGGGTAATACACCGCACTGCCGATCCCCTTTTCCGCCAGAGCCCGCTGTATCCGGTCCCGCTGTTCTTCTTTTTTCAGGCGCAGCGTGTATTGGGCCCAGGCCGACACACATCCCGGTTGTACCACCGGCACCTTCGCATAGGGCCCCAGGGCCAGCGAATACCGCACGGCCAGCCGCTCCCGCAGGTGCTGGCTGTCGCGGAAAGAGCGCAGCTTCACCCGCAGGCAGGCCGCCTGGACCGCATCCAGCCGGGCATTGCGTCCCAGACGGACCGGATGGTACCGGTCCCGGCCCTTTCCGTGTTCCCGCAGGGAGAGCAGCCGCTCGTACAGGCCGTCCTCCTGCAGAAACACGGCCCCGCCATCCCCGATTCCGCCCAGCGGCTTGGTCGGGAAAAAGCTGATGCAGCGGGGAAAGCGATCCGCCTCCCATTCGGGCGGGCACTGGCACCCAAAGCTCTGGGCGCTGTCCCGCAGCAGAAGCAGCCCCTCCTTTTTGCAGATTTCTCCCAGCTTGCCGTAGTCCGCCGGTTGGCCGAACAGATCCACCGCCACCACCGCCCGGGGAACCCGCTTGCCCTCCTTCCGGCAGAGGGCAAGCGCCCGCATCAGGGAATCCGGGCAGAGATTGAAAGTATCCTCCCGTACATCCAAAAGGATGATTTCAGCGCCCAACAGGGCAAACGCCTCGGCCGTGGCCGAAAAGGTAAACGACGGGACAAACACGGCATCCCCGGGGCCGATTCCCACCGCCGCCCCCAGCAGCCACAGGGCATCCGTTCCGCTGGATACCCCCACACAGTGGCGGTATCCGGCCGCGGCGGCCAGCTCCAACTCCAGGGCTTCCACCTGCGCCCCGCCGATGTACTCCCCGCTGTGCAGCACCCCCAGCACCGCTTCCTCCAGCCGGGCCATCTCTTCGGGCGGCATCCTCTCCGGGGCGGCCATGGGGATCCTCATGCGTTTCATGGATTTTCCTCCTTTTTCTCCTGCAGACCCTTGGCCGTCAGGCGGAACCGCCGCCCGCACCGGCTGCAGCACAGACTCTCCGGCAGTTTTTCCCCGCAGGCACACACATAGCCCCGGATTTTCGCCGGGGCCCCCACCATCAGGGCATAGTCCGGTACATTGCGGGTGATAATGCTGCCGGCGGCCGTCATGGCCCCTTTTCCCACGCGGATGCCGCTGAGCAGCACGGTGCCCGCCCCCAGGCTGGCCCCGGATTCCACCACGGTTTTCCCATACTCCCCCTTCGCCGGATATTCCACCCGGGGGCGCAGGACATTGGTAAAGACCACCCCGGGCCCACAGAACACATGATCCTGCAGCTCGACCCCCTCGTACAGGGCCACATTGTTCTGAATGCGGCTTCCGTCCCCCACCTTCACATGATCGGCGACAAATACATTCTGCCCCAGGGAACAGTCTTTTCCGATATGCGCGGTGGCGCACACATGGCAGAAATGCCAGATTTTCGTGTTATCTCCCACAACCGCTCCTTCATCAATCCAGGCGGTGGGGTGAATCTGTGGCTGGCCCATGAAATTCCTCCTCTTTTCTTTACTTTTCATCGGATTGACAATCCTTCTTCATGGTATTACAATGAAAAATAGTTTATGACTTTGTCTATGGCGCTTTCTGTCAGAAACGCTTTTCAGGAAAGGAAGAGAAACCGCGATGAGTTCATTTGCAATCCGCGATACATTTATCCCCTATAATCTGCCCGATATTTCAGAGGAAGAGGTCACGGCCGCGGCCGATACCGTGCGCAGCCGCTGGCTGGCAAAAGGGCCCCGTACCCTGCAGTTTGAGAAGGAGTTCGCCGAATATGTGGGCGCCAAACACGCCGTCGCCATGAATTCCTGCACGGCAGCCCTGCACGTTGCCCTGCTGACCCAGAATCTGCAGCCCGGCGATGAGGTGATCACCACCCCCATGACCTTCGCCAGCAGCGCCAATACCATCGTCCATGCGGGCGGCGTTCCGGTTTTTGCCGATATTGATTACACCACCGGCTGCATTGATCCTGCGGAGATTGAGAAGAAGATCACCCCCCGCACCCGCGGCATTGTGCCCGTCCACTACAGCGGGCAGGTGTGTGACCTGGACCGCATTTATGAGATTGCCGACCGGCACGGGCTGTTTGTCTCCGAGGATGCGGCCCATGCGTTGTGCAGCCGCTATAAGGGCCGCCTGATCGGCAACCGGCTGCATGACACAGCCAGCTACAGCTTTTACGCGACCAAAAACCTGGCCACCGGGGACGGCGGCATGCTGGTCACCGACAAGGACGAAATTGCCCAGCGGGCCCGGGTGCTGTCCGGCCAGGGGATGAGCCAGAACGCCTGGAACCGCTATGCCAAGGGCGGAAAATGGCGGTATGACATCTGCGAATTCGGGTACAAATATAATATGTTTGACCTGCAGGCGGCGCTGGGCCTGACCCAGCTGCACCGGCTGGAGGAAATGCAGCAGGCCCGTCTGAAGATTGCGGAACTGTACCAGCGTGAATTTGCCGGAATTGATGCCTGCGATCCACCGGTGGTCCCGGATTATGCCGAACACTGCTGGCACCTGTATGTGCTGCGCATCCGGCCGGAGCTGCTGACCATTGACCGCGACCGCTTTATCGAGGAGCTGAATGCCCGGAATGTGGGCACCAGCGTTCACTTTATCCCCGTACACACCATGAGCATTTATCAGAAGACGTTCGGCCTGAAGGAGGGCGACTATCCCATGGCGGAAAAGCACTTCGAGCGTCTGATCTCCCTGCCGCTGTATCCTTCCCTCCCGCTGGAGGATGCCCAGTACGTCGTGGATGCCGTGCGAGACATTGTGGAAACCTATCACCGATAAAGCAAAAGGGACAGCCCCGGGGGGACTGTCCCTTTTAAAAGCCCGAAATCAGAAAGGAATCGATACAACTATGGAAATACGCGAAGAAAAAATCCTCCGGTATCTGGAGAATCATAAAGAAGAGATCACCGAAGACCTGCTGTGCCTGGTGCGGGCCCAGTCCCCTTCGCACCACAAACCGGCCTGTGACCGGTGCGCCGGGGAGATTGCCCGGCTGTTCACCGAGCGCGTGGGCGCCAGGGTCACCTTTTTCCCGCAGAAGGAGGACGGCGACCAGATTTTGCTGACCATTCCCGGGGAGGACCCGGAGAAGAAGCCCGTGCTGGTGCTGTGCCACTATGACACGGTGTGGGATATCGACGCCCTGCCCATTGTGCGGGAGGGGGACAAGCTGTACGGCCCCGGCGTTTTCGATATGAAGGGCGGTATCGTCCTCACCCTGTGGGCGATCCGGGCCCTGCAGCAGACCGGTTCTCCCCTTCCCGGCCCGGTGTGGGTCTTCTGCAATTCGGATGAAGAGATCGGCAGCCATGTTTCCAAGGACAAAATTCTGGAGCTGGGCGGGAAAAGCCGCGCGGTTCTGGTGGCAGAACCGGCCGAAGCGGTCACCGGCCGGCTGAAAACCACCCGGAAGGGCGGCGCCCATTATCACATCCACATTCAGGGCAAGGCCGCCCATGCGGGCAACGACCCCAAAGGTGGGATCAGTGCCGTGGAGGAGATGGCCCGGCAGATTCTGGCCCTGCACGCCATGACGGACCTGTCGGTGGGAACCAGTGTGAATGTCGGGGTGGTATCCGGCGGAACCCGGGCCAATATCATCGCGGATCAGGCTGAAATGGAAATCGACGTGCGCTATCTGACCGCCGCCGAGGGGGACCGTGTGGAGGAGAAAATTCTCGCCCTGCAGCCGCAGCTGCCGGGGGCGAAGCTGGCCATCACCGGCCAGCGCGGCATGCCCCCGCTGGAGGATACCCCCGAAAACCGCGCCCTGTTTGAAAAAGCCCGGCAGGCGGCCCAGGCGCTGGACCAACAGGTGGAGGGAAGCTGCGTGGGCGGATGCAGTGATGGAAACCTGACCAGTGCCCTGGGAATCCCCACGCTGGACGGGCTGGGGGCCACCGGAGAAGGGCTGCACGCCCGCCACGAGCACCTGTATCTGAACGAGTACCCGAACCGCATTGCCCTGTTCGCCTCGCTGCTGCTGCGGGTATAACCCAAAGAGAGGAGCTTTTTTCGTATGCTGTATCTCGGATGCCATCTCTCTTCTTCCAAGGGATTTCTCGCCATGGGAAAACAGATTACGGCCCTTGGCGGAAATACCTTTCAGTTTTTCACGCGGAATCCCCGGGGCAGCCGGGCCAAAGAGCTGGACCCCAAGGATATCGCCGCTTTTCAGGTATACCGGCAGGAGCATGGAATCGGCACGATCATCGCCCATGCCCCCTATACCCTCAACCCCTGCTCCAAGGACGAAAAAACACGGGAATTTGCCATGATGACCATGGAGGATGACCTGCACCGTATGGAACAGATCCCCCACCAGCTGTATAATTTCCACCCGGGCAGCCATGTGGGCCAGGGGGTGGAAACCGGAATCCGGCTGATCAGCGAACAGCTGAACGCCCTGTTAAAGCCCGGGCAGACCACCACGGTGCTGTTGGAAACCATGGCGGGCAAGGGCAGCGAAGTGGGCGGAACCTTCCAGGAGC
>JALENG010000151.1 GCA_022767925.1 Clostridia bacterium
GCCATGAAGGTGGTGAGACCGGCCAAAAATTCCGTTTTCACGGTGGTGCCGTTCTCTTTGAGTTTGAAAAATTTTTCCATTCTCCAGTTGCTCCTCTTCTTTGTAGATTTGATATTTCAGGAGATCATCGGGGTGGCTCCCTCTGGGAGGGATCCCCGGTGCTCTCCGCTTATCCGACAAAAAATGCCGCCGTACTGCACGGAGCTTCCCGGCAGAAACAGCGGTAAAAACACAAAAACAGCCTGTCTTCAAAAGGATTGAATCGGGCCGTCAGAATGATTTTACTCGTAGTGCGAACAGGAACCGGGTGCCGCGTAGAAACTTCCGCCCCCAAAAGCCGGCGGAACTATACAAGCTGCTATTCGTTTGCATCGAACAAATTCTGCGCACAAAAGGGCGTTCAAAATTTATTCACATTACATTTATACTATACCATGAGAAGGGCCAAATGGCAATAAAAATGATTGCCAAAGAAAACAAAAGGAGAGGGTTTTCCTTTATGGAAATTTCCCAGAGGAGAGAGGGAGAGATTTCCTGCAATGGGAGAAAAGGGACTTTTTTCGAGGAAAGAATGACCTTTTTCATGGGAAAGAGGGTGACAAATGGGGCGGGACGTGGTATTCTCTGCTTAGAGATATTCACAAACGGGAAAGGGAAAAACCATTATGGAAACACTGCACATCAGCCAGGTGGAAGAGAACGTATATGCCCTGAATGAAGTGGGAAAAACGGTCATGTATCTGATTATCGGGCAGCAGCGCGCGCTGCTGCTGGATACGGGTTTTGGCCTGCGGCCGTTGGCACCCGTTCTGCAGGAGAAAATCGGGGAAAAGCCGCTGTATGTGGTCAATTCCCATTCCCATGTGGATCACAACAGCGGAAACAACCAGTTCCCGCTGGTTTATGTGGGATGGATGGACGAGCCTATGGCCCATCAGACGCTGACCCGGGCGGATATCGAGCGCAACCGGGACTTCTTTTTGCTGCCGGCTATCGAACGCGGCTACCGGCTGGAGGAATGGCACCCCGGTCCGGCGAAAGAAATCGAGCCTGTGCGGGAGGGCCATGTATTCGATCTGGGGGGCATCCGACTGCAGGTGCTGGAAACCCCCGGCCACACCATTGGCTCGATCTGTCTGTGGGAGGAGGAAAAGGGGTGGCTGTTCACCGGGGATCTGATGCTGACCTGGGAGGTGTGGGGCCAGCTGTCCTCCTCCAGCTGCCTGCGCTATTATGCCGAAAGCCTGGAAAAGCTGGCGGCGCTGCCCGGGGTGCGGTGGATCTTCCCGGCCCATGCGGCCACTGTGGATTCCGATGATCCCGATATGATCCGACTACCGCGGGAGGTTGTGGATATCTACGCAGAGGGGACCCGACGGATTGTGGAGGGGAAGGACCGGGGCGAAACGTACGAATGCGGGGTGCGCAGCGGCCGCTGCGTAAAATTCGCGGTCGGCGGTATGGCGTTTGATCCGGACCGCCTGTGAGGACTTCCATGGAGCAAGTTTATTCCGAGCCTTTGCGCAGGGCGAATGAAGAAGCGCAGGAAATCACCCGTGAGAGCTTGCGGACAGCATTGCTATATTTGATGAATGAACAGGAATTCTGTGAGATTACGGTTACGGATCTGGCACGGAGGGCAGGGGTATCCCGCAGTGCGTTTTATCGGAACTATACGGGGAAAGAGCAAATACTGGAGGAAATCCGGCAGCGGTTTTTTCTTGTCGAGGCTGCTATGCTGCAGACGGAGGAGTATCACCGTGATCCGCGGGCATATTATTTCCGGCTGTTTACCAGTATGAAGGAGGAAAACGCCCGCGTGATTCAAGCAATTTTCAGGGCACGCACGCCGGATGGAGTACCGCTGTACATGAACCGGGCTATGGAGAAGCTTTATCCGCCGGGCGGAGCCGCAGAGCGTTACCAAATGCGAATGTATCAGGCGGCGCTGTCTATGTTGATTGTCGAATGGGTGGAGAATGCTATGGAAGAAAGCCCCGAGTGGATGTCCAGTCTGTGTATGCACTGTTTTCACGAGGAAAAATGGATACCGACATAGAAAAGCGGTGGGAATTCTTATTCCCACCGCTTTTCTGAATGGATTCAGTTGCTTCCCTGGATCATCCGGCAATCCAGCCTCCATCCACAACCATTACATCTCCGCTAATATAGCGAGATTCATCACTGGCAAGGAAAAGAGCAGCATTGGCAATATCCGTAGCTTCACCCGGATTCGGAGCGGCCCCCAGAATTTTCTGCACGCGGCCGTAGCCATTCATATTGGGCATTCCCATGGAGGAGGAAATCTCTGTGGCAATTCCGCCCGGGGCAATCACATTGCAACGAATATTCTCCGGCATATACATGAAAGCCGTATTCTTGCTCATGGAGATCAATGCCGCTTTGGAAGCACAGTAAATCGGACCGGCAGCAGCGCGCATAGCTCCGATAGAGGCAACATTTACAATGTTTCCACCGTTTCCTTGAGCCTGAAAAACCTGAATTGCTTTGCGCATAGCGCACATGGGGCCAAACAGGTTGATGTTCATGACATGATTGTATTTTTCATCGGTTACCTCGGCGATTGGAGCCATATCATCCATCACACCGGCATTATTGACCAGTACATCCAGTCGGCCGAATTCTTTTACCGCCAGATCGATCATAGCCTCGTTATCTGCACGGGAGGAAACATCTCCCACAAACAGAACGACTTTTCCCGGAGCTTCCCGCAGGGAAGCAGACAGCTCCTCTAATCTCTCTTTCCGCCGGGCAACGGCCACCACGTTGGCACCTTCTTTAACAAATAGTTCTACCATGGCTTTTCCCATACCGGCAGATGCTCCGGTAACCACAATGGATTTGTTTTGCAGTCTCATGACAGATTTCCTCCTCCAATTTCCATGTTTGGAAAAATTTTAACAAATCGAAGAAGAGAATGTCAAGAAAATGGATTCCGCCATTACACTTTATAAGAAAACTGTAAAGTCCCTGACTGAAAAAGAGCGGCGGTTCCTCTGCAGACAGCAGGGAACCGGCCGCTTTTTCAATTATTCAATTCTTGCAAAAACCGCCGGGCACAATCCGGAATCAGCGATCGGAAAGATCGGTATAAGGCTGGTGAACCACGGTACTGGCATAAGCAGGGCGGATAATCTTCCCGCGGCCCAGCAGCTCTTCCATACGGTGGGCGCTCCATCCCACCGTACGAGCCA
>JALENG010000012.1 GCA_022767925.1 Clostridia bacterium
ATTCTGCAGCAAAGGAATTTATCATGCTTGAAAAACTGTCACCGTCCCTACTCAATCAACTCTATGGTTTTCTGACCAACGGCAACGAGGACATCTGCCTGTCCACCACCCGACTGCGCGCCGAAAATCCAGAGAAGGCCACCGGTTCTCCCCTTGCTTTTGGCATAACCCTGCTGAAAATGAACCTGCTTTACCGTCTTCCGTTTCTCCGCATCCGGAAAGCCGATGCGTCCGACGGCATCCCAGGAAAATATCGGCGCCGCCGGGTACAGGATTTCATCTCTCCGGCAGCCGGCAAACCGCTGCTCTCTTATCCGCCAACGGGATTCCGGTGGATACCCTTCTCTGCTCCTCCGATCTGGGGATTTCAAAGGAGAAGCTATTGCAAAAAGCTCTGCCCGAGGGAGACATCGCCGCGCTGAGCTGTGATTTCCATGGATTCTTAAAACCGGCCATGCACTGCGGGGCTAAGCCGTACTATATCCCCGACCGGTCCTTTTTAAAAAAGAGAATCCGCTTCCCCCTGCCCCCTGTGCATTCACCGGGGTTTACTGGCACACAATTTTAACCGTTCTGCTCAACCGGTACGAACCCCATCGCGCATATGAGCTGTCCTTTCTGTATATTGGCCCATTGTGTACGCGGCCGCGTACCGCCTGTATCAGGCCCATCCCGATGGTCCCCCTCCTGTCGGGGGGCTCCCGGATGATTTCTTCCCGCGCTATATGGAAGAAGTATTCGGTGTTCCCATTATTGGCAGCGAGGAAGGAGAAAACACGGTGGAATCGTATTTTTCCGGGGCGCTGAACGGCCAGAAAGACGCCTATGCGGATTTGGTTAATTCTAAGAAATACCTCGACAAGTTCGACGGATTAACTACACACAAAGCAGTGAACGAAGCTATTTACCAGCACGCCATGCGCATATTGGAACACCGTGACGGAACACCATTTGTATAGAAGGCCCATGTCCCGGAACAAAATGCCCGGAGCATGGACCTTTTCTCATACAAAAACCGCCCCTGCTTTCCATCGGGAAAACAGGGGCGGTCTTATTCAGCGATTCGATATCCGCAGGGAAAAGAAGGGTTCTTCTTTCGAATTACTTCTTCAGTTCCTTTACGGCAGCCTGAGCGGCAGCCAGACGGGCGATCGGAACACGGAACGGAGAGCAGGACACATAGTCCAGACCCACGTTGTGGCAGAACTCGACGGAGGTCGGGTCGCCGCCGTGCTCACCGCAGATGCCCAGGCCCAGATTCGGGCGGGTCTTGCGGCCGTTCTCGGCAGCCATCTTAATCAGCGCGCCTACGCCATTCTGATCCAGGTGAGCAAACGGATCGCTCTCATAGATCTTATTGTCGTAGTAGTAGCTCAGGAACTTGCCAGCGTCGTCACGGCTGAAGCCGAAGGTCATCTGAGTCAGATCGTTGGTGCCGAAGCTGAAGAAGTCCGCTTCCTTGGCAATCTCGCCGGCGGTAACAGCCGCACGCGGGATTTCGATCATGGTGCCGACCTCGTACTTCATGTCGATACCGGCTTCTTTGATCAGCTTGTCGGCGGTTTCCACAACGATCTTCTTAACGAAGGCCAGTTCCTTCACTTCGCCAACCAGCGGGATCATGATATGGGGAACGATCATGACGCCGGTCTCCTTGGAGACGTTAATGGCAGCCTTGATCACGGCATTGGTCTGCATCTCGGCGATTTCCGGATAGGAAACAGCCAGACGGCATCCGCGGTGACCCATCATGGGGTTGAATTCATGCAGGGAAGCGATGACATTCTTCAGCTCGTCCACGCTGATGTTCAGCTCGCCGGCAATTTCAACAATGTCCTCTTCCTTGGTGGGCAGGAACTCGTGCAGCGGCGGATCCAGATAACGGATGGTCATGGGCTTGTCGCCGCAGATGCGGTACATGGCCTCAAAGTCACTCTGCTGATAGGGTTCGATCTTCGCCAGAGCCTCTTTGCGGGCTTCCACCGTACGGGCCACGATCATCTCGCGGACAGCCTTGATACGGGTCTCCTCAAAGAACATGTGCTCGGTACGGCACAGACCGATGCCCTCAGCACCCAGATCCATAGCCTGCTGGGCATCGCGGGGGTTATCGGCGTTGGTCAGAACCTTCAGCTTGCGGACATTGTCGGCCCAGCTCATGTAGCGGCCGAAGTCGCCGGAGATGGAAGCTTCCACGGTGGGGATGATGCCGCCGTAGATGTTGCCGGTGGAGCCATCAATGGAGATCCAGTCGCCCTCTTTGAAGGTCTGGCCAGCCAGGGTGAATTCTTTCTTGTCATAGTCAACAGCGATCTCGCCGCAGCCGGATACGCAGCAGGTGCCCATACCACGGGCGACAACCGCCGCGTGAGAGGTCATGCCGCCGCGGACCGTCAGGATGCCCTGCGAAACCTGCATGCCGACGATATCTTCGGGGGAAGTCTCCAGACGGACGAGAATAACCTTGGGCATCTCGCCGCTCTTAACCTTTTCTTCCGCGTCTTCCGCAGAGAAGACAATCTGACCACAGGCAGCGCCGGGCGAAGCAGCCAGGCCCTTGCCAATCGCCTGGGCCTTCTTCAGCTCGGCAGCGTCAAACTGCGGGTGCAGCAGGGAATCCAGCTGCTTGGGCTCGACGCGCAGAACCGCTTCGTTCTCGTCGATCATGCCCTCATCCACCAGGTCAACGGCGATCTTCAGGGCAGCCTGTGCGGTACGCTTGCCGTTACGGGTCTGCAGCATGAACAGCTTGCCGTTTTCAATGGTGAATTCCATGTCCTGCATGTCCTTGTAATGCTTTTCCAGACGGGTGGAAATCTCCACGAACTGGTCGTACACTTCGGGCATTTCTTCCTGCAGCTTGGCAATCGGGGAGGGAGTACGGATACCGGCCACGACGTCTTCGCCCTGGGCATTGATCAGATACTCACCGAACAGACCCTTTTCGCCGGTAGCGGGGTTACGGGTAAAGGCCACGCCGGTACCGGAGTTGTTGCCGGAGTTACCGAACGCCATGCACTGTACATTGACGGCGGTGCCCCAGTCGTAGGGGATTTCGTTCATGCGGCGGTACACGTTCGCACGGGGGTTATCCCAGGAACGGAATACGGCGCGAACCGCTTCGATCAGCTGCTCCTTGGGATCCTGGGGGAATTCCTTCCCCTGATGGGCCTTATAGAGGGACTTGAACTTCTCCACCAGAGCCTTCATATCGTCGGCATCCAGCTCTACGTCCTGCGTTACGCCCTTTTCTTCCTTCATCTCGTCGATGATCTTCTCAAACTCGCTCTTGGGCAGTTCCATAACGACGTCCGAGAACATCTGAACGAAACGGCGATAGGAGTCATAAGCAAAACGGGGGTTGTTGGTCAGCTTGGCCAGACCCTCGACAGCCTGATCATTCAGACCGAGGTTCAGAATGGTATCCATCATGCCGGGCATGGAAGCACGGGCACCGGAACGAACCGAAACCAGCAGGGGGTTGTTGACATCGCCGAACTTCTTGCCGACCAGTTCTTCCAGGTCAGCCAGGTTGGCGAAAATCTCTGCCTGGATATCCTCATTGATCTTACGGCCATCTGCATAATACTGGGTGCAGGCTTCCGTGGAAACGGTAAAGCCCTGGGGCACGGGCATGCCGGCCTTGGTCATTTCGGCCAGGTTCGCACCCTTACCGCCGAGGAGCTCTCTCATGTCCTTGTTGCCTTCAGAGAACTTGTACACATACTTGTGGCTCATGGGTATCTACCTCCTAAAAATTTTAAAATCGGGAATCCGATTCCCAATTTAACCAGCTGAAAAAACGGGTTTCCCCGAAAAACGGCGCGTGAAATCACGCAGCCGACAGCTACCATGTGTATTATAGCAAATCACCTGCGCAATTGCCATAGCTTTTTTCGAAAATTTCCTCCGGATTTACAAAAGAAGTTCGTGATTTTTACTCGTTTTTCGCCGGGCTCCCCTCTCCTGCGGCACTGGCCCCTTCCTTCCCCCTTTTTTCCGCACAGCCCAGCCCCCTTTTTGCTTTTTGTATTCTTGCAATTTTCCCTCCGGATTGGTATACTGAGCACACGGATACAGCAAAACAGGCGGGGCAGGGCTTCTGTCCCGCCGTGCTCTGTTGCCCCCATTTCTGACGGTTTTCGCCCTTTCCTTTCGCTATTCTTTATGTATATACGGAGGTACCCTTATGTTCTTTTCCCGAAAAAACGATCCGATCCACAGCCAGGCCAGCGGGCCGGTGGAATGGATCATCGCCGGTCTGGGAAACCCTGGACGCCAGTACGAGAACACCCGGCACAACACCGGTTTCGCTGCTGTGGACACCCTGGCCGATTCCATGCATGTGACCATCGACCGGCTGAAATTCAAAGGTCTGACTGCGGTGGGCAGCCTGATGGGCCACCGGGTTCTGCTGCTCAAGCCCTCTACCTTCATGAACCTGTCGGGCCAGTCCGTGCAGGAGGCCATGCAGTTTTATAAAATCCCCGCCGAGCGGGTTCTTCTTCTGTTCGATGATATTTCGCTGCCCTGCGGCCGGATGCGGATCCGCCGTAAAGGCAGTGACGGCGGACATAACGGGGTGAAAAACATCCTGTATCTGACCGGAAAGGACACATTCCCCCGGGTGAAGATCGGCGTGGGGCAGAAGCCCGACGCGGGCTGGGATCTGGCCGACTGGGTGCTATCCCATTACAGCAAGGAGGAATCGGCGATGATGAAGCAGGTGTACGAGAAGATCCCGCAGGTCTGCTCGCTGATCCTGGACGATCGTCTGGACGAAGCGATGAACCGCTTTAATTCCTGATCCCTCCCTGTTCGTTTCATTGTTTTTCAAGGAGATGTACCATGCGTTTTTTTGAAGAAGCCCTTCTCTCACAGAGTTTTTATAAGCAGCTGGAGGACGCCGTGCGCACCCACACGCTGCCCGGGGCCGTCTCAGGCCTTTCCTCCATTCACAAGGCCCATCTGGTGGCCACTCTCTGCTCCCGGCTCTCCACCCGGGCGCTGCTGATCGCCGGGGAGGAGAGTGAAGCAGCCCGGCTGGCCGGGGACCTGAATGCCATGGGCTGCCGCACGCTGTTTTATCCCCTGCGTGATTTTTCCCTGCGCCATACCGACGGCAGCAGCCATGAGTACGAGCACCAGCGCCTGCAGGCGCTGTGCTCCCTTTTGGAAGAGGGGGAGGAAGGCTGCCGGTGCGTGGTCACCTGTGCGGATGCCGCGCTGCAGTACACCCTTCCCCCCGAAGAGCTGCGCCGCCGCACTATCACCCTTACCCCGGGACAGCGGCTGAATCCCGAGGAGCTGTGCCGTGTGCTGCTGCGCTGCGGCTGTGAGCGCAGCGAGCTGACCGACGGGCCCGGCCTCTTTTCCGTGCGCGGCGGCATTGTGGATTTCTGCACCCCGGGGATTTCCTCGCCGGTGCGTGTGGAATTCTGGGATGACGAGATCGACACCCTCTCGCTGTTCGATCCCGAAACCCAGCGCCGTACCGAAATGCTGCCCAGCATCCGCATTACCCCCTCCAACGAGGTGTTAATCGACAACAAAAAGGCGTTGTCCGATCGGATCCGCGCCCATGCCCGCTCGCTGCGCGGCAAAAACGCCCCGGCCGCCCGGGCCATCCTGCAGCAGGAGGCTGACCGCCTGGACGAGGGGCTGCCGCTGGGCTCGAAGGACAAATTTCTTCCTTTTGTATACGAAAAGCCGGCCACCCTTTTCGATTATATGCGGGAGGGGGATTTGCTGGTGGTATCGGAGTACACCCGTTCCAAGGAGCGGGTGCGGGCTTCCCAGTGGCAGTGGGGCGAAGAGCTGCGCGCCTACCTGGAAGAGGGGGTTCTGTGCCGGGGCCTGGACCGCTACTCCCAGGACTGGGAGGATCTTCTGGGCCATCTGCAGGAAAACCGCACTCTGTATCTTGATACCTTCCTGCACGGCAGCTATGACACTCCGGTGCGTCTGGCCGTGAGCGCCTCGGCCCGCCAGCTCTCCTGCTGGGGCGGCAGCACCCAGCTGCTGGAAGAAGATCTGCAGGCCGCCCTGCACAGCCGCGAGAGCTGTGTGGTACTGGCCGGCAGCGAAAAAAACGCCCGCATTGTCGCAGCCGATTTGAAAGCCGCCGGGCTTCCGGCCGCCTTTCTCTCCGTGCCCGCCGTGGTCCCCAAAGGGACGGTAGCCGTCACTTCGGGCACGCTGTCGGCGGGATTTGAATACCCGCAGGCCGGCTTTTTCCTGCTCACTCAGGGGCACCAGTCCATGGGGACTGCGCGCTCCGCCCCCCGGAAAAAGCGGAACAAAAACGCCCAGGAGGTCTACTCCCTCAGCGAACTGACCCCCGGGGATTATGTGGTCCATGCCACCCACGGCATCGGTGTGTTCGACGGCATCCGCAAGCTGGACCTGCAGGGGGTGGTGAAGGATTATATCAAAATCCGCTACGCTAAAAATGACGTATTGTATGTCCCTGTCACCCAGCTGGACCTGGTCTCCAAGTACATCGGTCCTCGGGAGGACTCCTCGGTGCGCCTGAACCGGCTGGGAGGCACGGAATGGCAGAAGGCCAAGACCCGGGTGCGCAAAGCGGTGCAGGACATGGCCAAGGAGCTGACAAAGCTGTATGCCCAGCGCATGAATGCCAAGGGCCACGCCTTTTCCCCGGACAGCGAATGGCAGCACGATTTTGAATCCCATTTCCCCTATGAGGAGACCGAGGACCAGCTTCGCTGCATCAATGAGATCAAGGACGACATGGAACGTCAGGCCCCTATGGACCGACTGCTATGCGGCGACGTGGGCTTCGGCAAAACCGAGGTGGCGCTGCGCGCCGCCTTTAAGTGCGTCAGCGACAGCAAGCAGTGCGCCTTTCTGGTTCCCACCACCATTCTCGCCTGGCAGCACTACCAGACCATCTGCCAGCGCATGGAGGGCTTCCCCGTGCGGGTGGAGTTGCTGTCGCGCTTCCGCACCCCGGCCCAGCAGGAGGAGATCCTGCGGAAACTGCGGCGCGGCGAGGTGGACATCATCGTGGGCACCCATCGCCTGGTCTCGAAAGATGTGCAGTTCCGCGACCTGGGGCTGGTGGTGATTGACGAGGAACAGCGGTTCGGCGTGGCACAGAAGGAAAAGCTGAAACAGGTGTGCCAGAATGTGGATGTACTGACCCTGTCGGCCACCCCCATTCCCCGCACCCTGAACATGGCGCTGTCCGGCATACGGGATATGTCGGTAATTGAAGAGGCGCCCCATGACCGCCACCCGGTACAGACCTATGTGCTGGAGCACGATCCCCAGATTCTCAACGAAGCCATCCGCCGTGAATTGCGCCGGGGCGGTCAGGTTTTCTACCTGCACAACGATGTGGGCTCGATCGAGCGGCTGGCCGCCGGTCTGGCCGCCATGATCCCGGAAGCGCGCATCGGGATCGGCCACGGAAAAATGGGCGAGAATGAACTGTCCGAGGTGTGGCGCCGGATGATTGACCACGAGATCGACATTCTGGTGTGTACCACCATTATCGAGACCGGCGTGGATGTACCCAATGCCAATACCCTGATTATCGATAACGCCGACCGGCTGGGCCTGTCCCAGCTGCATCAGATTCGCGGCCGGGTGGGCCGCTCGTCCCGTCGGGCCTATGCGTATTTCACTTTCACCCGCAACAAGGTTCTCTCCGAGGTTGCGGAAAAGCGCCTGTCCGCCATCCGGGAATTCACCGAATTCGGCTCTGGCTTTAAAATCGCCATGCGCGATCTGGAAATCCGGGGCGCCGGCAACATTCTGGGGGGCGAGCAGCACGGGCATATGGAATCGGTGGGCTATGACATGTATGTAAAGCTGCTCAACGAGGCCATCAGCCTGGAAAAAGGTGAAAAACCGGCTCCGGTGGAGGGCGGCTGCCTGATCGACCTGCAGGTACAGGCCCATATTCCCGAGAGCTACATCGAAAACCTGTCCCAGCGGTTGGAGATTTACCGCCGGATTGCCGATATCCGCAATTACGAGGATGCCGCCGACGTGATTGACGAACTGATCGACCGCTTTGGCGAGCCGCCCCGCAGCGTACAAGGGCTGGTGGATGTGGCGCTGCTGCGCAGCATGGCCACCCGCGCCGGGATGACTGAGATCAAACAGCAGCAGAACACCCTGCTGCTGTACCCGGAAACAGTGGATATGAAAAGCTTGTCCCTTCTCGTGGCGGGTATGAAAAAGGGGCAGGTACTATTCTCGGCCGGCGGGCGGCCGTACTTCAGCGTGCGCCTTTTGGGGCAGGAGCCCCTGACAGTGCTGGAGCAGGCGCTGGCTCTTCTGTGCGGAGAAAGTCCCGAACAGGAGAAAAAGGGATAAATCCGGCCAAAATTCCCCCCGCAGCGGCAGGAAGATTCTGGACAAACGCCCCCAGGCACGGTATAATAGAAACCAGCTTTGCCGCCAGAGGGCAGGCCGCCGGATTGGGACCGGCAGGACTGAAAAGAAAGGGTAGGATTATGAACATGAAAAAATGGGGCAAAAAAGGGCTGGCCGCGCTGCTGAGCGCGATGCTCCTGCTGGGAGTTTGCACCGGCTGTTACTCGGAATCAAAAACCTGGAGCGCCAAGCGCGGGGACGACACTCTGGCCACGGGCGTTTACATTTATGAACTGTTCGCCGCTTTTAACGAGGCGGAAAACAGCCGCACCGACAAAACCGTACCGCTGATGGACACGGAGTTCGATGGCATGAGGGCTTCCGACTGGATTTTAGAGGAGGCCAAGTCCCTGACCCGCCGCCTGTTCTATGTGGAGCAGCTGATGGAGGAGCGGAATCTGACCCTCTCGCCGGAGCAGGAGAGCACCGTCAAGAGCATGGCTTCCAACTACTGGTCCAGCCTGGGCAGCACTTTCGATTCCTACGGGATTTCCCAGGAATCCTTCTCCCGTGCCTATGCCCGGTACGCCGTGATGTACGCCGCCGTCTTCATGGATATCTATGGAAAAGGCGGCGAAAAAGAGGTTTCCGACGAGGAAATCCACGAGTATTACGACAAGAAATATGTGACCTTCCAGTATTTCTGC
This sequence comes from Clostridia bacterium, assembly GCA_022767925.1. GTDB lineage: Bacteria > Bacillota > Clostridia > Oscillospirales > Acutalibacteraceae > Heritagella. The sequence continues at coordinate 9,057 of JALENG010000012.1, forward strand.
GCTTCTCTGACCACGACGAATGAAGATGGCGAAACCGTAGAAATGGACGGGGACGCGAAGAAGGAGGTCACCGATACGCTCGACGGGTATGCCCTCTCCATCCGCGAGGGGAACAGTACCATGGAAAAGGCAGCAGAGGCCTATAAAGAGAAGAGCGAGGCTTCCCATGATCTCCTGACACAGGACACCATCGACCCCACCAGCGAGAGTCTGCTGTATCCGGAGGATTTTCTTAAGAAGCTGGCGGAGATGGAGGAAGGGGAAGTTCTCACCTTCGAGTTGCCCGAGGAGCATTTGTACGTGATTTTGCAGAAAAATCCGATTTTTGACGAATGCCAGCAGCGCCTGGAGAGCGACGGCACCCGCAGCGCTATTCTCAGCGAGATGCGCGGCGACGAATTCGACGCCATGCTGAAAGAAGGGGCCGATTCCCTTACCGATATCGAGTGGAACAATGAAGTAGTCGGAGCCTATGACCCGGCCATGTTTGTGGAAAAATTCTCGTCCACGGCTACGCCCACGCCCACTCCCGAGGACTGAGAATCCGATGAACCTTTGTCCCGCCGTCCTGCCGTCCCGCCGCCTGGCGCAAAAGCAGCTCCGGCGGGACTTTTTTTACCCAAATCCGCCGGTATTGCCTTTGGTATTCACAGCTTCTTCAAAAGTATGGGGTATACTGAAAAGAAAAGCGGGACTTTTGCCCGCTGGCGGATGATTTCACCTGAAAAAGGAGGGAATTTATGTCGTTTTCTGAAGGATGGGAGCAATTCCTGACGGTTTTATCCGGTACCCAGGACATTCTCCTGTTGGTACTCCGCATTCTGGTACCACTGCTCAGTTTGTGGGTGATTCTGCGGTGCTTTTTTTCCGTACGCCGCTCCCGCCGGAAGGCTGCCCCGGTGGTCATGCTGCAGAATGTGGTAACCAACAGCAAAATTCCGGTTCTATACTGGGAAAATTCCATTGGCCGCAGCAAGAGTTGCGATATTACCATCGCTGACGGCACCATGAGCCGTGACCATGCCGTGTTGATGCGCCGGGAATCCGGCTGGCAGATTACGGATACCGGTTCGAAATCCGGCACCCGCGTAAACGGGGTGAAAATCAAGGGGACCCACACGATTCTGCCCGGCGACCGCCTGACTTTCGGCAGCACCACCCTGATGCTGATCCGCGCCGAGGGAGCCGATTCGCGCACCAGTACCGTCCCGTTCCGGCGCATTCCATCTCCGGCGGGCATGCTGGCGCTGACGGTTCTGATCCATCTGCTGCTGGCTGTGCAGGTTTGCTGTTCCGGTGATCCCTGGCGCCCGGAGGTTTTTCTGCTGTGGGGCATGCTGGCGCTGATTGAAATTTTCTTCTATCTGTTCTGCACCCATGTGCTGGACCACATCTCCTTCGAGGTGGAGACCGTCGGTCTGCTTTTATCGGGAATCGGGATTTTTCTGCAGACCAGCATGAGCACGGGCGTAGTGATCACCCAGCTGGTCGCCATGGTGGGCGGCCTGATTCTGTTCACCTTTTTGATCTGGTTTATGGGGAATCTGGACCGGGTGAACCAGTGGCGGCGGTACATCGCCATTTTTGGCGTACTGCTGTTGGGACTGACGCTGGTAATCGGCACCTCGATCAACGGGGCGAAAAACTGGATTTATCTAGGGCCGGTCAGCATTCAGCCCGGTGAATTTGTAAAAATCGCATTTGTTTTCGGCGGAGCCGCCACCCTGGACCGCCTGCAGACCCGCCGCAATCTGACCGAATTCATTCTGTTCGGCATTGCCTGCGGGGCCTGCTTTGTTCTGATGCACGATATGGGCTCAGCCGCCATTTTCTTCATCACTTTTCTGCTGATCGCCTTTATGCGCTCGGGCAGCCTGCGCACCGTGTTTCTGGCCACAGCGCTGGTGGCACTGGGTTTGTTCATGTTCCTGCAGCTTAAGCCCTATGCGGCGGACCGCTTCTCCGTTTGGGGCCATGTGTGGGATGATATAAACGGGCTGGGCTATCAGCAGAGCCGCACCCTGACGTACATCGCCAGCGGCGGTTTCTTTGGCGTGGGTCTGGGCAAAGGGTATCTGGTCCATATGCCGGAGGGCAACAGCGACCTGGTATTCGGCATGCTGTGCGAAGAACAGGGGATTCTGCTCGCCCTGCTGGTTTTGCTGGCCATGGTGCTGTTCATCTTCTATGCCCGCAGCGATGTCACCCGCAGCCGCTCCACCTTCTACTCCATCACCGCCTGTGCAGCCGCCGGTCTTCTGCTGTTCCAGACGGCCCTGAATGTGTTGGGCCCCACGGACATCCTGCCTCTGACCGGTGTGACCCTGCCCTTTATCAGTGCGGGCGGTTCCTCCATGATGGCCGTGTGGGGGCTGCTCTCGTTTATTAAGGCCAGCGATGAACGAACCTATGCGGCAAGGAGGCGAAGCGCATGAGAACACAGGGTTGGCGTTCCTTAACCCTTTATCTGCTGACCGGGCTGTTCCTTTTGGGAATGGGCGTTTTTCTGTTCCGCCTGGTAACCGAGGGGGATATGTGGGCCATGCAGCCCTACAACCGGCATCTGAAAACCGAAACCACCGAGGTGCAGGCCGGAGGCGAGGCCATTTGGTCCGGCACCATTACCGACCGCAGCGGTGTCACTCTGGTGCAAACGCAGGATGGCGAGCGGCAGTATAACGATGACCTGTCCATTCGTAAGGCCACCCTGCATACGGTGGGAGACCTAAAGGGCAGTATTTCCACCGGCATTCAGCTGCAATACCGGGCTCAGCTGCTGGGCTATAATCCCATTACCGGTGTCAATCAGATTCAAAACAGTTCCTCCGGCAGCACCATTGAACTGACGCTGGATGCCTCACTGTGCCAGACGGCGTTGCAGGGGCTGGGCAATTACAAGGGTGCCGTGATCCTGATGAATTACAAAACCGGAGACATCCTGTGCAAGGTCAGCACCCCCACCTTTGACCCCGAAAACCTGCCTGCGGATATCGAGACCAACAATCAGTACAAAGGGGCCTATTACGATCGCACGCTGTCGGTCACCTATGCCCCGGGCTCCACGTTCAAGGTCTTCACCGCGGCCAGCGCCATCCAGCATTTTTCCGACTGGGATACGCGCACCTATACCTGCGAGGGCAAAGAGATCATTAACGGCAACCCCATCACCTGCATGGGAACCCACGGCACACTGGATATCCGGCAGGGGCTGGCCGTATCGTGCAACATTCTGTACGCCGATCTGGCGGTGGATCTGGGGGCCGTGGCCCTGACCGATACGTGTAAGCAGATGGGTTTTGACCGCAACTGGGATCTGGACGGCATCACCGTAAAGGCCAGCCGCATCAACCTGGACGGCGCCACAGAGGATGAAATCGGCTGGGCGGGCATCGGCCAGTACACCACCGAGGTCACCCCCTATCATATGATGCTGGCCGCCAACGCCATCGCCAACGGCGGCCGGGCCGTTACCCCCCACATCATTTCGTCCATCACCGATGGAAACGGCATCGTGTCCACCCCAGAGACGAGCTATCTGACCCTGCTGGACAGCAGCACTGCCGCCGTTCTGGATGAGCTGATGCGAAACGACGTCATTGTCGATTACGGAGACAGCAATTTCCCTGCGGGAATGGAGGTCTGCGGTAAAACCGGTACCGCGGAAGTGGGCGACGATAAGAAGGATACCGCCTGGTTCTTCGGCTACTGCCGCAACCCGGACACCCCCTATGCCTTTGCCGTGGTGGTGGAAGAGGGCGGCTATGGCCGCACCGCCGCCATGCCCATTGTGATTTCCCTACTGCAGCAGCTGGCTTGATTGGAACATCTTCTCTCCATGCACACTGCTTTTCCGGCATGGGCCATCATTGAAAACAGGCATTTGTCTTTTTTTCCGTTTTTCTTTATACGGAAGGGAGAAAAACAAAGCGCGGGCCTCAACAGGCCCCGGGACAGGAGGAATACGGATGGGAACGAAAAAACTGGGCTTTGGCCTGATGAGGCTTCCGTCGCTGGATGCGGACGACCCGTCGAAAATCGACATGGAGCAGACCAAAAAGATGGTGGACACCTTTTTGGAGCGGGGCTTTACCTATTTTGACACCGCCTGGATGTACTGTGGTTTTCAAAGTGAAAACGCAGCCCGTGAGGCACTGGTCTGCCGCCATCCCCGGAACAGCTTTACGCTGGCCACCAAACTGCACGCCGGGTTTCTGAAGACAAAAGAGGACCGTGATCGCATTTTTGAGGAACAGCGCCGAAAAACCGGGGTGGAATATTTCGATTATTATCTGCTGCACGATATCAATTCCCGCCACTACGAGATTTATAACGATTTGGACTGCTTTACCTGGCTGAAGGAGAAGAAAGCCCAGGGGCTGGTGAAAAAAATCGGGTTTTCCTTCCATGATCACGCCGATCTGCTTGACCGCGTTCTGCAGGAACACCCCGAAATGGAGTTTGTCCAGCTGCAGCTGAATTACCTGGACTGGGACAGTCTGGGAGTACAATCGAGAAAATGCTATGAAGTGGCCGAAAAACACCATGTACCTGTTTTTGTAATGGAGCCCGTAAAGGGCGGCACCCTCGCCAATGTCCCCGAAGAGGTGGAAGCGGCTTTCCGGGCGTATCATCCGGAGCTGTCCATTCCCTCCTGGGCAATCCGCTTTGCCGCCAGCCTGCCCAATGTGCAGATCGTTCTCAGTGGCATGAGCAACATGGAGCAGCTGTTGGACAACACCGGTTACATGGCGGATATGAAGCCCCTGAATGAAGAGGAGCAGGCGATAATCCGCCGGGCCGTGGCGATAATCAACCGCAACATCGCGGTGCCCTGCACCGGCTGTTCCTACTGCACCGACGGTTGCCCCATGAATATCCCGATTCCACGCTACTTCTCGCTGTACAATGCGGATAAGCAGGAAGTAAAGGGAAAGGGTTGGCGGCCCCAGGGGGAATACTACCAGAATCTGACGAAGGATTTCGGGAAAGCCAGCGACTGCATTGCCTGCGGCCAGTGCGAAGGGGTCTGCCCCCAGCATCTGCCGGTCATTCAGTACCTGAAGGATGTGGCCGGTTACTTTGAGTAAAATCTTTTCATAAAATCCTGTTTGTAAAAACAGAAAACCGCCGGAGCGGGCCCTTTGTAAATGGGTACCACGCTTCGGCGGTTTTGATTTTCGGAAACTCAGGAAGACAAAAGTTTTCTCAAATTTTCCCTCTCAAAATGAAATTCGGAGGGTCTGGATCTCAAACGGGCGCAGCGAGAGGGAGACGGAATCCCCCTGTACGGGCAGTTCCTGCCCATCCTCCTCCTGCATATTGCACAGCACTGCCTTTTTCACCGGGAAGGGCAGCTGCAGCCGGGTGCGGGTGCGCCGGTTGGCGTACTCATACAGGCGCACAATCCAATCCTCGCTGTCCTCGGCCTGCTTGACTACTTCCACCACCACATTTTCCGCCTCGCAGCGGACCAGCGAGAAGTTCCCGGGCAGCGTACCGCCGTCGTTCTCCTTCTCTGTCACCACCAGCGGGTTGTTCAGCCGGTAGGCCTGCTCCACCGTACCGGCCTGCCGCCACGATCCCTGATGGGGATACAGCGCATAGGTAAATGCATGGTGTTCCTTATCAGCCGCCGGGTTGGGGTAGATGGCGGATTTGAGCAGAGACAGCCCCACTTTTCCGCTCTCTACGCTGCAGCCGTACTTGCAGTCATTCAAAATGCTGACACCGTACCCATCCTCCGACAGGTCCATCCACTTGTGGCAGCACACCTCGAACCGGGCCATATCCCACGAGGTGTTCCGGTGGGTGGGCCGGGTGACATTGCCGTACTGAATCTCATAGGTGGCCTCGTTGGTGTGGATGTCCAGTGGGAACCACAGTTTGAGGAAAATCTGGGATTCCTTCCAGTCAATCTCGTAGTGCAGGTCGATCCGGGGCACATCCCGGTACAGGGTGATGGTCTGGCGGATCCGGGAGGAGAGGTAGGTCCACGCCACCGTCAGGCTGGCCTGCACGTCTCCGCACTCGGTCACCTCGATGGATTCCACCTGATCCACCGGCCAGCTCTTCTCGGTGTAATAACAGTTCACATCCCAGGCGTCATAATTATGGGGTTTATCCTCATATGTCATCAGCACGTTCCCGCACTGGCCCGGCTGCAGCAGTTCACGATCCTCCCGCTTATCGTACAGCGAGACAAACTGCCCCTTTTCGTTCAGGAGAATCCGGAAAAAACGGTTCTCCAATTTTTCCTTTTCCGCCATCAGTCCGCCGCACCCGTCTGCAGCCGGCCCCACCGGGAAAACACGGTACCCATGGGCCGGAACCTCCGGCAGGAACACCCGGGCACGGCCGTCTTTCTGCCGCTGCACCGGCAGCGGGGTACCGTTATCCAGCAGGGTCTGTCCCTCGGGCAGGCGGCAGGTGATCACATCCGCATGGGAAAAGCTGCCCGGATTATAGACCACCCGGCTCCCCTTTTCCCCGCCGGCTTCCCGTGTCAGGCGAAGCAGAGCCGGCTCCGACAGCTTCCGCAGGTTTTGCAGCAGCGTTTCATACTCGTTCTTTGAATCCTCGTACACTTCAAAAATCGAGGAGCCGGGCAGGATATCGTGGAACTGGTTGCGCAGAATGCGCTTCCACTGCTCATTCAGCTCCTTTTTCGGGTACTCCATCCCCGTCAGCCGGGCGGCCAGCACCCGGTAGAATTCCGCATTTTGGGCGGCAAATTCCGACCGGCGGTTATACTTTTTATTACGCGCCATGGAGGTATAGGTGCCGCGATGGTACTCAAGGTACAGCTCTCCCACCCACAGGGGCAGCTCCTTTTTCCCCTGCACCTGGTCCTGCAGCCGGTGGAAAAAGCCGGATACCGTACTCATCTCGGTTTTGGGACAGCCCGGCAGACCGATGTGCAGCCGCCGCTGCTGCTCCAGCATATCGGAAGTGGGACCGCCGCCGCCATCTCCATAGCCAAAGCTGTTCAGCACTTCCCGGTTCAGATCCTTCTGCTGATAGCGCTTCCAGCCACCGCGGATCTGCGAGGGATTGATCATCCCGTTATAGGTGGTAAAATGATCGTTGCCGCCGTGGCTCACATCGTCCTGCCGGTCATCCCGGGTGGGAATAAAGTGGGTCAGCACCCGGGTGCCGTCAATCCCCTCCCACTGGAAGGTGTCATAGGGCAGCTTATTGAATTCGCTCCAGCTGATCTTGGTAGTCATAAAGTAGGGCACGCCGTTTTTCTGCATGATCTGAGGCAGCGCCGCGGAATAGCCGAATACATCCGGTAGCCACAGGGTATCGCAGTCCTTGTCAAATTCCCGGCGGAAAAACCGCTTGCCCAGCAGGAACTGGCGCACCAGCGATTCTCCGGAGGCCAGGTTGCAGTCGGCCTCCAGCCACATGCCGCCGTTTACCTCCCACCGGCCCTCGGCCACGCGCTGGCGGATCTGCTCATAGATTTCGGGGGCATCCTCTTTCACGTATTCATACAGCTGGGGCTGACTGGACATAAAGACATACTCCGGGTACCGGCGCATCAGTTCCAGCACGGTGGAAAAGCTGCGCACCGCCTTATCGCGGGTAACCGCCAGGGTCCACAGCCAGGCCACATCAATATGAGTATGCCCCACGCACAAAACGGCCGCTTCGCTGTGGCCGCCGTGGGCCCGGTACAGGTTCTCCTGCAGGTCCTCTTCCGCCAGGCGCAAGGTGCGGGTATATGCTTCTCCGCCGCCGGGAAGGCGCAGGTCCAGCAGATTCAGCGAGTGATTCAGCACCGACACAATGGTGCGGTACACCGGCGATTCCGGGTCCTCCAACCGGGCGATCTCATAGGGTACCTTCACATCGTAATAGTATCGCTCGGTTTCCCGGTCCAGCACCACCAGGCTGCCCCGCAGGAACAGGCTGAAATTTTGATCCCCCGTAAAGGCGGACAGCACCAGGTGGTATTCCTCCCCGGCGCGGGCGCACTCACTGAGCAGCAGCTCCCGGTGGTTGACGTCAAACCCCTGGCGCAGTTCTCCGTTTACATAAACCGAGAACTGCGGGTTGCAGGCATCCCATTCTCCCTCTTTCCCGGTGGTCAGCCGGAACAGCACACATTTTCCGGAAAACGATTCTGGAATTTTCACGCGGGTTGAAAACCAATAGGACTCCCGATGGCCGCCCCACAGGTACGGCGCACCCAGGGTCTGCCAGTCGTCCTCCTCCACCCCTTTTTCGGGCGAAAAGCGCTCGCGGGTCTGCTTCATCTTCCAGCTCTCCACCGGCACCTCCTGGGGATACCGGCGCTCGTCCAGCTCCTGCAGCAGACGGCCAATGCGCTCAAACAGCATTTTCATTCTTGTTTTCCTCCTCCCGCCGCCTCCCATGCGGCTCTCTCTTCCCCGATTGTATCACAGCCCTTCCCGGGATACAACGCAGAAATGCACAACTTCCCCCGCTTTATTTTCCTGCACGGCTGATGGCTTTTCGGGCCGCCGCCAAAGGGTATGAGAGTACAAAAAGGAGAGCAGGCCCCATTTAGAGACCTGCTCTCCTGTTCTTATTTTTTCTTATTCTCCCGCGTTTACGGCGGCGGCAAACCGCAGGAAAGCTTCCTTCCCGGCGGGGGTGTTCTTATACACACCGGCATCCTCCAGGATTTTGGCGAAAATCTCTGCCACATCCTGCCGCACCAGCTGATGGGCCTGCTCCTGGGTAAAGCCTTCGGGGCGGCGGGCCTTCAGCTCACAGAACCAGTCATAGTGAGGCTTCATATTCTCTTTCTCGAAAATAGCCGCGGCCCGGTCCGGGCAAACCAGCGCTTCCTCCACCTCGGCCAGCTCGGTTTTCAGCCGGGCAGGCAGCACGGCCAGACCCATTACCTCGATCAGGCCGATATTCTCCTTCTTGATGTGATGGTACTGGGCGTGGGGATGGAACAGTCCCAGGGGATGCTCGGACGTAGTGCGATTATTGCGCAGCACCAAATCCAGCTCGTACCGGCCATTGCGCATCCGGGCGATGGGGGTGATGGTATTGTGGGGCGTTTCGTCGGTAAAGGCCAGGATATCCGCAGCTGGATCGGAGTACCCGCGCCAGACGGTCAGAATCTTTTCGGCCAGATCGCACAGGCGGTCCGGATTTTCCCCGGACAGGCGGATCACCGACAGGGGCCAGCGCACGATCCCGGCGTCGATCTCCTCATACCCGGCAAAGGACAGGGGGTGAACCACCGGGGCCGTCTCCATGGGGAAGGTAAAGCGCCCGCCCTGGAAATGGTCATGGCTGAGGATGGAACCTCCCACAATGGGCAGATCCGCATTGGAACCCACAAAATAGTGAGGGAACTGCCGCACAAAATCGAGCAGGTGGGCCATGGATTCCCGGGAGACCTTCATGGGCGTGTGCTTGGAATTGAGCAGGATGCAGTGCTCGTTATAATACACATACGGGGAATACTGCAGGAACCAGTCCTCCCCCAGCAGGGTGATCGGAATCAGCCGGTGGTTGCCGCGGGCCGCCTGGGATACCGACCCGGCAAACCCCTCATTCTCCCGGCACAGGGCGCATTTGGGGTAGCTGCTGCTCTTCTGCAGGCGGGCGGCCGCAATGGCCTTGGGATCCTTTTCCGGCTTGCTGAGATTGATGGTGATAACAATCTCGCCATAGGGGGTTTCTCCGGTCCACTTCTCATCGCGGGAAACCCGGTCCACCCGGATGTAATTGGAGCTGCGGCTGAGATCATAGTAGTAATCCGTGGCTTTCTCCGGAGCCTGCTGGTACAGACTGCGGAATTTCCCCACCACCTCCGACGGGCGGGGCATCAGGCAGGTCATAATCTCGGTATCAAACAAATCGCGGTACACCGGGGAATTGTTCTCTACCAGCCCATTTTCACAGGCCCAATCCAGCATGGGCTCTAAAATAGCCGCCGGATTCTCCAGCGTCTCTTCCGGCGCCGACACCGGTTCGTACTCCGTCAAATGGAGCAGGGCAAGCAAGCGGTTGGCCGCGTAAACCCGGTCCTCCTCCTGCAGCAGTCCCCGCTGCACACCGTACTGCAGCAGCCGTGCAATCTCTCGGTTCATATCCATTTTGCTACCCCCTCAGTTTCTTTTTTCTATGATTTCTCCGGCTTTTTTATAGATGTGGCCCGCCGGTACATAGCCCCGCACCATGGAGAGCGGATAGATCTGGCTGTGGGGCCCCACAACCGTACCGGGGTTGAGCACGCTGTTGCATCCCACCTCAACAAAATCGCCCAGCATGGCACCGAATTTCCGGCAGCCGGTTTCTACTTTTTCCCCGGGCATGGAGACCGTGACCGGCGTTTTGTCCTGCTTGACATTGCTGGTAATGGAACCGGCGCCCATGTGGGCTTTGTACCCCAGCACCGAATCCCCCACATAGTTGTAATGGGGAACCTGCACGTTATCGAACAGGATGACATTTTTCAGCTCGGTGGAATTCCCCACCACACAGTTCTCCCCTACCAGGGCACTGCCGCGGATAAAAGCCCCGGGGCGCACCTGGGTGTGCGGGCCGATAATTGCGGGCCCAGCGATATAAATATTCGGATAAAGCTCGGCCGTCTTATGAATCCAGACGTCCTCCCCCCGCTTTTCATACTCGTCCTGCGGCAATTCCTGTCCCAGCGCCAGAATCAAATCGCGGATTTTCCCCAGAATCTGCCAGGGATATTCGCACTGCTGCAAAGCATATCCCGCCAGCGAATGGGAAAAATCAAACAATTCCGC